>NZ_JBQFSA010000008.1:0-298753 GCF_056537745.1 Ruegeria sp. C12
CTGACGTGACCGGCACCGTGACCCTGGCCGAAGGCACCGAGATGGTCATGCCCGGCGACAACGTGTCGTTCGGCGTTGAGCTGATCGCACCGATCGCGATGGAAAACGGCCTGCGCTTCGCGATCCGCGAAGGTGGCCGCACCGTTGGTGCGGGTGTTGTTTCCAAAATTATTGAATAATTCGCACGTGCGAATGATCAAACGGAAAGGGCGTCCCTCGGGACGCCCTTTTTGTTTGAACGCAATGATCCTGAGACACACCAAATGTAGTGTGTCGAAGATCATCGAGTAATCGGTAGGCCAGGCTTCAGCCCGGCTCGTCGTTGAGATTGAGAAGGCCGCTCCCTAAGGGGCGGCCTTTTTTGTGGCGAGCCCTTCGCTGCGAAAGTCATCGCCGAACATTTGGCGTTAGCGCATAGTACTCAATAATACGACCGGGTTCCGCGATTCCGTAGAAAGACTGAACAGTTGATTTCGTCTTACAAAATAGATGTAATTTCATAATCTATTACTTTTCACGATTTTTGTGGGGGATTTCCCATGCCTTTGTCAAAAAATGAAATGCAGGAACTAAGACATCCTACTGAGACTCCACGCTTTTACATAACCTTGTTTGTTTTGATTCCGTTTGGTTTCGTAACGGCGCTGCTAACAGTCGCAACTTTTGGAACCATTCTTTTGCTGGTTCCGATCATCCTTTTCTCGCTGTGGTTTAGCCTTAGGTTGGCTGTCGCGCATTGGATGAACAATTTTGTCCAGGTTTCAGCGGCGTCTTTCCCTGAAGCCAACGATGCGATCAAAGAAGCGAAGGAGCTTTTTGGTTACAACCGAACGGTCGAGGCATATGTTCATGAGGATGGATCTTACAATGCATCAATCCTGTCGCTTCTCAACACCAAGATATTGCTTCTGAATTCCGAGCTTCTGAGGAACGAAAACACTAAGGACGAACTGCGATTTATTGTGGGGCGATTTGTGGGCGCATTGGCAGCTAAACATTTCCGGTTTGGCTGGTTGCAATTCTTCATTAACAGTGTGGAGAAGCTATTGATCTTCAATATTTTGCTTTTCCCCTACGAACGCGCAACCAAACTATCAGGCGACAGAATGGGATTGCGCATGATTGATGGCAACACTCGGGTTGCTGTGAGGTCGATGATGAAAATGGCTGTAGGCTCCGAGATTGCTGACCGTGTCAACGTTCGCGCGTATGTGGCACAGGGAAGAAAATACAATGGGAGTTTCTTTGGCTGGTTGGCCCGTGCTTTTTCGTCTTTCCCACACCACTGCACACGAGTGTCAGAGCTTATCGTCTTCGCCAAACAAAAATACCCGAGAAGCGTTTCCGCTTCCCGTGGCCGGGCCCGCAAACGCCGTGTCAGCGGCGCAAGAATGGCTACATAGCGACTGACTTTGTGACCCGGGAGCCATTCGGCACAGACCCAGTCAGCCGCCGCCATAAGCTGCTGAATTAGGACAACCCACCCTCAGCCGCCGCGCGAACGGCCCGGATGTTCTCACCATAAACCTCCGGCTGATCCACTGATCCACCCTTGAACACAGCCGATCCGGCCACCAGCACATCCGCACCCGCTGCCGCAACCAGTGGTGCGGTTTTGGGATCGACGCCACCGTCGATCTCGATATGCACGGGGCGGTCGCCGATCATCTGGCGCAGTTTGCGGACCTTGGCGGTCATGTCGATGAACTTCTGGCCACCGAAACCGGGGTTCACGGTCATGACGCAGACCAGATCGGTCAGGTCCAGAAGATGCTCGACCGCCTCGGCCGGGGTGCCGGGGTTCAGGGCGACGCCAGCCTTCATACCTGCGGCGCGGATGGCCTGCAGGGTGCGGTGGGTGTGCGGGCCGGCCTCGACATGGGCGGTCAGGATGTCGGCGCCCGCATCTGCGTAGGCTTGAATGTAGGGGTCAACCGGCGTGATCATCAGATGCACGTCCATCACGGTTTTCACATGTGGGCGGAACGCCTTCACCGCCGGGGGGCCGAAGGTGAGGTTCGGCACGAAATGGCCGTCCATCACGTCGACATGTACCCAGTCTGCGCCTTGGGCTTCGATGGCCTGAATCTCGGCCCCGAAATTGGCGAAGTCGGCGGACAGGATCGACGGGGCGATCTTGATGGTGCGGTCAAAGCTCATGGCGGCCTCGTGTCAGCAAAAGAGTCGCGGTCGCGTATACCCGCGCCTTGCCCCGATGGGTAGCCCTAGTGGGACGTGCGGCGTTACAAAACTTTCACCGCAGTGACACATATCCGTTTACTGGCATCTGTAGCTGACCGCCAACACGAATTGGGGGTGGCACGTGCTGCGGATCGAGAAACTGACCAAACGCTTTGGCGGGAATACAGTCGTGGACGCGGCGACGCTGGATGTGGACAAGCCGTGCATGATCGGCATCATCGGACGTTCGGGTGCGGGCAAATCGACGCTGTTGCGGATGATCAACCGTCTGACGGATTCGACGGAAGGTCGGATTCTGTTCGAAGGCCGCGACGTGACCCAGTTGAAGGGGCGAGAGAAACGGGCATGGCAGGCGGATTGCGCGATGATCTTCCAGCAGTTCAATCTTGTGCCCCGCATGGATGTGGTTTCCAACGTGTTGCACGGCACGTTGAACCGCCACTCGACGCTGGCGACGATGTTCAACCTGTACCCGATGGCCGAAATTCACCGCGCCATCGATATTCTGGACCGTCTGGGCATTGCCGAACACGCGCCCAAACGGGCTGAGGCGCTTTCGGGTGGACAACAGCAGCGCGTGGCCATTGCCCGCGCCCTGATGCAGGACCCTAGGATCATTCTCGCGGATGAGCCGATTGCCTCACTCGACCCGATGAATGCGCAGGTGGTGATGCAGGCGCTGCGTCGTATCCACGAGGAAGATGGCCGCACCGTCATCGCCAACCTGCACACGCTGGACACGGCGCGCCGCTACTGCGACCGCGTCGTCGGAATGCGTGACGGTCGCATCGTGTTCGACGGCCTGCCCGAGCAACTGACCACCGGCGTCGCCCGCGAAATCTATGGCGCTGATGCCAGCTTCTCGGAAGAGGCGACCTCGACCGAGATCGACACTCTGGACGCCACCCAGAAGGCCCTGATGGAAGCAGAAGCCACCATCTGAGCCACCCAACCCCTTTCATCGACCGGCCGATGAAAGGCCGGCACAAAAACCTGGAGAGAGACAGATGAAAAAACTGATTGCTGCCCTTGCTGCAACCACCGCCTTGGCCGCGCCGGTCCTGGCTGACGACATCAGCGAGTTCCGCATTGGCATTCTGGGCGGTGAGAACGCTCAGGACCGCCTGAACAACAACGAATGCCTGCGTGAATACACCGAAGAAACATTGGGCGTTGAAACCAAGCTGTTCGCGCCTGCCGACTATGATGGCGTGATTCAAGGCCTGCTGGGCGGCACAATCGACATGGCGTGGCTGGGCGCATCGGGTTACGCAAAAACCTATCTGAGCGACCCCGAAGCGGTCGAGCCGGTTCTGGTCAAGGTCAACACCGATGGCGGCTACGGCTATTACTCGATCGGTTTTGCCCGCAAGGACAGCGGCATCACCTCGCTGGAAGACATGAAGGACAAGACCTTTGGCTTCGGCGATCCGAACTCGACCTCGGGCTATCTGATCCCGTCCATCGAAATCCCACAGGCCACCGGTTCGACCATGGAGTCGGGCGACTATTTTGGTGAAGTCAAGTTCACTGGCGGTCACGAACAGACCATCGTTGCTGTCAATAACGGCGACGTTGATGGCGGCGTGACCTGGGCCGATGGACTGGGTGACTGGGAAGACGGTTTCAACTCCGGTGCCCTGCGTCGTGCGGTTGATGCGGGTCTGATCGACATGAACGACATGGTCATGATCTGGCAGTCCAAGCCGATCCCGGAAGGCCCGGTTGTACTGCGCACCGCGCTGCCTGCGGATGTGAAGGAAAAGATGACCGCGCTGATGGCGGGTCTGGCCGAAAAGGACCGTGAATGCTTCTACGGCGTTGCCGCTGGTGAGGCCAAAGCGTTCGAACCGATCACCCATGACGCTTACGAAATCATCATCGAAGCGCGCAAGCTGAAGTCGAACTAAGCCTGCATCCTCCAAGATCGGGGTCCGGTACCTGCCGGGCCCCGTTTTTCCACTCAGGAGCATTCCATGACAGACCTGACCGCAGGGCCCCCCAGCGTCGCCCAGATCCGGGCCGACTATTCCGAGATGACACGGCGCAAGCGGGTCTATGGTGGTATCCTTCTGATCCTGTTTGTGGCGCTGATGGTCGCGGGCTTTCGTACAGCAGACAGCCGCAACGCGGGCAGCTTTATCGATGGTTGGCACCGCATCTTCGACTACCCGTCCGAGGTTCTGGCCGAGGCGTGGGAGAAGATCGGCGCGATGCCCGAGAATCTGGTCACGTTCTTCCCGGCCTTGATCGAGACAATCAACATCGCCGCAGCATCGACCCTGATCGGGACTATCGCGGGGACGTTTCTGGCCTTGATGTCGACGCGGGGCATGGCGCTTTGGCCTTCGCTGATCCCGCTGTTCCGCCGCATTGCCGACATTTGCCGGGCGATACCGGAGATCGTGATCGCGCTGGTGCTGATCTTTGTTCTGGGCGGTGGTCCGGTTCCGGCGATGATCGCGATTGCCATTCATACGGCAGGGGCCTTGGGCAAGCTGTTCTCGGAAGTGAATGAGAACGCCTCGCTGAAACCGGTCGAGGGGTTGCATTCGGTCGGTGCGAACTGGTCACAACGGATGTATCTGGGTGTGATCCCGCAGGTCGGGCCGAACTATGTCAGCTATGCCTTGCTGCGGTTCGAGATCAACATCCGCGCCTCGGCCATCCTCGGTTTCGTCGGGGCTGGCGGTCTGGGCTATGAGCTGCGCAACTCGATGTCCTGGGGGCAGGGGCGCTATGACGAGGCCGCCGCCATCTTCCTTCTTCTCTTTGTCACTATTGTCGTCGTGGACCAGATCTCGGGTGTGCTGCGCGACCGCCTGACCCATGGGTCGGAAAAAGGAGCTTCGGCATGAGCACCTTCGCAACCGATCTGACCGTTGTTGAACTGAAGGCCGAAGCGGACCGTCTGTTCAGCCGAAAACGTCTGGTGAATTTCGGCCTTCCGGCTTTGGTGCTGGTCTATCTTGTCTACGTGTTCTTCGCCTTCGACGTGCCGGGTTTGGCAGGGCGGGCGAACCTGGAAAACGGCAAAACTCTGGTCGCCGACAGCTACAGCTACAAAACCCATATCGAGCGGGACAATCGCACGGGTGAGGTCTCAGCCGCCATCGAAGGCGAACGCAAAGGCGCCTACCCAGAAGGCGAGGCGCCGGATTGGGTAACGCTAGGCGAAACGACGGTCATCGATCTGGAAGACGGACATGTGGTGCGTTTTGGTCCGGAGACCATCGAATATGACATTCCCGGCTACGGCACCGTGCGCGCCACACCGACCCGATCTGCCGGGGTGCAGGCCGAACTGCCAGCGGGCGATGTGCCCGAATGGATCAATGTTTCAAAGAACCGGATGGCGATCACCACGGATGCCGGTCGCCTGACCGTAACCCGCAACCGGGCCGAGGTGTTCCGGTATTTCACCGGGTGGGAGCTGTTCTGGTTCACTTTGGACAGCCCCTATTACGGCCAGTCATTCTCCGATCTCGCCGGGCGCGCTGCATCCGGCGAAGCCGGGGCGATCTTCAATGATTTCTGGACCAACAAGATGTGGCGGCACCAGGACGTGGCCTGGGCCATATTCGAAACGATCCTGATGGCGTTTCTGGGCACGTTCGGCGCGGCCATCGTGGCCCTGCCACTGGCCTTTCTGGCGACGCGCAACTTCAACCCGTTGAAATCCGTTCGGTTCGTCACGCGACGTATCTTTGACTTTGTGCGTGGCGTGGATGCCCTGATCTGGACGGTTGTTCTGGCCCGCGCCTTTGGGCCCGGCCCGTTGACCGGCGCTTTGGCCATGCTGGTGACGGATACCGGTACCTTCGGCAAGATATTCTCGGAAGCGTTGGAGAATGTGGACCAGAAACAGATTGAGGGCGTGCAATCGACCGGTGCAAACGCGCCGCAGCGCTATCGCTTTGGGGTCATCCCGCAGATCACACCTGTTTTGTTGAGCCAGCTTCTGTATTTCCTCGAATCCAACACCCGAAGCGCCACCGTGATCGGTGCGATCACGGGCGGCGGTATCGGCCTTTTGCTGACGCAAGCGATCATCACGCAGAAAGACTGGGAAGAGGTCGCCTATTACATCGTCCTGATCATCCTGATGGTGATGCTGATGGACTGGTTCTCGGGCTGGTTGCGGCGTCGCCTGATACAGGGGGAGATTGGAAAGGCACGCAAACCGCGCGATCCCAAGCGCAAACCCTTCCTGCTGCCCTGATCTAACAACGGACGAGACAATGCCACGACTGCGCGCGGATCAGCCGTTCATCCATCCCGATTGCCAGATCAGTAACAGCCGGTTCGGGGAATATGTCGAAATCGGCGCGGGTAGCCGCCTCGCCAATACGGTCAGGGGTGACTATTCCTATTGCGACCAGACCTGTGACATTGCCAATGCCGAGATCGGCAAATTCGCCAATATCGCCAGCTTCACCCGGATCGGGGCAACGGATCACCCGATAGAGAAAGCCTCGCTGCACCATTTCCTGTACCGGTCGGCAGATTATTGGGACGGTGAAGAGGACGATGCCGAATGGTTTGCCCATCGTGCCAGCCGGACGGCGCGGATCGGCCACGACACCTGGATCGGTCATGCGGCGATCATCAAGCCCGAGGTTTCCATCGGGCATGGGGCAGTCGTCGCCTCTGGTGCCGTTGTGACCAAGGATGTCGCGCCTTACACCATCGTTGGTGGCGTCACAGCGGCCCAGATACGCCGTCCGTTCTCTGACACGGTGTCCGACCGGATGTTGGCCCTGTCATGGTGGGATTGGGACAATGCCCGTTTGCGGGCGGCCCTTCCGGACTTCCGCACCCTGAGTGCCGAAGCCTTCCTGGAGAAGTACGAATAGGAAAAGGCAAACTCTCCCGCGCCCGCTGGTGCATCGGCTGCGCCGATCCCCCTTGGCGACCTTGGGCCCGGCGCCGCGCTGCGCGCGGCGCTACGCCCAACAGGATGAGGCCTCCGGCAGGAGGGCGAAGACGGGCGGGAGCCCCTTGGGTTCAATCCTCATTCAGGGTCAATGTCACACGCTCGCCGGCGAAAACGGTTCGGCCATATTCCACAGGATTGCCGTCCGGGTCGGCGTTTATGCCGATTGAAAACAGCACGGGAGCCCCTTCTGCCATATGCAAATGAAGCGCCTGTGTTGCGGTCGCCGCCCGCGCTGTCAGCCGGGTCGAAATTCGGGTGTAATCGGAAATGCCACAGGTTTGCAGGGCTTTGGTAACGGATTGCGTGTCCGAGAGGGCCTTGAGCAGATCGGGAAACCGCTCGGCCGGAAACACACTTTGAAACAGGCCGATGGGTTGCCCGTCCGCCAAAGACAACCCGTCATAGACGTGCACCGAGGCACCTTGTTCAAGCTGTAAAGCCTCGGCTTCTGCCTCATCCGCCGCACGGGTGGTCAGCGCTAGGATTTTCTTGCCGGGGATCTTGCCGCCGGCTGAGATATTCTTGTGGTAACGCACCCGCTTGCCAATGGGATAATCCGTGGGCCTCGCCGCCACAAACACGCCCGCTCCGCGCCGTGCGTGGACCAGCCCCTGATCGGCCATATCCGACAGGGCACGCCGGACCGTGTGGCGGTTGACCCCATGAGTTGCCGCCAACTGCGCCTCGGTCGGCAGGCGATCACCCGTTTGATACCGCCCTTCGGCGATATCCGACGTCAGGCTGAGGGCGATGCTTTTCCAGATCGGCGTTTTGCTCATGTCACCAAATATTCACAGAGTTCTGATTGCACGGCGCACGCACGCACGCTAATATTTGTCTAGTTGTATAGTATAGATAGACAACCCAGCCAAGAGGCTTTGATGACACATCAAACAGAAATCGCGACGGCTGCCCGGCAAGAGTGGATGGGCCTTTTGGCGCGCGCTCCGGAAGATGCAATGTTGACGCTTTGGAAGGATCTTGCGGACCGTCCCCCTTTTGAGTGGTTGCGTCGGCCCGAAACCGGCGGCGTGATGGTGCGCGGACGCGCGGGTGGAACCGGTGCGCCGTTCAACCTGGGTGAAATGACGGTTACGCGTTGCTCGGTTGTTCTGAAGGATGGCACGGTTGGGCATGGCTACGTTCAGGGACGCTCGAAACCCAAGGTCGAGGCGGCGGCGGTGATCGATGCGATGATGCAGACGGCGGCGGCGTCAACCCTGCGGTCCGAACTCCTTGATCCGCTGAAACAGCAGATGCAGGCGGTCAAGGCCACGCGCGCGGCCAAAGCAGCCGCAACCAAGGTCGAGTTCTTCACGATGGTCCGGGGGGAAGATTGATGTCGGCGCAAACGCAATTCTCGGGTGGCTTCGACAACGCACCGATCCAGGCCGCTCATGCGTTCCGCGCTGCGATGACAGTAATGGCGCGCCCCGGCGAAATCCGCCCGCTGACCGGTGTTGTGCCGCCCAGCCCGCTGTCCGCGGCCGCCGGAACATTGCTTTTGACGCTGTGTGACCCGGAAACCAAGCTGAATCTGGCCGGGGCTGTTGACACCGACGCTGTCCGCAACTGGCTGACCTTTCACACCGGCGCTCCGCTGGTACCCGCGCCCGAGGCCGACTTTGCGGTTGGAACCTGGGATGCGTTGGCCCCGCTTGACGTCTATCGCATCGGAACGCCGGAATACCCGGATCGCTCGGCCACTCTGATTGTCGAATGCGAGGCGCTGGAACAGGTGGGTGCTGTTTTGTCCGGTCCCGGCATCAAGGATGTGGCGCATCTGGCTGTGCCCGACATCGCTGCGTTTCAGGCGAATTCGAAACTCTACCCGTTGGGGTGCGATTTCTTTCTGACCTGCGGAGAACAGGTCGCTGCCGTGCCACGCAGTACGCAGATCAGGGCGGAGGGCTAGGTCATGTATGTCGCTGTCAAAGGGGGCGAAAAAGCCATTGAGAACGCCCATAGCTGGCTTGCCGAGGAACGGCGCGGCGCGACAGATGTGGCGGAGCTCAGCCTCGGCCAGATCCGGGAACAGCTGAGCCTTGCGGTCAATCGGGTCATGGCCGAAGGGTCCCTGTACGATCCTGATCTCGCCGCTTTGGCGATCAAACAGGCGCGCGGGGATCTGATCGAGGCGATCTTTCTGATCCGCGCCTATCGCACCACCCTGCCACGCTTTGGCTACTCGAACCCTGTCGAGACAGGGCAGATGGCTTGCGACCGTCGCATCTCGGCCACCTTCAAGGACGCACCGGGCGGGCAAGTTCTGGGCCCGACTTTTGATTACACCCACCGGTTGTTGGATTTCAAACTGGCCGCAGATGGCGAGGTGCCTGCCACCCCTGAAGGATCAGCGCGTACCGAACCAACGCCGCATATCACCGAATTCCTCAAAGGCGAGGATATCATCCAAGACGAACCCCTTAGCGATGAAACCCCGGGCGATCTGACACGTGAACCGATGGAGTTTCCCTCGAACCGCCCGCTGCGCCTGCAATCTCTGACGCGCGGGGATGAAGGGTTTGTGCTGGGCATGGCCTACTCGACCCAGCGCGGCTATGCCCGCAACCACGCCTTTGTCGGCGAGTTGCGGATCGGCAAGGTCACGGTTGAGATGGACATCCCGGAACTGGGTTTTGCCATCGACATTGGCGAGGTCGAACTGACCGAATGCGAGACGGTAAACCAGTTCAAAGGCTCAAAAACCGAACCGCCGCAATTCACGCGCGGTTATGGGCTGGTCTTTGGTCAATCTGAACGCAAATCGATCTCGATGGCTCTGGTCGACCGGGCGCTGCGGTGGGAGGAGTTGGGAGAGGAAAATCTGGGTGCCCCCGCGCAGGATGAAGAATTTGTTCTGAGCCATGCGGATAACATTCAGGCCACAGGGTTCCTCGAACACATCAAGTTGCCGCATTACGTGGATTTTCAGTCCGAACTGGAACTGGTGCGCAAACTGCGCCGCGAGGCGGAAGAACGCATTACGCCCAGGGAGGCTGCGGAATGAAGGCGGTTGTTTTTGACATTGGTGGTGTGCTGATCGACTGGCAGCCGCATCTGGCCTGGGTCGAGGCATTGGGTTCCGAGGACGCCGCCCATGCGTTTATTGAGCGGACAGGTTTTCGGGAAAAAAACGCGCGCGGGGACAATGGCGAGTGCTTTGCTGATCTGGCGCAGGAGCTGGAGGACCCGCAGGACCGGGAGTTGTTCGCCGGATATGTCGATCTTTACGCCCGAACGGTTGAAAATGCGATCCACGGGACCTGGGACGTGCTGGACAGGCTCAAGGCGCAGGGAACACCGGTGCATGCCATCACCAACTGGTCCGCTGAAACCTGGCCCGAGGGGTTAAAAGTACACCCACGTCTGGGTGAGGTGTTCGGAACTCTGGTTGTGTCTGGCGAAGAAGGGATGATGAAGCCGGACGCGCGGATATTCCATCTGCTGTGTGAACGGGCGGGAATTGCGCCCGAGGGCTGCGTTTTTATTGATGACGGATTGCACAATGTCGAAGGCGCTCGGGCGGTCGGAATGGATGGTATCCATTTCACGACACCGCAGGCGCTGGAGATCGCTCTAACTGAAAGAGGGTTCCTATGAGCGAGTATAATTTCGCCTATCTGGACGAGCAGACCAAGCGGATGATCCGCCGTGCCATTCTCAAGGGTTTGGCCGTTCCGGGCTATCAGGTGCCCTTTGCCAGCCGCGAGATGCCGATGCCCTATGGCTGGGGCACGGGCGGGGTGCAGGTCTCGGCCGCGACGCTGACGCCGGATGATACGTTCAAAGTGATTGATCAGGGGGCGGATGACACCACCAATGCCGTCTCGATCCGAAAGTTCTTTGAGAACACGGCAGGTGTTGAAACCACGGAAGAGACGGAAAAGGCGACGGTCATCCAGACCCGCCACCGCATCCCCGAGGCCAAGCTGACCGAGGATCAAATACTGGTCTATCAGGTGCCGATCCCGGAACCCTTGCGCTTTCTGGAGCCGCGAGAGACCGAAACGCGGAAGATGCACAGCCTTGAAGAATACGGGCTGATGCATGTGAAACTGTATGAAGACATCAGCCAGCACGGGGCGATTTCGACCTCATACGCTTATCCGGTGAAAGTGTCCGACCGCTATGTGATGGACCCGTCGCCGATCCCGAAATTCGACAACCCCAAGCTGGAAATGGACGCGATCCAATTGTTCGGGGCCGGGCGGGAGCAGCGGATTTACGCAGTGCCGCCGCACACCAAGGTCGTCAGCCTCGATTTCGAGGATTATCCGTTTGAGGCCACCAAGGCCGATCACGCCTGCGATCTGTGCGGGGCCGAAGACAGCTATCTGGATGAGGTTATCATTGATGATGCGGGCAACCGGATGTTCGTATGCTCGGATACCGATTACTGCCACTCGCGCCGCGCGGCGGGCCGTTTGGGCCGATTGGGCGAAACACAGCCAGAATTGCAAGGAGAGATGAGATGACAGGAAGGCCTTCGATTGTTCCCTATTTCAGCTATGTCGATGCAAAGGCTGCGGTTGAGTTTTTGCAGCGTGCGTTTGGGTTGGAGGTTGTTCAGGCCTTTGATGGCGAGGACGGTCGGCTGATGCATGGCGAGATGCGATATGGCAACGGCATCATCATGATGGGCACGGTCGACGATGCCGTGCAGGTGCAGAGCCCCGGCGTTTATCTGGTCGTCGAGGATGTGGACGCCCATTTCGAAACCGCAAAGGCGGCTGGCGCCGAAATTGTTTACCCGCCCGAGGATACTGAATTCGGAACGCGCCGTTATCGGGCGCGCGATTCAGAAGGGCATGAGTGGTCGTTTGGCAGCTATCAGCCTCAGACGGTTGCTCCGGATTGGGGCGCGGAATGATGGGGCAAAACGTGCCATTGTTGAGCGTCAAGGGCATCGAGAAACGCTATGGCACGCGGATCGGCTGTGCAGATGTCAGCTTCGATCTCTACCCCGGCGAGGTGATGGGGATTGTTGGCGAGAGCGGGTCGGGGAAATCCACGCTGCTGAACTGTCTGGCCGGGCATCTGGTGCCGGATACGGGGCAGGTGATCTTTGACACCCGTGCAGATGGACCGGTGGACACAGTCACCATGTCGGAACCCGCGCGCCGGATGCTGGGTCGCACTGATTGGGCCTTTGTGCACCAGCACGCGCGCGACGGGTTGCGCATGTCGGTCAGTGCCGGGGGCAACATTGGTGAACGGCTGATGGCCGTAGGCGACCGGCACTATGGCGATATCCGGGACAAGGCGATTGACTGGCTGGGCAGGGTCGAGATCGCTGCATCTCGGGTCGATGACCGCCCGACCGCGTTTTCCGGCGGCATGCAGCAGCGGTTGCAGATTGCGCGCAATCTGGTGACGGGGCCACGGCTGGTGTTCATGGATGAGCCGACCGGGGGGCTGGACGTCTCGGTTCAGGCGCGTCTGCTGGACCTGCTGCGCGGGTTGGTCCGCGAGATGGGCCTGAGCGCGATCATCGTCACCCATGATCTGGCCGTGGTGCGCCTGCTGGCGGATCGATTGATAGTGATGAAGGACGGGCATGTGGTCGAGGCCGGGTTGACCGATCAGGTGCTGGACGATCCGCAACATGCCTATACGCAGTTGCTTGTGTCCAGCGTCCTGCAGGTTTGAGTATTTGGGAAAAGATGAAGTGATGATTGAGCTGAAGGACGTCAGCAAGAGCTTTACCCTGCACAACCAGGGCAGCGCGGTCATTCCGGTGATGGAAGGGGCTTCGCTGAAGGTGGCGCCGGGCGAATGTGTTGCCCTGACCGGGGCGTCCGGTGCTGGGAAGTCCACCTTGATGCGGGTGATCTATGGCAACTATCTGGCCGCGTCCGGTTCGGTTCTGGTTGCTGGGTTGGATGTTGCGCAGGCCGAACCGCGCGAGATTCTGGCTCTGCGGCGAGACACGCTTGGCTATGTCAGCCAGTTTCTGCGGGTTGTGCCAAGGGTGCCGACGCTGGAGGTAGTGGCCGAGCCCTTACTGGCGGTTGGTTGCGATCGGCAGATGGCGTTGGACAAGGCGGCGGGATTGTTGGCGCGGCTGAACATACCGGAACGGCTATGGTCCCTGAGCCCGACGACCTTTTCCGGGGGCGAACAACAACGTGTGAATATCGCGCGCGGCTTCGCGCATGAGTATCCGGCGATGTTGTTGGACGAACCGACCGCCAGTCTGGATGCACAGAACCGGGAAACCGTTCTGTCGCTGATCGATGAGGCCAAGGCGCGTGGCGCGGCGATAGTTGGGATATTCCACGACGTTGATGCGCGTGATCGGGTCTGCGACCGCGCGGTGGATGTGTCCACATTCACGCCCGGACAGGCGGCATGACACTCGCCCCGGTCATAGCGGTTGTGGGTCCATCAGGCGTTGGCAAGGACAGCGTCATGGTGGCGCTGGAGGCGCGCGCGCCGGGTATTCAGCGATTGCGGCGGGTGATCACCCGGCCCGAAGGGGAAGAGGGCGAGGAGTTCGACCGTGTCTCGGTCGAGGTGTTCAAGCAGATGGTGCTGGACGGTGCCTTTGCCATGCATTGGCTGGCGCATGGGCTGCTGTATGGCGTACCAGCCGGGATCGCCGAACAGCGACAGAGTTGTCAGGCGGTGCTGGTCAATTTCTCGCGCGCTGTGCTGGTGCAGGCGCAGAAGGTGTTTGGCGATCTGATCGTGATCTCTCTGATCGCTGATGCCGAGGTGCTTGCACAACGGCTGGCCGCGCGGGGGCGCGAAAGCGCGGCGGATCAGGCCAAGCGTCTGGGCCGGGCCAAAACGCCCCTGCCGGACGGGCTGAACCGGGTGATCGAGATCGACAACTCGGGTGCTTTGGATGACACGGTCAGCGAAATCCTTGCGCAGCTTCAGTCGGAAAGGGCGTAGCGATGGATCAGGTGAAAGCGACCGTCCTGAGCCTCGCCCATCAGGGCCAGATCGTTGATCTGAAAGGGCGACGGCAGCAGCGGGGCCAGATGATCGGCCAGTGCGCTTTCGACGTCTGTCAGCGTGGTTTTGTCCAATCGCCCGCTGAGCGTGATGTGAAATCGGAACGCGTCCAGCACATAGGGATAGCCCCACTGAACAAGATTGGCGTCCTGTTCCGGGGTCAGCTTTGCCGCCCGGCGGCGGGCCAGTTCCGCCTCGGACGCGGGCGCGCGAAACGTATCCAGATCCTGCACGCAGCCAGCGGCCAGAGCGTTCAGGGCATCGGTGTTCCCAACGGGGCGCAAGGCCAGAAACCGGCCCAGACGCGCGATCTCGAGCCCGTCCAGCGTGACCGGCGCGTGACGCGCGGCCAGCGCGGCGCAGGCATCGTGCAGCGCGTCCACGGTTTGGCCGTCGCGCAAGCGAAAGGGGGGCTTCATCGTTGCGTGCAGCCCGTATTTGCGCGGAACCTCGGTGACGGTGGCCACGTCGATGCCGTCGACAACCGGGTGCGTAACCTGCGTTCCGGCCTCCATGTCCCAGCCCAGCCAACGGGTGGCAAATCTCGTCCATTCCGCGTCAACGGGCGGGGCAAAATAGATCGCGTATCGCGTGAATGTCACATTGGCCTCCTAGCTACGTGGCCGTTCAATATCTCAAACTGCGTGAAGTTCAGATGACAGAAGAAATGATCCTTGCCAATGCCACGCTTGTGTTGCCCGAAGAGACCGTGACCGGCAGCGTTCGGATCGTCGGTGGCACCATTGCGGAGATGGACACAGGCACCTCGGTTCCGACGGGGGCGATCGATTGCGGCGGCGACTATGTCTGCCCCGGATTGGTGGAGTTGCACACGGACAATCTGGAACGCCATATCCAGCCGCGCCCCCGAGTGGACTGGCCGCATGCCGCCGCGATCCTTGCCCACGATGCCGAGTTGGCCAGCACCGGGATCACCACTGTCTTCGATGCCATGCGCGTGGGCTCGATCCCGTCTGGGGCCGCGCGATACGGGAAATACGCCCGTGGCCTGTCGCAGGAGCTTTGGGACCTGCGGGAACAGGATGCGCTGAAGATCAGCCATTTCCTGCATCTGCGGGCCGAGGTGTGCTCGGAAACGCTGGTCGAAGAACTGAATGAGTTCGGCCCCGAGGACCGGGTTGGGCTGGTGTCGATCATGGACCATACGCCGGGCCAGCGGCAGTTTCGCGATCTGTCAAAGTTCGAGGCCTATATGAAGGGCAAATACGCGATGGAAGACGATACGTTTTTGCAGCACGTGGCGCAGTTGAAGGGCCTGCGCGACCAACACGGTGACACACACGAGGTCGAAACCGTGAAGGCCGCGCAACGGTTCGGGGCGGTGATCGCCAGCCATGATGACACGACCGAAGATCAGGTGAAGGTTTCTGCAGGCCACGGCATTTGTCTGGCCGAATTCCCGACAACGGTCGAGGCCGCGCGCGCCTGTCATGACCACAACATCAAGGTGATGATGGGGGCGCCGAACATCATACGTGGCGGCTCTCATTCCGGGAATGTGGCGGCCGAGGAACTGGCCCGGCTGGGTCATCTGGACATCATGTCGTCGGATTATGTGCCGTCGGCCCTGTTGCTGTCAGCAGTGCGTCTGGGTGAGATGTGGGGCGACATGGCACGCGGTCTCAGGACCGTCACTCTGGCCCCGGCGCAAGCCGCAGGGTTGCACGACCGGGGAGAGCTGCGCAGCGGCGCGCGTGCCGACCTGATCCGGTTTCAGATGCGGGGCGATGTTCCGGCCTTGAAGGCGGTCTGGTCGCGTGGGCAGCGCGTGGCCTGATCAGGCAAGGTAAAACAAGTACCGGTCCGGTGCGATGGTTTCGGGCCCTTTGATCTGATCGAAGCCCACCAATGGCTGGCCCGAGATCAGCAACCCTCCGGGCTGCATCACCTGCGCGATCAACGGGCTGAGGCGGGCAGCTTCGGCCACGTCCTCTTCCTTGATCCCACGTCCGAAATCATAATGCGCCATGGCCATCTTGTGGCCTTCACGGGCCAGCCTTTCCAGCATCGGCTCGGCCTCGCCTTGCAGGAAATCCTGTTCGGGCGGGGTGCTGTCGGGGTGGCATTGCAACACCCGGTCCATCACCCAGATGCGCCGGTTGGGCAGGATCTCTCGCAGGTGGTCATAGGTGCGCCCGTTGCCCAGGCCCATGTCCAGCACATCGCCGTCCTTATCCGCGATCCGGGATGCGGCCCAGTTCAGCCCGTCGCGCTGGGCAGTCAGGCGACGCAGCATGGAATCCAATCGGCTCATCAGGGGAACTCCGTTCTTCAGGTCTTGGGGGCGGTCCACGCCTGTGCGGGGCCGTCCAGTAGTTTCGTCAGCAGGGCCTCGGTGAAGGCCCAGATGTTCGGGTCGTGGACAAGGTGGTGGGTCAGCACTCCGAACGGTTCAGCATTCTCTGCCCGTCCATTGCGGCGATCCTTGAGAAAGTCCACGACCTGCAAGATCAAAACATCCGGAGCAACCAGCCCGCGTGTTCCACGCCAGTCAATGGGATCGAGATGGGTGTTGATCTGCTCCAGCCCCGGGGCGGCCATCGCGGCCTTGCGCGGCGTTGCCGTGGACAGGATGCGAAAGCCCAGCGCGGGCAGTTGCGCGACGGCTTCATCGCCGATCCTGTTCCAAGGTGGGACAAACATCGGTCGCAGCCGATCACCGAACATCTCTGTCATACGGGTAAGCCCCGCTTTTGCATCGGCGATAACCGCATCCAGTGGTCGATGCGCCCTAAACTCGGACTTCTTTTCACCTTCGGGTGCGTGATTCTGATGCGCCCATCCATGGACAACGGGGATCAAAACCGGATGCTGGTCGACATATCCCGCAAGTTTTGCATCCGCATCACGGGGGATCACAGCCAGATGGACAGGCAAGCCCAACCGCTCGGAGAGTTCGGTTAGCCTGTCCAATTGCGGTGTAAGCGTCGTCGCATCATCGTCCCGCCACCACAGGGGCAGGGACAGGTCGCCCTCGCGCCACAGGGCCAGTTCGGCGTCCAATGGGCTCCAGTCGGGGTTCATGGCCGTTGCTCCCACAAGTGTTTGGCGATCTCGACGCTGCGCTGTGCGCCGTCAAACCCTGCGCGTTCGGGCTTTCGCCGCCCGTCGGAAATCACGCGTTCAACCCGCTGGGCCAACACAGACCCGGTCAGGTCCTGACTGTGCAGCAGCTCGATCGCGGGCAAACCCGACAGACTCTGACCGCGCAGCCCCTGTTCGACTTCCTTGCCGTCGTCAAAGGGCACAAACACCGCAGGCGTTCCGCATTGCAGGATATCCAAAGCGGTGTTGTAGCCGCACATGCTGACTGAGGCCGCGGCATGGGGCAGCATCTGCCTGAAATCCGGGCGCACGGGTTCCAGTGTCACCGGTGCCCCATCAACGTACCCGGACAACTCGGCAATGCGGTCCTTTGCGTCCCGCCCGCCCACCAACAGGCGCCAGCGCCTGTTGGACATCTTTCGGGCGGCCTCGATGGCCGCGCGAAAGATCGGCTGGCCGACAGATCCGCCGCCTGCGCTGACCAAAACTTCGTCCCGTCCCACGGCGTCTGGATGCAGGCTTGGTGCCTCTGGTGCGACAAACCCCGTATAATGCAGCCGTTCGGCAAGGCGTTCCGACACCGGCCAACTGACCGAAAGCGGGGTGATGTTTTCATCAGAATGCACCAGCACACCGTCATAATAACGTTGCACAATCTCATCGGCGCGTTCGGCCTTCGCGGGTTTCGAGGGCGGTGCCAGAATGTCCCGGATCGAACAAAGAATGATGGGCCGCGATTCCAGTGCGTGTGCGGCTTCCAGACCCGCTTCAAACTCGGCGGCCAGCACACGGCGGCCAAAGGGGAAAAGCTCGGTGATCAGAACCTGGGGCTGAAAGCTGTGTATCGCCTGAACCAAAGCGGTGCTCCGCGCAGTCAGATACCCTGCATCGGCGACCTCGCCGGTCTCTGTCAGAAGGCGCGTGAAATTTGTCCCGTCCGAGCGCAACGGCGGCAGGCCAAGCAGGGTCATGCCGTCCGTGTTCAATTGCGGCGCGGGCATACCGCCCGACACAACCAGCACCTGCTGCCCATCGTCCACAAAGGCGCGGCCCAATGTCAGCGCGCGGCTCAGATGACCTGTGCCCAGCAGATGGGTGACGACGATCATCACTCTCATTGCGTGGCTCCGCGAGGGATCAGGCGCACAGGGTCAGGTTCGGCGGTCAGGTCAGGCATCTCAACGACATAAAGCCGATTGCGTTTGATCTTGAAAGGCGCGGGGCCTTCAAAATTCCAACCCCAGGCGCGGGCGAGGATCACCCGCATGATGCCGATATGGCAGACCGCGACCGTGTCCCGCTGCAACCCAGACAGCCATGGTTGTAAGCGACGCCAGACCTCGGCGGGGCTTTCGCCATTGGGCGGGCGGTAGTCCCAGCCCCAGTCTTCGATATGGCGATAGCCGCTTTTGGGGTCTTCAATCAGATCGACGCCGCGCAGCCCCTCCCATTCGCCCCAGTTCATCTCGGTCAGGGCCGGAGATGTATGCGGAATGCGACCCGATACCAACTGCGCCGTCTCGTGGGCGCGGGTCAATGGGCTGGACCAGATGTCAGCCTGCTGCCAGCCCGACGGAAGATCGTAGCCCGCCAATTCAGCCCGCGCGTCATCATCAAGGGAAATATCGCTGCGCCCTTGTATCTGCCCGGCGCGGTTCCAGCTTGTGTGTCCGTGTCGCAAGAGGGCCAGTCTGGTCATGCCGATGCCTCCACCAACGGGCGCACCGTTGACCAGAATATTTCGGTCGCGCGCGGCATCAGGTGATGCGCCGCCACATGCGCCCGCGCGTCGGCACCAAGGGTTCGGCGTCTGGCGGGGTCATCCAGCAGCGCCTGAAGATTCATGGCAAATCCCGGTACCCCGGCGTCCACGGATGGGTAATCCGACGGACAGAGAACATCCCGAACCCCCGGCCGATCCTGCGCCACAACGGGCAGGCCGGCTGCCTGCGCTTCGAGGTAGACCATCCCATAGGCCTCATTCACGCCGGGCCAGACGAACAGGCTGGCGGCTTGGTAGGCGGTTTGCAGAGCGTCCCGATCCAGTTGACCCAAGAAGGTGACGCGATCCGCAAAGGGTGCCATCAGGGTCTCGACCTCGGGGCGGGCGGGGCCGTCCCCTGCGATGTTGAGGTGCCATTCGCCGGTCAGATGCGCCAAGGCTTCGGCGAGAATGGTGTACGAGGCCAGCTTGTCCCCGTGGCGCATCATCCCGACGCTCAGCATCGGGCCGTCCGCGGTGCCGCTTGGCGGCAGGTCGGAGATCGGCAAAAAGGGTGGCAACTCAACCAAAGCCTGATTGTTGCAGCGGTCGCGCTGCAGGGTGATCAGGTCATTTGCCGTGTGATAGAAAATCACCTGCGCCGCATCGCAGGCCGCGTGCGCCGCCCGGGCGAAGCCCGACCAGGGGCCGGTCAGGCGGCTGGAGGCGCGGGTGCTTTCCAACTGAACATAAGGAATGCCGCGCGCCTTTGATACGGCAGGGCCCAACAGATCGGGGGCCTTGTAGTAGTTGTGATAGGTCACCCAAAGATCGACGTCCGACGGCAACCGGGAAATCAACCGCTGCGCCTCGTCCTCAGCCGCCAAACGCAGCGATTGCTGATGTGCCGCGTCTCCGGTTTTGTCATAGATGCGCAGGTCCGAGATCAGATCGACCCGGTCCCCTTGCGCCGAAATGGCCTGCATCAGGTTGCGGGCCATTTCCCGGTCGCCCGAAGGTTTTGGGCTGTCGGGGGACTTCATCGGCGCATAGAACGCGACGCGCGCCATCAGGCGGCATCCGTGCACAAAGCGCTCAGCCGTTCCGACAATCGAGCGATGCCCGGGTCCATCCGAAACTCGGCAAGCAAACGATCATAAGCGGCTTGGGCCATCTGGGCAGTTGTCGCTGGCTGCGCCGCCATCTGGGCCATCGCCTCGGCCAAAGCCGCCGGGTCGTCCTGTGACAGAACGCCATGCGTTCCGGTTTCGATAAACTCGGGAATCGCGGAAACGGGCGTCGAAAGAATCGGCAGTTTTTGCGAGGCCGCTTCCATCAGGACATTCGGCAACCCGTCCCGGTCTCCGTCATCGGCAATTCGGCTGGGCAGCACGAACAGGTCCGCATCCCGCATCGCCGCAATCACCTCGGGCTGATCACATGCGCCTTTCCAGGTGATGCGGTGCGCAACACCCGCAGCCTTTGCCTGTTCCTGCAGCGCCTGCCCCATACCACCGCCGCCGATATGTGTCCAATGCCAGTCCAGTGTCTTGGGCAGCAGGGCGAAGGCCGCGATCAGACGGTCAAAGCCCTTTTTCTCGACCAGCCGCCCGACCGAGATCATGTGAAACGGCCCATTCGCATCGCGCAACGCGCGCTCGGGCGGGGATGGAAAGCGGCCGAGGTCCAGCCCGTGGTAAATCAGATCGACCCGATCCGGGGTATCCGCCAAACCGCGCAGGTGTTGCGCCCCGATGTCGGTGCAGGTGGCCCCGAAGGCTGCGCCATGGGTCGCTGCCTGCAGCTTTTCGCGTTTCTCCCAGTCCGGCGAGGTCCAGATATCCTTGGCGTGGGCAGAAAAGCTCCATGGAACGCCGCGCATGATGGACGCGTAGCGCGCGACCGATGACGGAGTGTGCATGAAATGCGCATAAAGCGCCCGTGTGTCGCCGGGCAGTTCCGCAGCCAGAACGCAGGCCTGCCCAAAGCGGCGGATGCGGTTGTGGGTGGGATCACGACGCAGGTCTTGCCGCCATACCCGGTATGCCTCGGCATAGCCCGGAAGGCTTTGTGCAATCGCGCGTGCGGACCAGACCCGCTGGGGTTCCTGATACAGATATTCGGGCAGGTAGTGCACGCGACCGGTAAAGCGGTCATGCAGCGGATGGCGTTTGGTGTCCGTCGGGTGGCGCAGTGACCAGATGTCAAACGTGTGGCCCGCGTCCTGAAGGGCGACCAGTTCCTGCGCGATGAACGTCTCGGACAGGCGCGGCCAGCCTTTGACCAGCACCGCCAGCTTCGGCGTATTTGCACTCATCCGGTGGCCCGTTCCTGTTCGCCGGTCAGCAGGGTTTCGATCCGGTCGGTCACGTAATCCAGACCGTCAAGCAGGCCAGCCTGGATCGTCTCAGACGGCAACGGCTGTTGCGGCAGTGCACGAATGGCCTGAATCATTGCATCAGGCGTCAGGCCGTCGCGGGTTTCGTCCAGCATTCGGACAAGACCCAACCCCTCGGCCTGCGAGGCGCGGATCCACTGTTCCAGACGCGGTGTAGTACGCGGAACGATGACGGCGCGTTTATCGAAGGACAGAACCTCGCAAAAGGTGTTGTAGCCCCCCATGCAGACCACACCGGCAGCACCGGCAAACAGGGTTTCGATCTGGGATTCGAAGCCCACAGCCGTCACCCGGCCATTCAGCGCCGCCACGCGGGCTTCAAAATCGTCGCGCAGTTCGCCGGACAGGAATGGCCCATAGACCAGAACGGCGCGGGGCGACAGATTGGGGTCTTGTTCGTAAGCGGACAGAACCAGATTGACCATGGCCTTGCCATCGCCGCCCCCACCGGGGGTGATCAGGATATAGGGCTGTTCAGGCGGCTCGCCAACTGGGCCAAGGTCACGCCGCAGATAGCCGGTCCAATGAATGCGGGACTGTGTTGCGGGGTTCAGAGGCAACCCAGCGGTCGGGTCGTAGATCGAGCGCAGGCCATAAACCCAGATCTCGTCATAAAACCGCTCGGTCGCGGTAACGGCGTCTTTCCGGTCCCATTCGGCGGCCAGCACCTCGGGCTCGTCCAGCACATCGCGCAGACCAAGGACCAGCTTGGTGCCGCACTTGTTTTCCAGATACTCCAGCGTCGGCAACAATTCGCCGCGAAACCCGGTGGGTTCCTTATCGACGATCAGCATGTCCGGATCGAATTGCTGCACGGCTGTCTGGATCAGACCCGCGCGCAGCTCGGTCACTTCATCGATTCCCATGCCGATAGTGCGCGCGGCATAAGATCCGTCGGCGCGCTTGGTCACGCCGGGCAGGCGCACATGGTCGACGCGGCGGGGAAAAGTGAACCGCCCGGCCACGGGCGAGCCGGTCAGGATCAGCGCCGATGCGGTTGGGTCTGCCTGCGTTGCCGCCGCCGCCAATGCGCGCGAGCGTCGCAGATGACCCAAACCAAAGGTATCATGGCTGTAAAACAGGATGCGCGGCGCGCGACCGGATTTGAGAGTGTTTGTGCCGAGGCTCATATTGGTGCCTGTTTTTCTGGTCTTGGTGCAGGATCCGCGCGTTCGCACCAGTTATCTTATATTGTTAAGCCTTGCTTGCCAAAGGCGGAAAGGCCCAATCGCAAATGCGCGAGGCATTGCGAATTGGCAACAGAAGAATGTTGTATCGCGGGCATTTTTCTCCGGGGTTTGGCATTGTTAGCGGAATGGTCGAGAAAACGGCCAGTTGGGCAGCGCCTGGGCGCAATACAGGTCATATTCAATTTTTGCGAAGTTGAAAATACCCGCAGTGACCCATTGCGCCAGGACCACGCCCCGGCACGATATTGAGTTCGATGGCCGTGATGGTTTGAACAGAGCGTAAGGGTTCTGTATTCTGAGCGGCATCTTGAGTTTAGGATGCAAGACCCTATGAAACCTAACTTTCTGGCTGGATTGATCCTGGCGTTGCTGACTGTTCTTCTGGTCTTGCCCGCTGGAGTTTCTGCGCAAACCTCTCTGATCCCCGGTTATCCGACAGGATCAACCGAAGAGACCGAGACAGCCAGCGAAGGCGATCTGGCCGCCGCGATCCGCGCCGCCAGCGAGGCTGGTGCCAGCGTCATCGTGATCGACAGTGCGGGGCAGGTTGTGACCTCGACCTCCGGCGGAGGGGCTGCGTCCGAGGACTCGGCGGAAAACCCAATGGCCGACGGATCGCAACTGATGCGGGCGCAAGAGCGGTTTTCGAAGTTCCGCGAGTCGGTCGCCTCGCGCCTGGAAGCCTTGCCCTATTCGGTATTCGAGGTTCAGTACGTCCTGCGCCAAACCAGCCCCGATGGGCGCATTCAGACCTATGTCGAGGTTCTGGTTTGGAACGTCCTGTTCCTGTTGTTAGGCCGATGGCTGTCGACGGAAATATACGGCAAACGCTTTGCCAAACGCTGGGTCGTGGCCCGAAGCAAAGAAAACCCCCAAGGCTATCGCGAAAAAATGCCGTTCCTTGTGTTCCGCTTCCTGATGGGAATCGGCGGAACCATATTTGCGATGCTGATGGCCCTGATCGTCGGGTATCTGTTTTTTGGCGAGGCCGAGGATATCTCGATCCAATTCACGGTAACGGCCATCTTCACGGCCTTTTTCCTGTCACGCACGGTGTCCGACCTGTGGCGGATGGTGCTGTCGCCGTATCTGAGCCAATATCGCCTGCCGCCCTTTTCCGACCGCAACGCGAAGCGGCTGTATATCTGGGCGTCGGCACTGGCCACCTATGACATCTCGGTCGTTATGTTCTCGACCTGGGTGGCGGATTTCGGGCTGAACTACAATGTCTATGCCATGGTCTATGGTGGCCTGACCATGGTGGGGGCCTTGGGCAATATCCTGATGATCCTGTTCAATGCAGGTGCCATTTCCAATGCGATCCGGGGTGGGCGCGCGCCCGGTCAGGTGTCGTGGATCTTGCGGTTCATCTCATTCGCCTGGGCCCCGGTGCTGATCATTTACATGGTATTCAGCTGGTTCAAGCTGGCAGTGGATCTGGTGCTGGAGAATGAAAACTCGGTCCCGATTGTGGCCAGCAGCTACGCGATCTTCATGTCCGTCGTCGTGGCCTATGGTGCGATGAACTATCTGCTGGAACGCTATTTCAACCGTAACCGCCAGATCGAAGAAAAGAATGCCACGGCGGACGAACCTCTGGAGGGCGAACTCGTTTCGGACACGCCAGAGGCCACGCAACGAAAGCACACGATCCTGACCTACGAAGACCTTGCCCGCCGTGTCGCCGGTATTCTGGCCTTTGTGGTCGGTATGTACGCGCTGGTCGTGATCTGGAACCCCGAGGCCAGTTGGAGCGAGGACCTGCCCGTCGGGCGCGCGTTGGATGTCATGGTGATCCTGTTCATCGGCTACATCCTGTTCAACTTCTTCCGCATCTGGATCGACAGTAAAATCGCCGAAGAATCCGATGACGGGACCGAGGCCGAACTGGGCGATGAAGGTGGCGAAGGCGGTCAAAGTCGGTTGGCGACTCTGTTACCGCTGTTCCGGGGGGCGATTCTGGCCGTTGTCGTGGTCACGATTGTGCTGATCGTGCTGATGGAACTGGGCATCAATGTCAGCCCGCTGTTCGCCGGTGCTGGTGTGGTTGGTCTGGCCGTTGGGTTCGGCTCGCAAACACTGGTCCGCGACATATTCTCGGGCGCGTTCTTCCTGCTGGATGATGCGTTCCGCAAGGGCGAGTATATCGACATTGGGGATGTGAAAGGGACGGTCGAAAAGATCTCGGTCCGGTCGTTCCAGTTGCGCCACCATCTGGGCGCGCTGAACACCATTCCCTTTGGTGAGATCAAGGTTCTGACCAACTATTCCCGCGATTGGGTGATCATGAAGCTGCCCCTGCGAGTGACATATGACACCGATGTGGAAAAGGTGCGCAAACTGATCAAGAAGCTGGGCCAGCAATTGCTGAGCGATCCGGTGATCGGCGAGAACTTTATCCAACCGCTGAAATCGCAGGGCGTGATCGAGATGCAGGATTCCGCGATGATCATCCGGGTCAAGTTCATGACCAAACCGGGCGATCAGTGGCTGGTGCGCAAGAAGGTCTATCAGGAAATACGCGAATTGTTTGCGCGGGAAGGTATCCGTTTTGCCCACCGCGAGGTCACTGTGCGGCTGGCAGATGACAAGAACGCCGAAGACCTGACACCAAAGCAGCGCGAGGCGGTAACCGGCGCTGTTCAGGCCGCGATTGACGAGGATTATCTGGACGATATCGGCCCCGGCGGCGACGACCGCTAGGTGCTCTCCCGCCCCTTTGGTCTGCGTCTCTGACGAGACGCCACCCAAAGCGTTGGGCCGGGCCGCGCGTGCCGCGCGGCGGGTGTGTCAGGGGGGCGGCGTCGGCCAGACAGGATCAGATGTGCCCAGTTTGTTGGCGGGACGGGGCCAGCGCAGTTCGGTCCCGCCCACGATAAGGGGCGGTTTCAGCCGGTATCCGGGCCCCCAGCCTGAATTTTCCATGGTTTTGGAATAGTCGCTTTTTGTGACTTCCCCGATTTCGTCCGCTGCTTCGGTCTTGCCCAAAACGGCAAGAAGCTCGGCCGTGCGGGCAAGGGACAGTTGCGCATGCATGACCGAGTTGCTTTGCGCCGCCTCGGCCAGTGCAGACAGGACAGCGGCTGCCATCAGGTATCCGGTTGCATGATCCAATGCCTGAACCGGCAACGGGGTTGGTTTGTCCGCCTGCGCCCAGCCCATACCTGTATGCGCAATTCCGGCGCTCATCTGCACCAGACTGTCGAACCCGCGCCGCCCGGCCCAGGGGCCTTGCCAGCCATAGGCATCCAACGTGACCTCGACTCGGTTCGGGGCCAGTTCGTCCCGCTTGGATTTGGTCAGGCCCAAGGCGTCCAAAGCACCGGGACGGTAGCCATGGACAAAGACATCCGCCTCGGCCAGCAGAGCCTGCAGTTGCACCAGCCCATCAGGTGATTTCAGGTCCAGATAAGCGCAGTGCTTGCCCAGAGAAATATCGGGGATCACGCCGGGTTCATCCCAATCCGGTGGATCAATGCGCAACACGTCGGCCCCAAGCCCGGCGAGCGTACGGGTCGAGACCGGACCCGCCAGAACCCGCGTCAGGTCCAGCACGCGCAACCCTGCCAGCGGGCGTTCAGCGGTGGCCTGGGGCCGATCACGCAGCGTGATATGTCTGGGGCTGTGCCATCCGATCAGCGGGTCTCGGGCGACTGCACGACCTTGGGGGTGGTCCTGCCACTCGACCCGGCTGCGCATTGCAGCGGCAACGCCGCCTTCCGCGACGATGGCGTTTTCCAGATCACCAATGGACCACGACCTGAGGGCCTGCGTGACCGCATCCCGGTCGGCCTCGGTGCCCAGGACCTTCAGCGCGGCGGCCCGGTGGTGCGGCAAGTTGGTGTGCAGCCGAATCCAGCCATCTGCGGCGCGGTAATCCCCTGCGATGGCGTCCCACAGGCTGGGCATTTGCCACCCATCGGGCTTGAAGGAATAGCGAAACCAGAGCGAGGCCAGACGCTGGTTGACCTCGATGTCGGGCGCTGTCGGCGTCAGGTTCAGCGCCACCATCAGGCGCGATACCTCCTGACCCACGGCGGCAAGGCTGGCAGTTGCAAGCTCAGAGACCGCGAAGGCGCTGGGCAAAACCCCGGACCCGGTGGTGCGATAGCCGTCGGACGCCGGTAAGGAGGCAAGCAGGCTCATTGCTGATAGGGATCAAGGCTGTCGCGCAATCCGTCCCCGAGGAAGTTGAAGGCCAGAACAACGACGATGATTGGCAGCATCGGGATGGCGGTCCACGGATAGATCTCGATCGAGGCTAGGTTCTGCGCATCGTTCAGCATCACCCCCCAACTGACCGCCGGTGCGCGCAGGCCGAGGCCCAGGAAGGATAGTGCCGTTTCCCCAAGGATCATCGCCGGGATCGACAGGGTGGCCGAGGCGATCAGGTGAGACATGAAATTGGGCAGCAGGTGCTTGCGGATCACTCGCCCCGAACTGGCCCCCATCATCTCGGCTGCGCGGACATATTCCTCTTCCCGCAGGGACAGGAATTTGGCGCGCACGGATCGGGCGAGGCCGGGCCAGTCGAGGATGCCAAGAATGATCGAGATGATGAAGAACACCGCAACCGGGCTCCAGTTCGATGGCACGGCGGCGGACAGGGCCAGCCACAGGGGAAGCTCGGGCAGAGAGCGCAGGACCTCGATGACCCGATTGATGGTCCAGTCGATGCGCCCGCCGAAATACCCGGCCATGGACCCGAACAGGATACCAAGAAAAAATGAGACCGAGATGCCGATCAGGCCCACGGTCAGGGACAGTTGCGCGCCGTAAAGGATGCGGCTGAACACATCACGGCCCAGCCGATCCGAACCCCACAGGAACAGGGTTGCGCCGTCCGGGGCGCAGAACAGGTGGGTGTCGGATTTGATCAGGCCGGCCAGCCGGTATTCAGACCCCTCGCAAAAGAACCGAATCGGGCGCGGGTCTTCGGTATCGGGAACGAATTTCCACTGGAACGTCTCCAGATCCGCCTCGGCCACGATGGGATAGATGAACGGGCCTTTGAATTCCCCTTCGTGGAACCAGTTGATCGATTGAGGCGGAGCATAAAGGTGTTCGCCGTTCCGGTCATTTGGGCCATAGGGTGCGATGAACCCGGCGAAGGGCAACATCAGGTAACACAGCAACAGGAAGATGCCCGAAATCAGGCCCAGCTTGTGGGTTCTGAATTTCCGCCAGACCAGCACCCAGTTTGGCGCGTCCAGATCGGCACGTTCCAGCTGCTGGACCGAGGCTTGCGGGTCGAATGGGGCGTCATCGACAAAGCGATCATCGGGGCGGTCGGTCATGCTTCGCGCCCCTCATACCGAATGCGTGGATCGAGCATCACCAGCAGAATGTCCGAGATCATGGTGCCGATCAGCGTCAGCAAGGCCACGAACATCAGGATGAAGGCCGACAGGAACTGATCCTGTGTCTTGAGCGCCGTCAGCAGGGTCGGGCCGATGGTCTGCAGGCCCAGAACGACCGAGACCAGAACCGAGCCCGACACCATCGAGGGTAGCAGGTTGCCGATATCGGCCACGAAGGGGTTAAAGGCCACGCGCAGGGGGTATTTGGTCAGCATCCGCGACGGGGCCATGCCCTTGGCGATGGCTGTTTCCACATAAGGCTTGCCCAACTCGTCCAGCATATTCGCCCGCAGGCGTTGCATCATGGCCGAGGCTCCGGATGTGCCGATGACGAAGGTTGGCACGATCAGATGGATCAGGATGGATTTGAGTTTATCCCAACTCATCGGCTGGCCCTCGAATTTAGGGTCCATAAGCCCACCGATGGGCAGGTTGAAATACTGGTGGCCGTAATAAAACAGGATCAGCGCAAGCAGGAAGTTGGGCGTCGCCAGACCCAAATACCCGACAAAGGCCGAGGTATAGTCGATCCATGTCCGCGACCGCGCGGCGGCAATCACGCCAAGGGGCAGGGCGACTGCATAGACAAACAGGATCGCGGCAAGGTTCACGACAACGGTCAGCCACAGCGTATCGCCAACGATCTCGGACACCGGGCGGTCGAATTCAAAGGACCAGCCCCAGTTGCCCTGCAACATGCCCGAAAAGCCGTGCGGACCGGGCCAGAACCCCATCCAGATCAGGTATTGCTCCCACATCGGGCGGTCCAGCGCGTATTCCGTGCGCAGGAACTCGGCCTTGGCCACGCCTGCCGATTGACCCGAGGCCTGAAGTTCGGCGATCTGATTGCTCAGATAGTCGCCGGGCGGCAGGTTGATGATCACGAAAATCAGGACCGAGACCACCAACAGGGTCAGCAGCATCGTGAAAAAGCGATACACCGCATAGCGCAGCATGACCATTTAGCTGCTCCTGTCAGTCGGCGAAGAAGAACTCATCCGGGCGGTGAACGCCGAAATGCGCGCCGGGCTCCCACGCCCACATGGCCTGTTCCGGGACATTGCGCAGACGGTTCGAGACGACGATGGGCTGCGGTGCGCCGTTCAGGATGCCAATGGCATACAGCTGATCGGCGTGGATATTCAGCATTTCGGTCCAGGCGGCCTCACGCTCTTCATCCGTGGTGGCGATCTCCCATTCATGGGCCAGTTCCATCAGACGCTCGGCCTCGGGCATATCGGGGGCTTCGCCAACCTCGCCACCGGTCTGATAATACTGGCCCCATTTCGGCCAGGCCAAAAAGACCTGATCGGTCGGTGCCAGATAAGACGGCGACGTATGGGCCTGCGGCAACCCGTCATCCCATCCGAACCAGACCGAGGCCATGGTGTTCCCGGCAAAAACCCGGTTGCGCAGGATGTCGCGGTCCAGCGGACGCATCACCAGTTTGACGCCAATCTCGCGCCACGTGTCGGTGACGATTTGCAATGCGTTTTCAACCTCTTGCCGTTCGCCTGCGGTTTCGATCACAAGTTCCATGGGGCGGCCATCGGGCAGCAGGCGGATGCCATTCTTGTCGCGCTGATCCAGCCCGGCCTCGTCCAGCAGGGCATTTGCCTGATCGACATCGAAGTCGGCCCAGGCCTTGGCGTTTTCCTCACTGTAGAAAGGCGAGGCGGGCAGAACCGACATCGCCATCGGCTTTGCCAGCTTAAAATAAAGTGCCTGATTGATCGTGTTGCGATCAATTGCCAGCGACAGTGCACGGCGTACACGCACGTCGCGCAGCACATTGCGCCAAGCTTCGTCCGAGTAGTTCAGGTTGGGATAGATCGCGATCTGCGAGGCCACGCCGGTTTTCCACAGCAATGTCTTGTAGTTGCCAACCTCTTCCCCCTTTTTCAGGATCGAGGCATCGCGGAATGCCAGACCACGGCCCTGCAAATCGCTTTCGCCTGCGTTGGTCTTGGCTGCAACCAAGCCGGGGGCAACAATCTCCATCTCGACCACGTCGATATAGGGCAGTTGCACACCGTTCGAGTCGACGCGGTGGTAATAGGGGTTGCGGATAAAGCTGTGCCGGATCTTCTTGCCCGAACTGGCATTCAACCATGGCTGCAGGGTCGGCAACTCACTATTGTCGAATTTATACAGGTTATCCAGTTTGTTATGCAGGGCCGCCCAGCTTTTGACGCGGGCATCTTCGACCTGAAACGCCAGCTCTTCCGGGTCCGCAAATTTCTCGTGATATTGCTTCAGGAAAGCGGCTGGCCGGTAGATGAAGGGCGGACGGGCCTGCGCCAGCGATTGCAGGAAATCCGGGTTGGGGTCATCCCATTCGAAGATCACGGTTGTCTCATCCGGGAATGAAACAGTGGGTGTTTTGCCTTCGACGATCAGAAAATCCGGGGGGCCGGATGGGCTGAGCAATTCGTTATTGGCAACATCTTCCCACCAATAGCGGAAATCCTCGGACGTGAAGGGCGAGCCGTCGGACCACTTATGACCTTCGCGCAGTTTCAGGGTGAACTTGCGATTGTCTTCGTTTTCGAACGAGGCCAGCAGGTCGGGGACAATCTCGTAATTCTCGTCAAAGCCGACCAGGCGGGCATATCCGTAGACGACCATCTGACGGATATCCTTGGAGCGGGTCACCATGGTGCGCAGGGTCCCGCCCGGCGTTCCGAACTCGCGCCCCTTGGCGGCCAGATCGACGACCAAAGGCTCTTTCGGCAAGCGTTCGGTAACCGGTGGCAAGTCTCCGGCGTCAACCTTTGCGGCCCAGTATTCGGCCTCTTGCGGTGTTGGTGTTTCGGCTGCGGCGGCCAAGGTCGATGAAAAGGCCAGCGATGCGGCAAAAAACAAATGGCGAGTGGTCTTAAACATGACAACGTACCTTATGGCCCGGCTCCAATTCCACAAGTGAAGGTATCACGGTGTCAGAGAAACGAAAGGCTTCATCCCAACTGTCCGGCGCGCCGGCGCCCAATGAGACCATTTTCAGGTCGATCGGGCGGTTGATGTCGGGTTCTGGTTGAGCGGCAATCAACGCCTTGGTGTAGGGGTGGCGCGGATTGTAGAAAAGGGTTTCGGGTGGGGCTTGTTCAACGATCAACCCCCGGCGCATCACAGCGACCTCATCGGCAATGCGCGCCACGACCGCAAGGTCGTGAGAGATGAAGAAGTAGGACAGGTTCAGACTGTCCTGCAGGTTCTCCAGCAATGTCAGGATTTGTTCCTGCACCGACACGTCCAGCGCCGAGGTCGGCTCGTCACACACGATCAGTTGCGGGTCCAGCATCATGGCGCGGGCGATGGACAGGCGTTGGCGTTGACCACCAGAGAAGGCGTGCGGGTAGCGTTTCAGCATGTCGGCGTTCAGACCGACACGCTGCAACATCTTAGCGGCCTTGTCCCGCTGTTCCGACGTCGAGCCTATCCGGTGAATCTCCAACGGCTCAGTCATCGCATCCTGAATCCGCATTCGGGGGCTGAGCGAGCTATAGGGGTCCTGAAACACCATCTGCGCCTTGCGCTGAAAGGCGGTGCGCTGGGCGCGGCTCATTTTGTGAACAGGGATCGGGTCTTCGGTTGCGGAGGTGCGGAACAGCACCTCTCCGCCCGGATCGGGCAGTTCCGCACCAAGGGCGATCCGGGCCGCGGTGGTCTTGCCCGAGCCGCTTTCACCTACGATGGCCAGCGTCTTGCCGCGCGCAAGTTTCAGATCGACGCCGCGACAGGCATGAATTTCCTTATCTGCCTGCCAGCCCTTGCTGGCCCGCATCGTGTAGGTCTTGGAAACCCCTTTCATCTGCAGGATCAGGTCTTCGTCGGGCATGGGGATGCCCACAGCATCCTGATCTGGGATTTCGGGGGCCGCATCGAACAACTGCTTGGTATAGGGATGTGCAGGCGCAGTTAGGATGGGCGCGGCGGGACCCGCCTCCATCACGCGTCCCTTGTGCATGACCACGACCTGCTCGGCCATGTTGGCAACCACGCCAAGGTCATGAGTCACAAGGATCAGGGCCATCCCGGTTTCGCGTTGCAATTCCTTGATCAGCCCAAGCACCTGCGCCTGCGTCGTCACGTCCAGCGCCGTTGTCGGCTCATCCGCGATCATCAGTTCGGGCTTGGCCACCATCGCCATCGCGATCATCGCGCGTTGACGCATACCGCCGGACAGTTCGAACGGGTACGAGTCATAGGCGCGCTGAGGATCGGGGAAACCGACACGTTCGAACTGCGTCAGCACCTCTTTGCGGGCCTGCGCCTCGGACGCGCCGCGATGCAGCCAGAGAACCTCGCTCACCTGATTGCCGATCTTGTGCAGCGGCGACAGCGAGCGCATGGGCTCCTGAAAAATCATCGAAATCCGATTGCCGCGAATGCCGCGCATCTCACGCTCGCCGATCTTCACAAGATCAGCGGTGCCCTTGGAATCGTTCAGAATGATCGAGCCGCTGCGAATCTGTGCGGTTCGGGGAAGGATGCGCAGCGCTGCCCGGCAGGAAATAGTCTTGCCCGACCCGGACTCGCCCACAAGGGCAAGCGTCTGACCGGCCTCAACGTCGAAATTCACGTCTGTGACCACAGGATCACCCACGCCAAAACCAATGCTGAGGTCTCTGACGGACAACAACGCGCTCATTCGGGTTTTCCACCCCGTTGGCCGTACGGTAGCATCGGCTGTATCAACTCCCCGTGATTTTTTAGTCAGTGTCGCGCGGTTCCGCCCGTCTAGTCAAACCCGTTCTTAGACTGAAATGTCTCGGGAATATGAAAGTTATGTCTTCGCTGCTACACAAACTCTTGAGTTTTTGTCATCTAGTGCACAGCCGCCTGCGTCTATGCTGGTGAGCGGTATCAAGGAGAGATTTCCCCGTGTCCGAGAATCAAAGCCGTCTGGATCTGTTCATCGACCGCATGGTGTCGCAGCGCGCCTGTCTGGATTTTGCGATAGCGCAGACCGCAGGGATGGAGGGGCCGGTATTCGAACTGGGTCTGGGCAATGGCCGGACTTATCATCACATGATCCGGCACATTCAGGACCGCCCGGTTTACGTGTTCGAACGCGCGGTGGCCTCGCACCCGGACAGCACCCCGCCCGAGGATCGGGTCATTCTGGGCGATGTGCGCGAGACACTGCCCGCCTCGGTCGCGCGTTTCGGCGCGTCTGCCAGCCTGATCCACGCGGATCTTGGCGGGCATAATCGCGAGAAGAACGATGCCTTCGCGCGCCTTGTTTCCCCGCTGATCGAGCCGCTGCTGGCCGAGGGCGGGCTGATGGTGTCGAGTGACCGAATGTATTTCGAAACGCTGACTGAACTGCCTTTGCCCGGCGAGGCCGTCGTAGGGCGCTGTTTCGTCTATCGCCGATGATCCAAGAAGGACCCAGCCGATGATCTTCTATGATTGTTCAACAGCGCCAAACCCCCGCCGGGCCCGCATGTTTATCGCCGAAAAGGGGATCGACATCGAAACGCGCGAGGTCTCGATTGCCAAGGGTGAGCAGCTGGAGGATGCGTTTCTGGCGGTGAACCCGCGCGCGACCCTGCCGGTTCTTGTGACGGACGAGGGCGCGGTCCTGACGGAAAACCTGGGAATCGCGGCCTATCTTGAGGCGAGCTTTCCCGAACCGCCCCTGATGGGGCGTACACCTGACGAAAAAGGCCAGGTGTTAATGTGGCACGCCCTTGTCGAACAACAGGGCGGGGCCCCGATTGCCGATGCGCTGCGCAACACGCATCCGGCCTTCAAGGATCGCGCCATTCCGGGGCCGGTCGATTACGCCCAGATCCCTCAACTGGCGGAACGTGGTGCAGCACGTGTCGGGGCGTTTTTTGACTTGCTTGAGGGCAGATTGGCCGAGAGCCCCTTTGTCGCCGGGGATACCTTCAGCCTCGCCGATATCTCGACCTTCGTTTTCGTCGATTTCGCGCGCGTGATCAAAATGCGGATACCCGAGGGCAATACCGCCACGCAAACGTGGTTTCACACGGTTCAATCCAGGCCCAGCGCCAGTCTTTGAAAGCAGCCAAAACAGGCGGGTGTCTGATTGGGTCGATTACTGTACAGAAATGTCTAGACAGAAGTGAACAGTGCCACTAGCGTCTTTCCAGGTTCTGATTAGGGGAGGTCGGGATGAAATCCCAATACCGTGTCGTGGTCATCGGGGGCGGCGTTGTTGGCGCCTCGGTTCTGTATCATCTGGCCAAATTCGGCTGGTCGGATGTTGTGATGCTGGAACGGCGGCGGCTCGCCTCGGGCTCGTCCTGGCACGCGGCGGGTGGCATCCATGCGCTGAACGCGGATCCGAATATGGCCTCGCTACAGGCCTATACCATCGACCTGCTCAGCGAGATTGAAAAGGAATCGGGCCAGAATATCGGGTTGCACATGACCGGCGGCCTGACGCTGGCTGGCACGCCCGAACGGTGGGAGTGGTTGCAGGCCAATTACCGTATCTTCCAGTCTATCGGGATCGATGACTGCGAGTTGCTGACCCCGCAAGAGGCACAGAAACGCTGCCCGATCATGTCCACCGAAGGCGTTCTGGGCGCAATGTGGGCGGATCGCGAGGGGTATATCGACACCACCGGCACCGTTCAGGCTTATGCGACGGCTGCCAAGAAACGCGGGGCCGAATACTACGAGGAAACCAAGGTCGAAAGCCTGACGCAGACAGCGGATGGTTGGGAAGTGGTGACAGATAAGGGCACGATTACCTGCGAACACGTGGTCAACGCCGCTGGCCTCTGGGCCAAGCAGGTGGGCCGGATGGCCGGGGTCGAACTGCCGGTTTCGCCCCTGAAGCACCACTATCTGATCACCGACACCGTACCCGAGGTGGCGCAGGCAGAGTTTGAGATGCCGATGACCGTGGACCTCGAAGGGTTCACCTATATGCGGCAGGACCAGAAGGGTGTTCTGGTTGGCATTTATGAGGTCGATCACGAACACTGGGCCATGGATGGCGCGCCGTGGAACTATGGCGAGGAACTGTTTCAGGAGCAGCTCGACCGGATCGAGAACGAGTTGACGCTGGGTTTTGAACGCTATCCCTCGATCCAGAACGTGGGCATCAAGACATGGGTAAACGGCGCGTTTACCTTCTCGCCCGACGGTAACCCTCTGGTCGGGCCGGTGCCGAGCAAGCGGGGCTATTGGTCGGCCTGCGCGGTGATGGCCGGGTTCCTTCAGGGTGGCGGCGTTGGCAAGACGCTGGCCGAGTGGATGATCCATGGCGAACCCGAGGCCGACGCATGGCCGATGGACGTGGCCCGTTACGGAGACTTTGCGCAAAACAAACGCTACATCCGCGAGACGACAGGCCAGTTCTATTCCCGCCGTTTTGTGATGACCTATCCGAACGAACAGCTTCCTGCGGGCCGTCCGTTGAAAATGGCCCCGGCCCATGATGCGATGACCGAGGCGGGCTGCAAATGGGGCGTCAGCTGGGACCTTGAGGTGCCGCTGTATTTTGCGCCGAAAGGGTTCGAAGAGACGCCGACGCTGAAACGCTCGAACGCGCATGACATCGTGGCCGAGGAATGCAAGGTGATCCGTGAGGGTGTGGGCCTGATGGATATCTCGGGCTTTTCCCGGTTCGAGGTCACCGGGCCGAATGCAGAGATCTGGCTGGACAAACTCATGGCCTCGAAACTGCCCGCGCCGGGTCGGGCCAAGCTGGCCCCGATGCTGGGCGAGAACGGACGCCTCAAAGGTGATCTGACCGTCTTGAACTGGGGTGATGGCACCTGGTGGATCATGGGCAGCTACTATCTGCGCGCCTGGCACATGCGCTGGTTCGACGATCACATGATCGACGGGGTTGAGGTCCGCGATCTGGGCGAAGAATACTGCGGGTTCGCCGTGGTTGGCCCGAAATCGCAGGCAGTGGTCGAGAAACTGGCGGAACAGGATATCTCGGGCCTGAAATTCATGGGGTGTGGAGATTTCGACATCGGTTTGGTCCGCGCCCGCGTGGCCCGCATGTCGGTGACGGGCGAGAAGGGGTACGAGATCAACTGCCGCTATGGCGATCACATCAAACTGAGGCGCATGTTGCTGGAGGCCGGGGCCGAGGACGGTATTCGCGAGTGCGGTTTCAACGCAATGCTGTCGACTCGGCTTGAGAAAAGCTTTGGCATTTGGTCCGCCGAGTTCACCCAGGCCTATACCCCCGGCATGACCGGTATGGATCGCTGGATCGACTGGGATAAGAACTTTGTCGGCAAAGACGCTGCCTTGGCCGAGCGCGATGGCAACGGCCCGGCGCAGGTGCAGGTGACGCTGGAGGTGGACGCTTTGGATGCCGATGCCAGCGGCTATGAACCCATCTGGTCGGGCGAGGACCGCGTTGGTTTCGTCACCTCGGGCGGCTATGGCCATTACACTGGCAAGTCGCTGGCAATGGCCTTGGTCAACCGCGACAAGGCCGCGCCGGGTACGGAACTGACCGTGCATGTGGTGGGGGTCGAACGACCCGCGCGGGTGATCGCCCCATCGCCGTATGATCCCCAGGGCAAGGCGATGAGGGGCTGAGGATGATCTCGCAAACCCCTGAGCGTGGCAGGCGACGGCGCGGACGTGGGGCCGAGGCCGCGCCCGCACCCAGTCGCGACGTAAATTACCGCCAATTGCGGAACCCGTTCCCGCAAATGGAGGTGTTCCCCGCCGATCAGATCGCCGACATGCACGAAACGGCCTTGCGCACGTTGGAAGAGCTGGGCGTCAAAGTCCTTTTGCCCGAGGCGCGACGCCTGTTTGCGGCAGGTGGCGCAAAGGTGGATGAAGACAGCGAAATGGTCTTCATCGGGCGCGATATGGTCGAGGCAGCTGTGGCCTCGGCCCCCAAATCGATCGCGTGCCGCGCCGGGGCACGGCGCAGGGATTTTACTTTGGAACTGGGTTCGCTGGTGTTTCAGCCCGGTGCTGGCGCACCCAACGCCACCGATCTGGAACGCGGGCGACGCCCCGCGACCGGGCAAGACTATCTGGAGTTCCTGAAACTCACCCATCATTTCGACGTGTTCCAGATGATCTCGCCCCAGGTCGAGCCGCAGGACATGCCGACCCATTTACGCCATTACTTCACGACCAAGGCGCAGATGGAGTTGACGGACAAGTTCCCCTTCTTCTTCTCGCGCGGGACGCCGCAGGTGATGGATTGCTTTGAAATGCTCTCTACCGCGCGCGGTCTGACGGATGCGGAGTTCCGGGCCAACCCGCACTGCTACACGATTATCAACACCAACAGTCCACGCACGCTGGACATTCCAATGGCGCAAGGCCTGATCGACTTTGCGCGGCATGGGCAGATGTCGATCATCACCCCGTTCACCCTGATGGGCGCGATGGCCCCGATCACCGTGGCAGGCGCAATCACGCTGTCCCATGCCGAGGCACTGGCGGCGCTGACCCTGACCCAACTGGCGGGTCCCGGAGCGCCGGTTTGTTACGGCACCTTCACCAGCAATGTGGACATGAAATCGGGTGCGCCCGCCTTTGGCACGCCTTCGCACTTCCAAGCCTCGCTTGCGGCAGGGCAACTAGCGCGGCATCTGGGTCTGCCATGGCGGTCGGCGGCAGGGTCGGCATCGAATATCAACGATGTGCAGGCCGCCAATGAAAACCAGTTCGGCCTTTGGGGTTGTCTGATGGCTGGTGCGACGGTGATCATCCACTCTGCCGGGTGGCTTGAGGGCGGGTTGACGGTGTCCTTTGAAAAGATGATCTGCGATGCCGAGGTCCTGAACATGGTCGCGGAGCTTTGTGCCGGGGCGCAGGCCGGGACTGCCGAGATCGGCTTTGACACAGCACTGGCCGAGGTCGAGCCCAGCGGCCACTTCTTCGCCTCAAGTCAAACGATGGAGCGCTACAACACCGAATTCTACCAGCCCCACGTTCACGACTACGCCAATTTTGGCACCTGGACCGAGCGGGGGGGCGTTGATGCCAACCATCGCGCGACCGGTGTCTGGAAGGCAATCCTGAACGATTTCAAGGCCCCTGCTGGCGACAGCGACCGGCTGGGTGCCTTACATGATTTCATCGCGCGCCGGACCGCCGAGGGCGGCGCACCGCCGGAGAGTTGAATGAACACCAAACCAATTCTGCATCGGGATGATCCACTGGCTGAACCCTTGGTCGGCAACATCAAGGTCACGCGCGACGACTGGCTGAATGTGGCCATGGACGTGCTGATCTCGGACGGTGTGGACCAGATCAAGGTCCTGAACCTGGCCGAGCGCATGGCAGTCTCGCGCTCGTCCTTCTATTGGTATTTCAAATCCCGGCAGGAGCTTCTGGACGCGCTGCTGTCGCGCTGGCAGGCCACCAATACGGCTGCGTTGGTCGCGCAGGCAGAGGCACCGGCCAGGACGATCACGGCAGCGGTCTGTAACGTGCATCGATGTGTGGTGAACACCGACCTGTTCGATACGGCGCTGGACTTTGCGGTGCGCGACTGGGCGCGCAAATCCGGCAAGGTGCGCCGCGCATTGGATCAATCGGATGCCCGACGATTGCAGGCGCTTCACGCCATGTTCGCGCGTTTTGGCTATTCCGAGATCGAATCCGAGACCCGCGCCCGCGTGCTGTATTACATGCAGATCGGATACGATCTGGCGCAGCTGAACGAGCCGATGGAGACGCGGCTGTCGATGGTTTCGCATTACCTGTACGTATTCACGGGTGTCGAGCCGCGCCCAGAAGAAGTGGAAGAATTCAGCGCCTATTCCAAGCGCTATTGGGAAGGAGACACAGAATGAGCCAACCGGATGCAATCATCATAGGGACCGGAGTGATCGGTGCCGCCATCGCGTTTGAGATGGCCAAGGCTGGATGGAAGGCGCTGTCGCTGGATCGCAATGCGCAGGTCGGGCACGGCTCAACCGCAGGGTCTTGTGCAATCATTCGGATGCATTATTCGACCTTCGATGGCACGGCCTTTGCGTGGGAGGGTTATCACTACTGGCGCGATTGGGCCGAATATCTGGGCCTGCCGTCAGATGCCAATCTGGCGCAGTTCCGTGAAACGGGCTGTCTGGTGATGAAAACCGATGCCAATGGCATGCTGGAAAAGCACATGAAGAACAGCGCCGATCTGGATTGCCCGTTCGAGGAATGGTCGCCCGACAAGGTTGTTGAACGCTTGCCGGTCTATTCGCTGGATAGTTTCGCGCCCGCGCGCCGCATGGATGATCCGGAGTTCGGCCAACCCAATGGCCGCAAGATGCAGGGCGGTGTTTACTGGCCACAAGCGGGGTACGTGACCGACCCGGCGCTGTCGGCACAGAACCTGATGGACGCGGCCAAACAACACGGGGCCGAGGTTCGCACCGGGGCCGAGGTGGTCGAGATCCTGACCGACGGCGGTCGTGTGGCCGGGGTCAAGCTGGCCTCGGGCGAGGAAATCCACGCCAAAGTGGTGGTGAACGTGGCGGGGCCGGGATCGGCCATCATCAACAAACTGGCGAATGTGCTGGACGATATGACCATCGAAACCCGCCCCCTACGGCAAGAGGTGGTGCATGTGCCCGCCCCCGAGGGGTTTGATTTCGAAAACGACGGCACCATCGTCTCGGACAGCGACATCGCGTGTTATTGCCGCCCCGAGCATGGCAATCACATCCTTGTCGGATCAGAAGACCCGGAATGCGACCCGCATCAGTGGTGCGAGGATGACATCCACTACAACCGCGATTTTACCGACCAGTGGACCACACAGGCCATGCGCTACGCTCAGCGTGTGCCCAGCCTTGGCATTCCGTCCAAGACCCGTGGGGTGGTTGACCTGTATGACGCCTCGACGGATTGGATTCCGATCTATGACAAGTCCAGCCTTCCGGGATTCTACATGGCCTGCGGCACCAGCGGGAACCAGTACAAGAACGCTCCGATCGCCGGGAAGATGATGACCGCCCTGATCGATTATTGCGAGGGCGGAGCGGATCACGACGCCGAACCGCTTCAGTTTGAACTGCCCTACATCAAACGCATGATCGATGTCGGCTTTTATTCGCGCAAACGCCCGATCAACGAGGAAAGCAGTTTTTCGGTTTTGGGGTAGTCGAAAGGCGACCAAACGTTCTGAATGACTGGAGGCCCAAATTCTAGCGGGTCACACCTTGGTCAATATGCTGGTCATTGCCGCGCGACGGAAACACGACGCGGTCCCGGTCAGTGTGCGAAAGTAACCCAGGCCCAGGCCATGGCGATGTAGGTCAGATTGTGCATCAACTGGTCCAGACCTGCCGCGCGCCAGAATGCGGGCTGGTTGGGCTCCAGCCGTTTTTTGTCGGAATAGCTGGCTTTGGCGTAGTCGATATTGAAGTGAATAAACCACTCAAGCGCGCCGATGATCAGGATAAAGGCCAACGGCGTGCCAAAAATCAGAAAGACAACGATCGAGCCCACAACATGCACAGCGGCATGCTGCGCACGGCCCATGTGAAGATATTCACCCCGACCGGACAACATTTTCGGTGTTTGTAAGTAATAGTCAGCGAACATATGTTTGATCTGCAACAAGCAGAGCATGACAAACACTGCGCCAAAACTGGCAGTCAAAAGTTCCCTCCCGAAATCGTCCTTCAGCGGATACTAGGCGTGAATGCGTCAATTGGTAAATGAAGTAGTTCACATTTGGCAAAGAAATCTGAGGCTCGAAAACGTGTTTGCGAAATTTTGCTGGGATTGTGTAGATTTATACTGTTCAGTTTTCCGGCATATCGCCAATCATGAGTTTTGAGTACAAGCAGGGGCAGGTTCCATAGAGCGCACGATCTTTCGTTTTATCTGGAAGTATTCCAAACGCGACCAGCTGATCCTGCTGGCCGTGACCTCGACGCTATTTCCCTTGCTGTACCTGACGTTGGAGTTGCCCAAACGCATCATCAACGATGCGATCGGTGCCAGCAGCGATATTGTGGACGTCTGGGGATACAGCCTGCCGCAGACCAACTTTCTGATCATCCTGTGTTTTGCCTTCCTTGCTGCGGTTCTCGCCCATGGCCTGATGAAGATGCGCATCAACACCATGAAGGGGGTGCTGAGCGAGCGGATGCTGCGGCGCTTTCGCTATCAGTTGATCAGCCGTGCCCTGCGTTTCCCGCAGCCCTATTTCGAGCGGGTCAGTCAGGGCGAGATGGTGTCGATGATCACCGCCGAAAGCGAGCCGATGGGCGGCTTGATGGGGGATGCGATCAGCCAACCGGTTTTGCAGGCGGGGCAGATGATTACTATCCTGTCCTTCCTGTTCCTGCAAAGCGTCTGGTTCGGTCTGGCGGCGGTGGCTCTGATCCCCTTGCAGGCCTGGTTGATTCCGAAATTGCAGCGCCAGATCAACCTGTTGAACAAAAAACGCATACAAGAGGTGCGCGTGCTGGCCGCCCAGATCGGCGAGAATGCCGCCGGTGCCTCGACCCTTCGCGCCAATGGTGGCTGGCGTTATCGCCGCGCAATGATCTCGGATCAGTTGGGGCGGTTGTTCGGGATCCGGTTCGAGATCTATCAGAAGAAGTTCTTTATGAAGTTCATAAACAACTTCATCTCGCAACTGACCCCGTTCATGTTCTATCTGGTTGGCGGCTTGCTGGTGCTGCAGGGTTCGGTCTCGCTGGGGGCACTTGTGGCGGCTTTGGCAGCGTATAAGGACCTGAGCTCGCCGTGGAAGGAACTGCTGACCTATTACAACCAGACGCAGGATATGTCGCTGCGCTGGGACGTTGTGATCGAACGCTTCGCGCCTTCGGGAATGCAGGACGAGAGACTATTCGAGGGTGAGCCACAGGCACGCCCGCATCTGAACGGCGACATCGTTCTGGATCACGTCTCGGTCCGCGATATGGACGGCAATCAGGTGCTGGACGATCTGAACCTGACGTTCCCGGGCGGCAAGATCATCGGCATCGCGGCCCCAAGCGAAGAAGATCGGCGCGCCGTAAGCGAATTGCTGACGCGCGAGATTCTGCCAAGCGCGGGCAAGGTGGCAATCGGTGATCATAATCTGTCCGAGCTTCATCAAGGCGTGGTGGCGGCGCGGATCGGCTATGCCTCGTCCCGGCCGGTCATGTTTCAGGGCACGCTGGGTGACAACGTTATGATGCCGATGCGGTTCAAGCCCTTGTCCGATCAGACGGATGATCCGGACTTTGCTGAAACCTTGCGGGCGGGCAACAGCGACGATCCGTTCCAGACCGAATGGCTGGACCCGTCCCTTGCCGGTTTGCAGGATGCCAGCGAGTTGCGGGACTGGTGGTTGAAGCTGATCGATGGAATGGGATCGGGTGCCGCCTTGTTCCAACGCGGGGCCGAGCAGGTCTTTGATCCGGGCACCCACCCGGAGCTTGCCCGCAAACTGATCGATCTTCGCCCAAAGGTTCAAGAGGCTGTTCAAAAAGCGGGCCTGACGCAGCAGGCGCTGATTTTCGACCGCCAAAGCTATAACCCCGCGTTGCCGGTGGCCGAAAACCTGTTGTTCGCCACCCCACGCGTTCCGGTGACGCAGGATTTGCTGGCCAAACAGACCGTCTTCCTGGGCCAGTTGCGAGAGTTGGGTCTGGATGAAACGCTGATCGCCCTGACGCGCGATGTGATAGATATGTTGCGGCAGATCTTTGGTCTTGATGGCACCGATCACCCGCTGTTCCGCAAACTGGGGCTTGAGGCCGCAACCTATGAGACTGCGGTCGAACTGGTTGAGCGGACACGGAAAGAGGGTGCCTCGGGTCTGGATGACGAGCAATTGGCCAACCTGCTGGCCGTGCCATTGGTGATTTCCGCGGAACAGATCGGTCCGGCCTTCACGGATGAGTTGAAGAACCGCATTCTTGAACTGCGGCACAGCCATTCCGACAAGCTTTTGGCGCGGTTGCAGGATGTATTCGTTTCACTGGACCCGGATCAGTTCGCCCCCGGCCTGACGGTGATGGAGAACGCGCTGTTTGGCAAAGTCAGCCAGATCGGCGGCGCGCGATCCGACGAGGCGCGCAAGCTGATCGTCGATGTGCTGGCCGAAAACGGCGCGCGGCTGCTGGTTGTCGAGTTGATCTATGACGTTCCGGTTGCGCTGGGCGGTCAGAACCTGCCCGCCGTGTTTGCCGAGCCGCTGGCCTTCACCCGTGCGACGATCAAGAAACCCGACATCCTGATTCTGGAAAACGCGCTGGCCAGCTATGACATGCAAACGCAGGTAGCGGTCTACAAAAACCTGCGCGAACTGATGCCGGACACGACGGTCATCTACCTGAACGATCAGTTCGAGAACCCGGATGTATTCGACATGTATGCCGAAATCCGGCAAGGTCGTGTGGTCACGGACGAAGGACCTGCGGACGTGGAAGAAGACAGCGCCGCCTCGGCTGACCTTGCGCGCAAGCTGCGCGCCCTGGAACAAACACCTCTGTTTTCCGGCCTGGATCGCAGACAATTGCGTCTGCTGGCCTTTGGTGCGCGCTGGTTCGAGGCGATCCCGGGGCAGGTGGTGTTCCTGAAAGACGATCAGCCGACCGATGGGGCCTATGTGGTTTTGGAAGGTGAGGCGGGCCTGTTCCTTCCGCAACCCGACGGCCCCGATCAGCTGATTACCAAGGTGGGGCCGGGTGAGTTGGTGGGCGAGTTGGGCCTGATCCGCAAGGAACCTCGCGCGCTGAGCATGGTGGCCGAGACCAAGATGTCCTGCCTGCGCATTGGTGAGGAAGAATTCCTGGCCGTGGTCGAAAACGACGCTGCGACCGCCTTCAAGCTGATGCAGGTGATTGCCGGTTACGTGTCGAACTGACCGCTAGCCGGCGGGCTTGCAAAACAGTTCATACAACAACCCGATCACCTGCCGTGTGTTCCCGTCTGCCAGCGAATAATAGATGGTCTTGCCATCGCGGCGGGTAGACACCAGATTTTCCTCGCGCAGCCGCGCCAGCATCTGGCTGACGGCCGCCTGCCGGATTTGCAGCAGGTCTTCCAACTGCCCAACCGATTTTTCCCCGTCGCCCAAATGGCACAGGATCATAAGACGCCCTTCATGGGCCAGTGTCTTGAGATAGGCCGCGGCGCTTGCCGCGTTTTCTTTCATATTTGCCGACGTATCAGGGGTTTCGTCGATTAGTTCATTCAGGGTCACGGGTAGGCCACTTGTCCGATTGGGGTTGGCGCAATATGCCCCAACCCATACGGGCTTGTCACCCCTCGGTGGCGGGGGCTCCGCCCTGAAAGGCATTGCCGTTGGCATAATCGCAGGGGTCTTCCTGCATTTGCAGGTGCAGCCCGTCTCCGGTGTACGGGTGCGCGCGGGCCAGATCTTCGTTGACTTCGATCCCCAGACCGTGCGCGCTTGGCGGCGTGACAAAGCCGTCCTCGACCCGGATTGCGCCATTGATCAACTGATCATGGAACGGTGTTTCGATGGTTTCCAGCAACAGAAGATTCGGAATCGATGCGGCCAGATGCGTATTCGCGGCCCACTCCACCGGACCGGCATAAAGATGCGGGGCCATCTGCGCGTTGAAGACCTCGGCCATGGCGGCGACCTTCTTCATCTCCCATATCCCGCCAGCGCGGCCCAGGGCGGGTTGCAGAATCTCGGCGGCACCGGCGCGCAAAACTGCACCGAATTCGGCCTTGGTGGTCATGCGCTCGCCGGTTGCGACCGGGATGCGCACGTTGCGGGCGACGCGGGCCATATCCTCGATATTGTCCGGCGGGGTGGGTTCTTCAAACCACAGCGGCGAATAGGGTTCCAACGCCTGCCCCAACCGGATTGCGCCCGCCGTGTTGAACTGACCATGGGTGCCGAACAACAGGTCGGCTTTGTCTCCAACCGCTTCACGGATCGCTTTGCAGAACGCCACGGACATTGAGATGTCGGACATCGCGGGCATATGCCCACCCCGGATCGTATAAGGGCCAGCCGGGTCGAACTTGACCGCGGTATAGCCGCGCCGGACCATTTCAGCGGCGCATTCCCCGGCCTGATCCGGAGCGGTCCAGAAATCATTCAGGTTATGCTGGGGCAGGGGATACAAGTAGGTGTAAGAGCGGATGCGTTCGTTCATCAGCCCGCCCAGCAAGGCATAGACAGGCCGGTCCCGATCCTTGCCCAGAATGTCCCAGCAGGCGATTTCGAGCCCCGAGAACGCGCCCATGACGGTCAGGTCCGGGCGTTGGGTGAAACCGCTGGAATAGGCGCGGCGGAACATCAACTCGATATTCTCGGGGTTTTCGCCCAGCATGTGCCGTTCGAACACATCGCAGATCACGTGGCGCATGGCCTCGGGACCGATGGATGAGGCATAGCATTCGCCCCAACCGGTAATGCCTGTGTCGGTGGTCACTTTGACCAGTATCCAATAACGCCCGCCCCAGCCCGGTGCGGGTGGCGCTGTGATGATGATATCGAGGTCCTGCAGTTTCATCCCGTGCCCTCCGGCCCTGTGGGTTTGACGTGTCGACGCGTGCGATGCGCCGGACTGTTTCAGCCACGGTGGCGCGGGAAGATGCAGGCCGCAAGGCGGAAATCGTCAGTTTGATGTCGCTGTTACGCCCTGGATTGGGCGGGCGCGCAAAAACAGCACACACCCTGCCAGCATCAGAACCAGCGCCAATAGGAACGGCGCGCCGGGCAGGTAGACAATTGTGTCCGGTCTGATGAACTGCGCGAAGATGCTGGTCATCAGCAGGGGTGAGATGACCATCGACAAGGCATGCAGCGATGTCAGGACGCCCTGCAATTCCCCCTGTTGCGAATCCGGTGTGGCGCGCGACATCATTGCCTGCAGTGCAGGAGTAATGACGGCGCCGATGGCGGTGATCGGGATCAGCATCAGGGCGATCAGGCCGTTGGTCAGAAAACCCAGAATACCAAAGCTGACGATTTCGAAAACCATCCCGTATATGATTGTCACCCGTTCACCCAGAGAGCGGGTGGCAGGGCGGATCAACCCGCCCTGAACGGCTGCCATAGCAAGGCCGTACACGCCCAATGACACGCCGATCATCTGCGGGGACCATCCGAACCGCTCGGTCGTGAAATAGGCCCAGATGGCCGGATAGACATAGATCGACACCGAGTAGAGGAAATAGACCCACAGCAAGGGGCGAATGCCGGGCAGGGCGGCAATAGCCTTCAACGAATTGATCGGGTTCGCGCGCCTCAGACTGAAGGCCCGGCGGGTCTTGTCCGTCACCGTTTCCGGCATCACGAACAAGCCAATGGCAAAGGTCATTGCAGACAGGCCCGCGGCCGCCCAAAAAGGCGCGCGGGTGCCGTATTCGCTCAGCAATCCGCCCACGACAGGGCCCAGCACAAAACCGACGCCAAAAGCCGCCCCCAACAGCCCGAAATTCGCCGCCTTGTCCTGCGGTTTCGAGACGTCGGCCATGAAAGCGGCCGCCGTTGAATGCGTGGCCGCCGTGATCCCGCCGACGATACGGCCCGCCAGAAGCAGCCAGATACTGCCCGCCAGCGCCATGACCACATAGTCCAACACCATGACAAACAGGGATACCAGCAGAACGGATCGGCGTCCGTAAGCATCGGACAAGTTACCCAGAATCGGCCCGAATACGAACTGCATCGCGGCAAAGGCGGTGCTGAGGATGCCACCCCACACCGCCGCATTGGCCAGCGTACCGCCCTGAACCTCGACAATCAGTTGGGGCATGATCGGCATGACCAAGCCGATGCCCATTGCGTCGATCATGACGATGGAAAGAACAAAGACAAAAGGCAGGCGCATCAGAACCGTCACGTCGTTTCAACCCTCGCACCCTAGGCGGGGTTACTACGTTAGGAAAGAGTTGCCCGAGGTCATCTATGTTTGGTCATGCGACAATTGCTGTTTCAGATCAGACAGGATGTTGGCCAGTTGATCCGGGTGCGAAAAGAAGGCCGAATGCCCCGAGTGGATGGTGCGTCGGAACGCGGGCGGGATGCCCTCGCTCATCTTGCACTGATACTCAAAGGGTACTGTGTGGTCATCGCTGGTGGCGATATAGGCGCGCGGGACCTTTTGGTAGCGCGCGCCAAGATGCAAGGGTGTATCTTGCGGACGAATGGCCTGAGGACACAAGCGGCCAAAGGCGTAGGGCGTGATGTCCGGGTCGCAGTCGTGGTAGAACAGCTCTCTTACGCAGTCCGGACGGACGGTATAGGACAGCCCGTCGGCGGATTTTTCCACCGCGTCGGCAATCGTCTGGCTGGGTCCGCGTCGGCGCATTTCGACCATCGACAGACCGTCCTGCGGGACATAGGCGCTGAGGTAGATCAGCGCGCGCATGGCATCCGGCTGCGCCTCGGCCGCGGCACTGATGGGATACCCGCCCCATGAATGGCCCACGATGATCGTGTCCGGGGTTGTCGCCGACAGGATAGAATCCCTGCACCCATCCAGCGTGACATCTGCGATCGGGGTTGGATCAGCGCCATGGCTGGGCATGTCGATGGCGCGGACCGAGTGGCCGAGGGATTCCAGCACAGGAATCAGGTCGCGCCAACACCACGCGCCGTGGCAGGACCCGTGGACCAAAAGGAAATCAGCCATGTATTGGCTCCTTCAAATATGCCCGATACCGGTCAAGAATTCGTTCAGCAAAGCTGCGTAGTCTTCAGGTTTTTCCACGCAGGGCAGATGGCCCGCGCTGCGCATCAGTTTAAAATCTGCGCCCGGGATCAACTCGACCGTCTCGCGCACCAAATCCGGTGGGGTCGAGCCGTCCTCGCTGCCGGCGATGCCCAAGGTAGGCAGCCGCAAGCCGCTGGTGGGCGTATAAAAATCCGTGCCCGCAATGGCCGCGCAGCATCCAAGATAGCCTTCGACCGGCTGCCCAACCATCATATCTCGCCACGGCAGATGTTTCTGCGCTGCCCGGAAATCCCGGGAAAACCAGCGCTCCATCGTGGCATCGGCCAATGCTTCGATACCGCCCTGTTGCACGGCCTGTATCCGATCCTGCCAAATCGGCGGGTTGCCGATCTTGGCTGCGGTGTTCGACAAGACCAGCGCGCGGACCTGATCCATGCGTTTGACGGCCAGACCTTGCGCAATCATACCACCGATGGACAGACCGACAAAGACACAGTCGCGCACCTCAAGGTGATCCAGCAACCGTTCGACATCCCGAATCAGAGCACCCATGGAATAAGGGCCACGCGGGACTGAGGATTGCCCATGCCCGCGTTTGTCATACCGGATGATCCGCAGCCCGGCGGGCAGATGGGGCAGAATTGCGTCCCAAAGATGCAGATCGGTGCCCAGCGAATTGGCAAAGACAATAGGGGCGCCATCCGGGGCGCCATCGATCCGGTAATGCAGCTTTACATCGCCAAAATCCGCGCAGGTCATGCGTTTGATCCTTCTGTCCGTGTCGATGTTTTGCACAGAACTGTGGCGATTGTCAGGTCAGGAATTCCAACGCCTTTGCAAATACTTCCGGGTCGGCGTTTCCGCCGGATGCCACCACGATCACGGCGTCACCTTCGATCTCGTCTGTCCGGAACAGGGCCGAAGCCAGCGCCACGGCCCCGCCTGGTTCCAGCACGACTTTCAGGCGTAGGAAGGCCAAGGCCATGGCACGCAGCGCCTCGTCCTCGGTGATCGACAGGCCGGGGCCGCAAAGGCGTTTGAGAATCGGGAAGGTAATTTCACCCGGCTGCGGGGTCAGAATCGCATCGCAAATATTGCCCGAGGTCGCCGCGTTCTTCTGGATCTGCCCCGTCGCCAAAGAGCGTTTTATGTCATCGAACCCCTCGGGCTCACACGGGCGGGGGCGCAGGTCGGGGGCGTGTTTCTCCAGCGCCAGCGCGATGCCCGAGGTCAGACCGCCACCGCCGCAACATACCAGCACATCAGCCTGAGTAACGCCCAACGCCTTGGCCTGACGTGCGATCTCAAGGCCCACCGTGCCTTGCCCGGCGATGACCTGAGGTTCGTCATAGGGGCGGATCAGGGTCAGCCCGCGATCCGACGCCAAAGCCTCGCCAATCTCTTCACGGCTCTCGCTCGCGCGGTCATACAGCACCACTTCACCGCCCAATGCGCGTGTGTTGTCGATCTTCAACTGCGGCGCGTCCGAGGGCATGACGATCACCGACGCCACGCCATGTTTCGACGCAGCCATGGCAATGCCCTGCGCATGGTTGCCCGAGGAATAAGCGATCACCCCGCGCTGCCGTTGATCCGGTTCCAGCGCCGAGATGGCCGACCACGCGCCGCGAAATTTGAAGCTGCCGGTGTGTTGCAGGCACTCGGGTTTTATCAGAACACGTCGACCTGCGATCTGGTCCAGAAAGGGCGAGGTCAGAACCGGGGTTTCCCGAGCATGTCCATGCAGCCGTTCAGCGGCGGCTTCGATCAGTTCAATCGTACTCATGTCACACTCAGGACCCTGCGAATGATGTCTAAGGATTCGGGTTCATCCAGAAACGGGACATGCCCGCGATTCGGAATCTCGGCCGAAATCAAGCCGGGGTGGCGGTTGTGCATCTCGGTCAGTGTCTCGGCACCCAGAACATCCGAATTTGCGCCCCTCAGCACGCCCGTTGGAATGTCGCGCAGGGCTTCGAAGAACATCCACATATCCGGGATCGCGCCGGTACCCGCCTGTTCCAGCAAAGCCGTGCGCAAGGCAGGATCGTAGCGCAGGCTCAGGCCGTCAGAGGTTGCCGCGTACTGGATCTCGGCCTGCGCACGCCAGCGTTCGTATGGAACGCCCGGGAATTGCGGCTTCATCACGGATTGCAGGGTCTTGGCGGCTTCGTTATAGGTTTTCGAAACCGGGGCCTTGCCGACGTAATCCATGATCTTGGCGATGCCCGCAGGTTCTATCACGGGGCCCACATCGTTCAGGATCACATGCGTCAAGCGTTCAGGGTGGCTGGCGGCAAGGGCCATGGCGATCAATCCACCGCGTGACGTGCCCAGAATCGCAGCTTTCGGCACATCCAGATGATCCAACAATTCGATCGCGTCGTGGGATTCGCGAAAGATGTTGTAGTTCATGAAATCCGGATCGTAATCGGACTGCCCGCGCCCCCGGTAGTCCATCATGATCAGGCGTTTGTCGCCAAGGTGCGGCTGCATAAAAGAAAAATCGCGGCTGTTGCGCGTCAATCCCGCCAGACACAGCACCGGTTGACCGGAGCCTGTATCCTCAAAATGAAGCCGCCTGCCGTCTGAGGTCGTGAAATCAGGCATCAAAGCCCCGCCAGTTCGGGGATCGAGGTCAGGTCGGACAGCACATGTGCGGGTGTCCAGGGCAGCCGGTCCATCGGTTCCCCGGCGCGGTTGACCCATGCGGTGACAAAGCCGTATCCGCTTGCCCCGGCAGCGTCCCAGCCGTTCGAACTGACGAACAAGACCTCGTCGCGGGCGCAGCCGAACCTGCCCTGCACCAGATCGTAGACTCGGACATGCGGCTTGAAGACACCAACACTTTCGACCGAAAGCACGTCGTCCAGAACGCCCTCGATCCCGGCCGATTTCACCGCGCCTTCCAGCATCGGGGGCGAGCCGTTGGACAAGATCGCCGATTGCAGGCCGCCATCCTTGAGCGCCTTCAGCATGGCCGGAACTTCGGGGTAGGCTTGCAGTTCCCAGTACAGGTCCAGCAAACGCTGCCGCAGTTTGGCATCCCCTTGCAAACCGGCGGCTTCCAGCGCCCAGTCCAGACCGTCCTGCGTCACATCCCAGAAATCGGCATGGGCATCGGCCACGGCCCGCAACCAGGTGTATTGCAACTGTTTCAGACGCCAATGCCCTGCAACCTCGGGCCAGGTGTCGCGCAATGCCTCAAAGCCGGGCTCGGATGCGGCCTGACGGGCGGCTGCGGCCACGTCGAACAACGTGCCATAGGCATCGAAGATACAAGTTGTGATTGCCATCTGCTCCCCTCCACATTCGGGCGCAGGTTGGCACACAAGGGCAGGGCGTTAAAGGGCGAAGGGTTTACATCATTGTGTAAGCCCCTAGGGTTGGCCGTTCAGTTCCCAAACGGCCCGGAGGCCCCAATGACCGACATCAAACAAGGCGACACGGTTCGCATCCACTACACCGGGACGCTGCTGGACGGAAACGTCTTTGACAGCTCGGACGGGCGCGATCCGCTGGAGTTTGTCGTGGGCTCGGGCCAGATCATCCCCGGTCTGGACAGCGCCATGCCGGGGCTGGCGGTCGGGGACAAAAAGCGGGTCGAGATTGCCTGCGTTGACGCTTATGGCCCGATTAACCCGGCGATGCGGCAGGTTATTCCTCGGGAAGGCATTCCGGATGACATTCCGCTTGAACCCGGTACGCAGTTGCAGATGCAAACCCCGGACGGTCAGGCGCTGCCGGTTATGGTGGTCGAGGCGAATGAGGCGACCGTGACACTGGATGCCAACCATCCATTGGCCGGGCAGGACCTGATCTTCGAGATCGAGGTCGTCTCGGTCAACTGATCGTGGGGCTATCCCAGTAGGGCTTCGATCGCGCCGCGCACCTGCGGCTGCGTAAAGAACACGAACAGCACCAGCAGAGTGGTCAGGGTCAGCAACAGCACGCGGGCGCGTTGGCTCAGGAAGCCCGATTTGCGTCGGGCCGTCCGGGCATTGCTTGCGATGATCTGGTCAAATTTGCTCATGCTGCAATCCCTGCCGCTGAAAGATGGTTAAATCTTGGCGGCGGCAGGGAAAGATATGGTCACATGAAATCGGGCTGTGGCATTCCGAGCACGTGAAAACCGCCATCGACGCGGATAATCTCGCCCGATGTGCAGGCACCCGCGTCAGATGTCAGGTAAACCGCTGTCCCGCCAACAGCCTCCAGCGTGGCGTTCGAACGCATCGGTGCGTTCTGGTCGCAGAACTTGTAGGTCTTGCGCGCGCCGCCGATGGCCGCACCCGCAAGCGTTTTCATCGGGCCGGGTGAAATGGCGTTCACGCGGATGCCTTCGGGGCCCAGATCATTGGCCAGATAGCGCGTTGCCGACTCCAGCGCGGCCTTGGCGACGCCCATGACGTTGTAGTTTGGAACAACGCGGTTCGACCCCTGGTAAGTCAGTGTCAGCAGCGAGCCGCCATTGTCCTTCATCATTGGATAGGCGCGGCGTGCGACCTCGACAAAGGAATAGGCCGAAACGTCCATCGAGTGCTTGAAGTTCGCCCGTGTGGTGTCCAGGAACCGGCCCGCCAGTTCCGACTTGTCGGAATAGGCAATTGCGTGAACCAGAAAATCAATCGTGGGCCAACGCGCGGCCAATTCTGCGAAGGCACGATCCAGCGAGGCGTCATCGGTGACATCCGCATCTACCATGAAATCGCTGCCAAGACTTTCGGCCAGCGGCGCCAACCGCTTGCCGAATGCCTCGCCCTGATAGGTGAATGCCAGCTCTGCGCCTGCTTCGTGCATGGCCTTGGCGATGCCCCACGCAATCGAGCGGTCATTGGCGACGCCCATGATCAGGCCGCGCTTACCCTTTAGAAGTTCCGACATCACATTCACCCGTTATACTTTGACAGAATCATGGATCCGTTGGTGCCGCCAAAGCCGAAGCTGTTGGTCATGACACTGTCCAGTCCTGCGTTTTCAACTGTTTTCGTTGCAATTTCACCGGGCAGGATGCCTTCGGCAAGTGTGTCGACATTGATCGACGGAGTAATAAAGTCGTTGTCCAGCATCAGCAGACAGAAGATCGCCTCAAGCGCGCCAGCCGCGCCCTGGGCGTGGCCGGTCATCGACTTGGTCGAGGAAATCGGCGGCACGTTGCCTTCGCCAAAGATGCGGCGGACGGCTTCGACCTCACCCACGTCACCGACCGGGGTCGAGGTACCGTGTGCGTTGATGTAGCCCACCTTGCGGCCTTCGGGCAGCGTATCCAGCGCCAGTCGCATGGCGCGCTCTCCGCCTTCTCCGGATGGGGCCACCATGTCGTGACCGTCCGAGGTGGCGGCATAGCCCGTGACCTCGGCATAGATCTTGGCACCGCGCGCCAGCGCATGTTCCAGCTCTTCCAGCACGACGATGCCGCCGCCGCCCGAGATCACGAATCCGTCGCGGTGTTCATCAAACGCGCGCGAGGCTTTTTCGGGCGTGTCATTGTATTTCGACGACATCGCGCCCATCGCGTCGAACAGGCAGGACAGGGTCCAGTCCAGCTCTTCTCCGCCGCCTGCGAACATCACGTCCTGCTTGCCCAGCATGATCTGTTCCGCCGCGTTGCCGATGCAGTGCAGCGACGTCGAGCAGGCCGAGGTGATAGAGTAGTTGATACCCTTGATCTTGAACGCAGTCGCGAGGTTGGCGGAAATCGTCGAACACATGCATTTGGGAACCGCAAAGGGCCCGATCCGCTTGGTTGCGCCGGTTTTCAGAACCGTCTGATGCGCCGTCAGCATGGCGCTTGTGGATGGCCCGCCGGAACCGGCCACCAGACCCGTGCGCGGGTTGACCACCTGGTCTTCGCCCAACCCGGAATCGGCAATCGCCTGGCTCATGGCGATATGGGCATAGGCTGCGCCGGGGCCCATGAACCGCAGGGTACGCTTGTCCACATGCTCGGCCACGTCGATTTTCAGCGTTCCGGCGATCTGGCTGCGAAAGCCATGTTCGACCATCTGTTCGTTGGCTTCGATGCCGGATTTGCCAGCTTTCAGCGAGGCCAGAACCTCTTGGGCATTGTTGCCGATAGAGGAGACGATCCCCAGACCGGTGACAACTACTCGACGCATGTGCGTGCTCCTTACATTCGGGCCGGTCAGGCTCAGGCTTCGGACAGAACGACTTTCATGTCTTTGACGTCGTAAATCATTTCACCGTCCGCTTCGACGATACCATCCGCGACGCCCATGGTCAGGCGGCGGGTCTGGATCGCCTTTTTGAAATCAATTTTATACGTCAGCATCTTGCGGTCCGGGCGCACCATTCCGGTCAGCTTGACCTCGCCCACGCCGACCGCCATGCCGCGCCCCTGCCAGCCGCGCCAGCCCAGGTTGAAGCCGGTCAGCTGCCACAGGCCGTCCAGACCAAGGCAGCCGGGCATGATCGGGTTGCCGGGGAAGTGACAGTCAAAGAACCAAAGATCGGGCGTAATGTCGAACTCTGCCAGAACATGGCCTTTGCCATGCGCACCCCCGTCTGCCGAAATATCGGTGATCCGGTCCATCATCAGCATCGGCGGGGCGGGCAATTGCGCGTTGCCGGGGCCAAAAAGCTCGCCTCGGGCGCATTTCAGCAGATCGTCTTTGTCAAAGCTGCTCGGGAATTGGGCCATTCTTGCCGCCTCTCCTGCCAGGGGTCAGTTCGTTATATCTGGCCTCGTCTAACACCCGTATGCAAGGTCCTGCAAGAGCGGCAGGCCACGTCATGGTGTTCCAGCGACACTCTTTTCCCTGCACCCGCAAGGTTTTTGCGAATGAATTTCATTTGAAATTCCTGACCAAGCGACCCTATATATATAACCAGCAAGAACGGGTATCGGATTTATGACACCTCAGAGCCGGAACATAGCGACAAATTGGTTGGAAGGCGCGGGTTTGCGCCCGACGCGTCAGCGTGTGGCATTGGCCGAATTGCTGGTTGGGGACGGGCGTCATCGTCACGTGACAGCCGAAAGCCTGTTTGACTCGGCCAAGTCCAATGGCGACGCAGTGTCGCTGGCGACGGTCTACAACACCCTGCGTGCGTTTTGCGACGCCGGTGTTTTGCAGGAAATCACGGTGGACGGATCGAAAAGCTATTTCGACACCAACACGCATGACCATCCGCATTTCTTTTGGGAAGACGAGGGCCGCCTGAGCGATGCGCCATCAGAGCAACTGGTCATTCAACGCCTTCCCGAAGCCCCGGAAGGGGTCGAGATCGCCTCGGTCGACGTGGTTATCCGCCTGCGCAAAAAGCAGTAACCTAAAACGCTGTTAGTCTGTTCAGCAGGGTTTGCTCGGCCAGAGCGACTGTTGCATCGACCGGTCCTGTCCCGTGCCGGGCCAACACGACAGCCTCGGGCGCGTCTTTGTCTGTAATCGGAAGGCTGACCAAGGGCTTGGCGTCGTAGCTAAGCGCATTCGAAGGGCTGGCATAGCTGATCGCGATCCCCTCGCCATGTGCGGCAAGGCTGCGTTGAATCTCCAGCGTTGCGGCCCTGTGCGCGACCGTTGGGTGCAGCCCGTTTTGCCGGAACAGGGTCAGCACATGCTGCGCGGACAGGCCTTCCTTGGACAGAATAAGGGGGTCGTTTGCCAACCCTGCCAGCGACACAGTCCCAGCCGACGCCAAGGGATGATCCGGGGGGACAAGGGCGCAAGGCACAGAGTCGAACAGCTTTTGCCGGACAAAACCCGCATCCATGCCCAGATCATAGGTGATGGCAATGTCGATCTGTCCGTCGATGAGGCAGTCCTGCAATCCCTCGAAGCTTTCAACCCGGTAGGACACAGATACATCCGGCATGACCGCCTTCAGGGCCTGCAACGCCGAGGCCAGATGGAAGGGTGCCAGATCGACGAAACAGCCCAACCTCAACTGGGATGAGCCCTGCGGCACGGGCGAGGGGCCTTCGATCGCCGCCGCCGCGCTTACCAGCCCTTGTGCCTGTTCGATGAACCGGCGGCCCTGCGGCGTCACAGCCATGGCCGCCCCGCGCCTGCGGGTGAACAGAGGATAGCCAAGATGCGATTCGACCCGCGTCAGCGCGGTGGACAGCGCCGGTTGCGAGACATTGAGGGCCTGAGCCGCCGCAGACAGGCTGCCATGGCGCCCGATGGCGCAGACATATTCATACTGGCGCAAGGAAATATATAACATCAAGTTATTTATAACTTCCAAAGATATGATTTGAACAGAAGGCATGGTTGGCATTTAACCGATGCAAACATCAAGGAGGTCGCCATGCCACATCCCCTCGTATCCAAAGAGATGATTGACACTTATCAGACCGACGGCGTTGTCCTGATAAAAGGGCTGTTTGCCGATCACGTGGATCAATTGCGCGGCGGCGTGGCGGCGAACATGGCAGAGCCTGGGCCCTATGCCTCGGAGAACAGAAAAGAGGGTCAGACCGGCCTGTTCTTTGACGATTACTGCAACTGGACCCGAATTCCGCAGTTTCGCGAGGTGATTGAGAATTCTCCGGCGGCCGAAGTGGCGGCTGATCTGATGCAGTCGAACAGCGTGCAGATGTTCCACGATCATGTGCTGGTCAAAGAACCCGGCACCTCGATGGCGACGCCCTGGCATCAGGACGGGCCGTATTACTTTGTCGAAGGGCAGCAGACCATCAGCTTCTGGTCACCGCTGGACCCGGTGAAACAGGCCACATTGCGTTGCGTTGCCGGATCGCATCGCTGGGAGAAAGAGGTTCTGCCGACCCGCTGGGTCAGTGAAGAGGGGTTCTTTCCGGATGAAGGCCAGTACATTCCCGTTCCCGATCCGGATGCCGAGGGCATGAAGGTTGTTGAGTTTGAGATGGAGCCAGGCGACGCCGTGGCCTTCAACTATCGCACGCTGCACGGTGCGCGTGGCAATCATTCGGACAGCCGCCGCAGGGCGTTCTCATTGCGGTTGGTCGGGGATGACGCGCGGTATGTGGACCGTCCAGGCCGGACCTCACCGCCATTTCCGGGGCATGACATGGTTCCGGGTCAGCGCCTGCGCGAGGATTGGTTCCCGGTCTTGCTGCAACGCTGATGGGGGGCTCTGCCCCCGCCGCGGCAAGCCGCGACTCCCCCGGGATATTTTTGGCCAGATGAAGAGCGGATCAGAACCACTGGCCGGGTTCCATCAGACCCAGCTCCATCAGCTGATCTGACCGCCACTGGAACGGTACCGAGTTACGCCAGCGGAAGCTGGGGATGTCGAAGGTGGAGCCCGCATTGCTTTTCAGGGCTTTTGCAGCGCGGAACGAGCAGATCGCAGCCGTCAGGTTGTGATGCCAGGGGCAGGAATAGGTGTTGTATTCCGGCTGGTTGAATGTGTGGTCCGGTTGAAGCGTCAGCTCTTTTTCGGCCTTGAACAGGGCGATCCTGTCGATGCGGCGTCGTTCATAGGGGATATGGTCCTCGAACCGCCAGCGCAGACCGCCGGACATGTCGAGTTGACGGTCGAGCGGTTGCCCCGTCGCGTCGTGGCGGGTGTGGGCATAGTAACCGGTACTGTCGAGCATGGCACTGTTCGGGGCGACGCCATTGGGGAATTGCGTCAGATCATCCGCGTACAGGTCGATCACATGGCATAGCATCGACGCGCGGCGTTCCTCGGTATGGAAGGCCAGCATCTCGCCAATGCTGCGGGTCTCGCAGAACGGATAGAACAGATATTCGGCATTGTAGCAATAGTATAGCCAGACACCCGGCGCGGCCTTTGTGATGCGGTTGACCGTGTCGAAGACAACAGACCCCGGGGCGCATTTCAACGTAACGCGATGCACCTGTTCGCTGATGGCCGCGCTCAGATCGAACTCGGCGGGCATGAAGGCGATCACGGATTTGAACCCGAGGCTCAGGTGGTGGTGCAGCGTGCTTTCGACCTCGACCTCATCCTCGGCAAAGACAAGCGCGACGGGACCTTTGCGCAGAGCGGTCTGACCCGATTTCAGGAAGGTATCGAGGGATTCGTACTGCATCGCCTGTTTTCGTTCGCGCCTTGCTGGAAAGTTCCGCCAAATTCGGGTAATTGCGCCCGCATTGCAAGCGGCGTTCGAAGCATATAGATGACGCCGATCCAGCGACTGCAAAGGCCCGATCCATGTCCGAACCGAAAAAGCTGTTTATCAAGACCTATGGCTGTCAGATGAACGTCTATGACAGCGAGCGCATGGCCGAGACGCTGGGCGGGCAGGGTTATGTCGAGACCAAGTCGGCGGACGATGCGGATATGATTCTGCTGAACACCTGTCACATCCGGGAAAAGGCGGCCGAGAAGGTGTATTCCGAACTGGGTCGGTTCAAAGGGCTGAAGGCCGAGAAACCCGATCTGAAAATTGGCGTTGCCGGGTGCGTGGCGCAGGCCGAGGGCGAAGAGATCATACGCCGTCAACCGTTGGTCGATCTGGTGGTTGGCCCGCAAAGCTATCACCGCTTGCCCGAGATGGAGGCCAAGACGCGTACCGGGGCCAAGGCGCTGGACACGGATTTCCCCGAAGAGGACAAGTTCGAGAAGCTGAAGAACCGCCCCAAGGCCAAGCGCGGCCCGACGGCGTTTTTGACAGTGCAGGAAGGCTGCGACAAGTTCTGTGCCTTTTGCGTCGTGCCCTATACCCGCGGGGCCGAGGTCAGCCGCCCGGCGGATCGTATCATCCGCGAAGCGCAGGATCTGGTGGAACGTGGGGTCCGCGAAATCACCCTGCTGGGTCAAAACGTCAACGCCTATCACGGGGCGGGCCAAAATGGCGACATGACGCTGGCCGGTCTGATCTGGGCGTTGAACAAGGTTGATGGGCTGGAGCGTATCCGCTTTACCACCTCGCACCCCAATGACATGGCGGATGATCTGATCGAGGCGCATGGCACCTGCGAGAAACTGATGCCGTATCTGCATTTGCCGGTTCAGTCGGGCTCGGACCGGATATTGAAACGGATGAACCGCAGCCACACGGCCGAAAGCTATCTGCGCCTGATCGAGCGTATCCGGGCGGCGCGTCCCGATATCGTGATGTCGGGTGACTTCATCGTCGGATTCCCGGAAGAAACCGAAGAGGATTTTCAGGCGACGCTGGATTTGGTTGAACAGGTCAAATACGGCTATGCCTATTCGTTCAAATACTCGACCCGACCGGGTACTCCGGCGGCAGAGCGGGCGCAGGTAGACCCGGATGCGGCCGATGATCGTTTACAGCGCTTGCAGGCCTTGATCACGCGCCATCAGCGCGAAATTCAGGATGCGATGGTGGGCCAAACGGTGCGTGTTCTGTTCGAAAAATCCGGGCGTCTTGATGGGCAGATGGTGGGTAAATCCGAGTATCTGCATTCGGTTCACGTCAAGGGCCCTGAAATAGCGGTTGGAGATCTGCGCGACGTTCGCATCACCGAATCGGGGGCAAATTCGCTGGCGGGTGAACTGCTTTAGGTTGACGATTATCCGTCGATGAAGAGCCAATTGTGGTGTTTGTTTCCAAAATTTACCCTTGATTTATTGCTTGGAACTATGTTCCGACGAAGGTCAGATTTTTGACAGACGAATATGGAAGCGTCTTTCAATTGTCGTTGGGCGTCGAATCACAGGCCTTGTCGACGTGTGATGGAGGGTACGAGTGGAAGTTCTTAGGGCATTGAAAATACCGGGTCCGTGGCGCGTTTTGCCGGTGGCCTCGGTCGTGACCATTCTGGCCAGTGCGACCATGGCGGGGGATGTGATCGGGGATATTACCGAACCGGATGTGGTCAGCCCGTTGCGTTACAGCAGCGATGTCCAAGCGTTCTACCTTGGATTGGGGGCAGGTTACGGATCAGGCGGCGATGATCGCTTTGGCCTGAGGACCAGTACCGATGTTTTTGCAATTGGCGAACAGGACGTTAGCGGATCTTACGGTGAAATCCGCGGCGGTTGGCGGGGCGTTGTCCCAACAAGCCTGGGTCGAGACTATGTCTATGGGTTCGAGGTTGGCTACAATTTCGGCTCGTTGGACGACACTGTCTCAACGCAAATCGGCAGCGATACGGTGCGCGGCGGAACCGAGATTTCGAATGTGCTGTCCGTACGTCTGCGAAACGGTTTGACCAACAAGAGCGGGCGCATCCTGTATTTCGTGAGCGTTGGATATGTCTGGGGCGATATCGAAACCACCAGTAGTATCTCGTCCGAATTCGCCAGCCAGTCGTTTGAAGAATCAGATCGACGTGGCGGGTTCTCGGCCAGTATCGGGGCCGAGCACAAGTTGAACGACAATTGGTCGATCACCGGAGAGTATGAATATATCCGCTTCGACTCGCGCGATGTGGACCTCGGTTCCGACTTTTCCACCAAATCCACGCCCGGATATCAGGGTCTGAAATTTGGCCTCAATTACACGTTCTGACGCGGGTCCTTGATGTCCTTTTGTGCTGGCCGGTTGACGGTTTTGTCATCCGAATCGGAATTTTTGAATCTGTGGCTTGCGCCCACCAAGATTTGTTGTCTACGCTTGGGGTGAAACGCCAAGACAGGAGAACGGATTGGCCATCGGTGCCCTGACCCCACCGCAAGATGAAATGCCCCAGCGCGAGGCGTTTGTAGAGTTTCCCGATAATCGTTTGTTGATTGATCTTTGCGGCGAATATGACCGCAATCTGACCGACATCGAACACAAGCTGTCCGTGCAGATCGTGCGCCGTGGCAACCAGTTGGTTGTGATGGGCGAAGAGGATGCTCAGAAGCAGGCGATTGAGGTTTTGCAGTCGCTTTATGCCCGTCTGGAGGGTGGCCGCGACGTCGAAGCCGCCGATGTGGACCGCGAATTGCGCATGGGCAATTCCGAACAGGGCACGGGCAGTCGCGACGGCGATCAGCTTGAGATGTTCAAGGGCGGCGCGGTTGAGATCAAGACGCGCAAGAAACTGGTCGAGCCGCGCACGGATGCGCAAAAAGCCTATGTGCAATCGCTGTTCAACAACGAATTGGCCTTTGGCATCGGGCCGGCGGGGACCGGCAAGACCTATCTGGCCGTGGCCGTTGGCGTGTCGATGTTCCTTGGGGGACACGTGGATCGCATCATCCTCAGCCGTCCTGCCGTCGAGGCGGGCGAAAAGCTGGGCTATCTGCCCGGCGATATGAAGGACAAGGTCGATCCCTATATGCAGCCGCTTTATGACGCGCTGAACGACTTCCTGCCGGGCAAGCAGCTGGCGAAACTGATCGAGGAAAAGCGAATCGAGATCGCTCCGCTGGCGTTCATGCGCGGTCGCACGCTGGCCAACGCCTTTGTGGTGCTGGATGAGGCGCAGAACGCCACGACGATGCAGATGAAGATGTTCCTGACGCGATTGGGCGAGGGCAGCCGCATGGTCATCACCGGCGACCGGTCGCAGGTCGATCTGCCGCGCGGCGTGCAATCGGGGCTGGCCGATGCCGAACGTCTGCTGAAGACCATTCCAAATATCAGTTTCAACTACTTCACGTCCAAGGATGTGGTGCGCCACCCGCTTGTCGCCGCCATTATCGAAGCGTATGAGGCCGATGCGGGCCGTGAGACAGGTTGATCCATGGCCCCGAAACGGGGCTTTGGGCTGACAATATGAACCTGGAAGTAACAATCGAAGATGCGCGTTGGCAGGGGCTGGAGGCGTTGACCAAGCCAGCAATTGCGGCGGTTCTGGAGTATTGCGCGTTGGACGCCGAAATCTGCGAGATCAGCGTTCTGGGCTGCGATGACGACCGCATCGCACAGCTCAACGCTGAGTTCCGGGGCAAACCCACGCCCACGAATGTGCTCAGCTGGCCCGCCGAGGATCTTGCCGCCGAGGAGCCGGGCGGCAAACCCGACCGGCCCGATCCGGATTTCACTGGCGAAATTGCGTTGGGCGACATCGCGATCTCATATGACACCTGCGCGCGCGAGGCTGCCGAGGCGGGGAAATCCACAGATGATCACGTGACACATCTGATCATTCACGGAATGTTGCATTTGCTGGGCTATGATCACATTCGTGACCCGGATGCCACCTTGATGGAGGCTGTTGAGGTCGAGATACTTGGCAAACTGGGTATCGATAACCCATATAATGGATGAAGCGGGTACTTTCACCCGGACAATTGGAACAGGAAAATGGGCGACACAGACGGCAGTTCTAGGGCGGCGCACAGCGCGCAACCACAGGACAGCACCACGGAAATAGCTGAGAGAAGCGGTTTCTTTTCTCGGATTTTTGACGCGTTTACCGGTCAGGACGAAGATCAGGAAAGTTCTGTCAACGGCCAGCAGGTCGCGGCCCATCAGCCCCGAGGCATGATCAACCTGCGCCGGATGCGGGTCGAAGACGTTGCGATCCCCACGGCCGAGATCATCTCGGTTCCCTCGACAACCACCAAGGACGAGTTGGCGCAGCTGTTCCGCGAAAGCGGCCTGTCACGCATACCGGTCTATGAAGGGACGTTGGACACGCCGCTTGGGTTTGTTCACCTCAAGGATTTCGCGCTGACGCATGGGTTCAACGGCGGATCGGCCGAGTTCGATCTGGTGTCAATGCTGCGCACCTTGCTTTTTGTGCCGCCGTCGATGCCGATCGGTGTGCTGATGACCAAGATGCAAACCGAACGCCGCCACATGGCGCTTGTGATCGATGAATATGGCGGCGTCGATGGTCTGGTCACCATCGAGGATCTGATCGAACAGGTCGTGGGTGAGATCGCCGACGAGCATGACGCCGACGAAGATCAGCTATGGGTTCAGGAAAAGCCTGGCTGCTACATCGTTCAGGCCCGCGTGCCGCTTGAGGATTTCGAGGCCGAGATCGGCCGGTCCCTGACCAGCCACGAGGATGTGGACGAGGAAGAAATCGACACTTTGGGCGGTCTTGTGTTCCTGCTGTCGGGTCGCGTGCCTGCGCGGGGCGAGGTCGTCCTGCACCCAGAAGGCCCCGAGTTCGAGGTTCTGGACGCCGATCCCCGGCGCATCAAACGCCTGCGTGTCATGCTGCCGGACGTGACTGCATGACCCCTGTCCGGGGCTGGCCCTTCAGCCTGAGATTTGTTGCAGCCGCCGCGTTGGGGGCGCTGGGCGCATTTGGTCTGGCCCCTTTCGGGTACTGGGTCGCCACTCTGCTGGCTTTTGTGCTGATAGCTCCGCTGTTCCTGTCATCTGAAACCCGTGCTCGTGCGGCTTGGTTGGGCTGGGCTTTTGCGACCGGATATTTCGCCCATGCTCTAAGCTGGATTATCGAGCCGTTTCAGGTAGATGCAGAACGCCACGCCTGGATGGCCCCTTTCGCCCTTGTCTTCATGGCGGGTGGGTTGGCGCTGTTTTGGGCGGCGGCGTTCTGGGTCTCGCACGGGCGCGGGACCGCAATGCGACAGGCCCTGTTTTTGGCTTTGGCCCTGTCGCTTGCCGAGTTTGCGCGGGGATATGTGCTGACCGGATTTCCTTGGGCTGGACTGGCTCAGGTCTGGATCGATACGCCTGCAGCGCAGCTTTTGTCCTTGATTGGGCCTTACGGTCTGGGGGCGCTGATGCTGATGGTGACGCTTCCTGTTGGCGCGGCGCTGACGGGCCAGCGAACCGGGCGTGGGTTTCTTGTACCCGCCGTTTTTGTTGTGGCAAGCGTTGCGTTGACACTGGGCTATGCCGGTTCAAGGCCATCTGTTCTGAACACCGAAAACACAGTGCGGCTGGTCCAGCCAAACGCGCCTCAGCACCAGAAATGGGACCCGGCCTATGCGCCCTTGTTCTTCATGCGGCAGATCGAGTTCACCGCGGCCGAGCCGCGGCCCGATCTGATCGTTTGGCCGGAAACCGCGGTTCCCGCATGGCTCAGCAGCGCCGATCCATATCTCGAAGCCATTGCCGATGCGGCGCAGGGCACGCCCGTCGTGCTGGGCATTCAGCGCGGCGACGGCCCGCGGATCTATAACTCGATGATCTATCTCGATGAGGTCGGCGCGCGGACAGGGCTCTATGACAAGCACCATCTTGCCCCGTTTGGGGAATACATCCCGTTTGGCGATCTGCTCGGCCAGTTCGGCATTCACGGTCTGGCTGCAACGACGGGCCACGGCTTCAGCGCGGGTCCGGGGCCAGAGCTGTTGGACATTGGCGCCTTGGGCCGTGCCGTGCCGCTGATCTGTTACGAGGCCGTGTTCCCGCAGGACGTCAACGACGCGCCGGGGCGGGCGGATTTCCTGTTGCAGATCACCAATGATGCGTGGTTCGGCACCCGGTCCGGCCCCTACCAGCATTTGGTGCAGGCTCGTATGCGCGCCATTGAACAAGGCCTGCCCCTGATGCGTGCCGCCAATACCGGAGTGTCGGCGATGATCGACCCGCTGGGTCGGGTTACCGCGTCCTTGCCCTTGGGTGAGGCGGGCTATGTCGATGCCGTTTTGCCACAACCGCAGGCTCAGACCATTTATTCCCAAATCGGGGATAAAGCTGTCTTTGTCGCGCTTTTGTTGCTTTTTGCCGGTGTCTTGGCCTTTGCCCGCAGGGGGCGATCTGAATTACCGATTGACCCGGTTTAACAAGGCGCGTATCCCCGCAAAAGCCTGTCACAACGGCTTCCTGGCGTGACAGAGAAATCTTAATGGAGCACTTTTATGTCCAGACAGAACTATACATTTACTTCGGAATCGGTTTCCGAAGGGCACCCGGATAAGGTTTGCGACCGGATCTCGGATGCCGTCCTTGACGCATTTCTGAATGAAGAACCCGAAGCACGCGTGGCGTGCGAAACCTTTGCGACCACGGATCGTGTCGTGATTGGTGGCGAAGTAGGTCTGTCTGATCAGGAAAAGCTGCACGACTATATGGGCCGCATCGACGAGATCGCACGCGCCTGTATCAAGGATATCGGCTACGAGCAGGACAAGTTCCACCACGAAACGGTCGAGGTGACGAACCTGCTGCACGAACAATCGGCCCATATCGCGCAGGGCGTGGATGCCTCGGGCGATAAGGACGAAGGTGCTGGTGATCAGGGCATCATGTTCGGTTACGCAACGACCGAAACGCCCGCGCTGATGCCCGCGCCGATCCAGTATTCGCACGCGATCCTGCGGCGTCTGGCCGAGGTGCGTAAAAACGGGTCCGAGCCTGCGCTGGGCCCTGACGCCAAATCGCAGCTGTCGGTTGTGTATCGCGACGGTAAACCGGTTGGCGTCAGCTCGATCGTGCTGTCGACCCAGCATCTGGACGAGGCGCTAAGCTCTGCCGACATCCGCGCCATTGTTGAGCCTTACATTCGCGAAACTCTGCCCGAAGGCTGGTTGACCAACGAAACCGAATGGCACGTGAACCCCACAGGTAAGTTCGTGATCGGCGGCCCCGATGGCGATGCCGGTCTGACCGGGCGCAAGATCATCGTGGACACCTATGGCGGCGCGGCCCCGCATGGCGGCGGCGCGTTCTCGGGCAAAGACCCGACCAAAGTGGACCGCTCGGCTGCATATGCGGCCCGTTATCTGGCGAAGAACGTAGTTGCCGCGGGTATGGCCGAACGCTGCACCATTCAGCTCAGCTATGCGATTGGCGTATCCAAGCCTTTGTCGATCTACGCGGACACGCATGGTACAGGGCAAATCTCGGATGCCGAGATTGAGCAGGCCGTCGGGCAGGTCATGGACCTGACCCCACGCGGTATTCGCCAGCATCTGCAACTGAACAAGCCGATCTACCAGCGCACCGCAGCCTATGGCCATTTCGGGCGCACACCTGATGCTGATGGTGGTTTCAGCTGGGAACGGACCGACCTGACGGATGCGCTGAAAGCGGCGGTCTGACCGTCCTGCGATCAAAAGGTGCGCCCTAACGGGGGCGCTCTTCCCTTTTTTGAAAATACCCTGGGGGTCGCTATTGGTTGCGCCATTGGTCCGAGAAACCAATGCGACGGGCTGGCCCCCACCTCTGCCTCTTGCCACTCGTGAGTTGTCACAGTAAGGCGACCGCCATGAGCACCGAGACCCCCCAACGCCCCCGCAGAAACTTCTATGGCCGCTTCAAGGGCAAGACCCTGAAGCAGAGCCAGAAGACGTATCTGAACGAAGACCTCGACGCCCTGTCGCCCGGCGCGGTGGATTGGGAAAGCAACCCTGAACGCCACCCTCTGGACCTGAATACCCTGTTCGGTGGCAAGGATGTCTGGCTTGAGGTCGGCTTTGGCGGTGGTGAACATCTGGTGCATCAGGCCGCAAGCAATCCGGATATCGGGATCATCGGGGCCGAGCCCTATGTCAACGGCGTCGCCATGTTGCTGGGCAAAATCCGTCAGGCCGGGGTCGAAAACCTGGCCGTACATCCCGGCGATGCCCGCGACTTGTTCGACGTTTTGCCTGAGGTGAGTATCTCACGCGCCTTCCTGCTGTATCCCGACCCCTGGCCCAAAACCCGGCATCACCGCCGCCGCTTTGTCACGCCCGAGCATCTGGAACCTCTGGCCCGCGCCCTGAAGCCGGGGTCGATCTTCCGGGTTGCGACCGACATTCCCGATTATGTTCGCCAGACGCTTGAGGAAGTCCCCCGCGCAGGGTTCGAATGGCTGGCCGAGCGCCCCTCGGACTGGCGCGAGCCGTGGGACGACTGGATTTCCACCCGGTACGAACAGAAGGCGCTGCGCGAAGGGCGTACGCCCCACTATCTGACGTTCCGTCGACTGGGTTAGCTGTCGTTCAGCGCAGGGAATGCACGCCCTTTGGCAAACCATGCGATCCCAAAGGCCCATAAGGCGATGGCCTCGACAAAGAAGGTCAGGTTCAGGCTGTTCCACCATTTAAGGAAACCCGGCCCGCCGATTTCGCCTTTGATCGCCAGCACCGCGACGCAGGCCAGAATGGTCAATCCGCAAATGCTGTAAAGCTTGTTGCGCCGCCGCTTGCTGTCGATCATCACGCCGTCCTTCTCGTGCCGTTGCGGGATGACCCGTTTCAGCACGATCAGGCAGTAGAGACCCAGATAGACGAACAGAATGCCTGCGGCGATCATGTGCCAGTTGCTGGCGGTGCTGAACAGGTTGAAAAAGCCTTGATCCGGTGCCTGTCCGACCTTGATGGGCGGGGCGTTCTTAACCTCGACAAAGACGCGCGACAGGAATGTCTGATGGCTTTCGCAGCCGCTGTCTAATGTGGGGACTGAGGCAACGATAAAAGCGCCGAACCCGGCGACGCTGCTCAGCGTGTCCTCAAAGAATGTATCACCTGTATAGGCGATCAGGAATCCACCAACGAAATAAAGCAACCCGACAAAGATCGCCCCCAGAAACTGGGCATAGTAGAAATGGCTGATACTGTCGCGAAAGCAGCTGCCGCCAAAGATTGCCCCGCCAGCCAGAATCAACGGCAGGCCGAAGGCAACGAGGCCGACAAGGAAAGCCAGCCTTTGTTCAATCTTGCTTTCAGGGCGCAGTGGATCTTTGGGGTGAAACAGGTCTCGGGGCCCTCGGGCCATCAGGGGTAAGGCGTCGGCCATGGCGTGTTCCTTCAATGTCAGGTTCAAAAATCAATCAAATCGAATGGCGGTATTGTAGCACCGAAGCGGCGTTTCTCACAGAATTAGCCGTTCGCCGGACCAAAGCGGCGTTTTGCGGGACCTTTGACGCTGGACCAACCGGTCCCAATTCGCTAAGCGGCTTGGGCACTGATAGCGCAAAAGGAGCCCCCATGTCCGGACACGGTACGCCCATTCCGATGACTTCGCATCCCTGCGGTCCGCTGACCGGTACTGCCGAAGTCCCCGGCGACAAGTCGATCTCGCACCGGTCCTTGATTTTGGGCGCGATGGCGGTTGGTGAGACAAGGATCTCGGGCCTTCTGGAGGGCGAGGACGTTCTGGACACCGCCAAGGCCATGCGCGCCTTCGGGGCCGAGGTGACAGATCACGGCGGCGGCGAATGGACCGTTCACGGTGTGGGTGTCGGCGGTTTTGCCGAACCCGATCAGGTGATCGACTGCGGCAACTCGGGCACCGGCGTGCGGCTGATCATGGGTGCGATGGCGACCTGCCCGATCACGGCGACCTTCACTGGCGATGCCAGCCTGAACAAACGGCCGATGGCGCGGGTTACGGATCCTCTGGCGCTGTTCGGGGCGCAATCGGTGGGCCGTTCGGGTGGGCGTTTGCCGATGACCATCGTGGGCGCGGCAGAGCCTGTGCCGGTGCGCTATGAGGTTCCCGTGCCTTCGGCGCAGGTGAAGTCGGCTGTTCTGTTGGCCGGTCTGAACGCGCCCGGCAAAACCGTGGTGATCGAGCAAGAGGCCACGCGCGACCATTCCGAACGGATGCTGGCGGGCTTCGGGGCCGAAATCACGGTTGAGGACACCGATGAGGGGCGGGTCATCACCCTGACCGGTCGCCCCGAGTTGAAACCGCAGGTCATTGCCGTGCCGCGTGATCCCTCCAGCGCGGCCTTCCCCGTCTGCGCGGCGCTGATCACGCCCGGCTCGGACGTGCTGGTTCCGGGCATCGGCCTGAACCCGACCCGCGCGGGCCTGTTCACCACGCTGCGCGAAATGGGTGCGGACCTGACCTATGAGAATGAGCGTGAAGAGGGCGGCGAACCGGTTGCCGATCTGCGCGCGAAATACTCTCCGAATATGCAGGGGATTGAAGTTCCGCCCGAGCGCGCGGCGTCGATGATCGACGAATACCCGGTGTTGTCCGTCGTTGCGGCCAACGCCACCGGCACCACCATGATGGGCGGCGTGAAAGAGCTGCGCGTCAAGGAAAGCGATCGGATCGACGCGATGGCGCGCGGCTTGCGGGCCAACGGCGTCACGGTGAACGAAGGCGACGACTGGTGGTCGGTTGAGGGGCTGGGCATTGGCAACACCCCCGGCGGCGGCACCTGTGAAAGCTTTCTGGATCACCGCATTGCAATGTCCTTCATGATCCTTGGGATGGGCGCCAAGAGCCCTGTGACGGTGGATGATGCGGGCCCGATTGCGACCTCGTTCCCGATCTTCGAGCCTTTGATGGCGCGCCTTGGGGCGCAGCTTGTCAGAAACAATCGGTAAGTCGGACAATGACAAGCAGTTTCACCGTTGCGATTGATGGTCCGGCTGCGGCGGGCAAGGGCACAGTATCAAAGGCCGTCGCGGCGCATTTCGGGTTTGCGCATCTGGATACGGGGCTTCTGTACCGCGCGGTTGGCCGCCGTACGCTGCAAGGTGTGGAAGCTGTGGAAGCGGCGCAGTCCCTGACGGCAGAAGAACTGGATCAGGGTGATCTGCGCACGGCAGAAATCGCTCAGGCCGCGTCCAAAGTGGCTGTGATCCCCGAGGTACGAGCCGCATTGGTTGATTTCCAGCGTGCCTTTGCCCGGCGGGCAGGGGGGGCGGTTCTAGACGGGCGCGACATTGGTACCGTGATTTGCCCGCAGGCCGAGGTGAAACTGTTCGTCACCGCCAGCCCCGAGGTGCGGGCGGAACGGCGGTTTCTGGAACTTCACGCCAAAGGGGCCGACGTGACGCGGGCACAGGTGCTTGAGGATGTGCGCGAGCGCGATGCCCGCGACGCCGAACGCAGCACAGCCCCGATGAAAGCGGCGGATGATGCCGTTCTTCTGGATACGTCCGACCTGAGCATCGACGAAGCCCTGGCCGAGGCGCTTGCGGTGATAACACAGAAACTGCCCGCGACACGGTAGCGACGCGGGCAGATCGGTGAGATTACAATTCGCCAACGGCGATGCTTTGAATTTTTGACCACTGATCGTCAGCAGTTTTTGCCGTTCCAGCAACATCTTTCAGGAAGGCGGCGCGGGTTTCGGCGTTCAGGAACAGATACAGCTTGCCGTCTGCGACCAGATATTGATCCGGGTCGCCGTCGAACTTCTTGCCGACCGAAACACCAAACGAGCAGAAGCCACCATGTTGCGGCAGGAAGGCGGCCGGGTTGGCCTCGAACGCTTCGCGGTTTGCGGCGGTGGTAAAGTAGTAGGACGCCCCGTCATAGGTGGCGGAATGGGTCGCAAAACCTTCGACCGGGTTGCCGTCATTGACCAGCGCAACAAGGTCGACCCCGTGGGCGGCCAATGGCGCTCCGGCAGCGGAGATGCCGTTGGACACATTGATTTCATCTGCCGCAAAAGCGGGTGCGGCGGCCAGCGGCAGGGTTGCGATCAGAGAGGCCAAAACAAGTTTCTTCATGGTGTAGTCCTTTTCATGTTCTGTTTCGGGCCGAACCGGGTGTCGGCCTGTGAAACAGACATAGAGGCGGGGTTTTGAACGCGTTATCGCAGAAAGGCCCGCGTTTCTTGCAGATCGTTCAAACCTGCGGGCCTTGGATAAAATCCTGTTCACTAAGCTTTGTTTGGTCAGGGGCCATGGCAGTGCCTATGGTTGGCTGGACACTTGCAGGAGATTGATCATGATCCGCCTCGCCCTTGCGCTGATGTTACTGGCCGGAAGTCTTGCCGCCCAAGAGGCTGAGCCTCCGATGGATTATGAAAGGCTGGGCAAGATCCTGTTTGCCCTGGACCCCGAGGCGCAACCGATTGGGCCGGGGTTTCAGCTTACGATCTCGGACGTGCCGGTTCTGGTTGTCACCGATGTCAGCACCAACCGGATGCGCGCGATGGTGGCGGTTCGCAGTGCCGATGAGCTGTCGAAAGAGGAACTTCACCGCATGATGCAGGCCAATTTCGATACCGCCCTTGATGCCCGATACGCGATTGCCAACGGAACCGTTTGGGCGACGTTCATCCACCCGCTTGCATCCTTGCAGAAGGACCAGCTGATCTCGGGTCTGGCGCAGACGGTGAATATCGCTGCGACCTATGGCACATCCTATACCGGCGGCGCGATTCAATTCGGTGGCGGCGACAGCGATGAGTTGCAGCGGCAGCTGATCGAGGATCTGCTGAAGAAGGGCGAGGAAATCTAGGGGTTTACGTTGAACTTGATGCCTGTCGCTTGCAGCGTTCACAGGTCCGGGCGGTGTTGGAACCCCCAACAAAATATAGCGTCATTGACCCTAGCTGGACACAAGAAAGATGCTATAGTCTCCCATAGCAAAAAAGGGACAGCTGCTACAAAAACCCCAAACAATAAGGGGTAGCAGCCATAAAATCCCCCAAGCCAACAGGGACAGAAATACATGAACAATCGTTTGCGCAAAATCACCATCGTGGGTGGCGGCACGGCGGGATGGATGACCGCGCTTATCCTCGAAATGGTGCTTTCCCGCACATCCGCCCCCAAAGACCGCCCGCGCATCTGCCTGATCGAAAGCCCCAATATCTCGACCGTGGGGGTGGGCGAGGCGACGGTTCCGCGCATGCCGGTCACACTGCGTCAGGCGGGCATTTCCGAGCGTGACTTTTTCCGTGAAACCAATGCTTCATTCAAGCTGGGCGTGAAGTTCTGCAACTGGAACAAAGACGCCAAGGGCAATCGGATCGACTACGTAAACCCCTTTGCCCATGGGCAGTTGCTTGAGGGGTTGGAGGCCGCCGAGTACTTCCTGCGCTTTGGCAATGGGGATCGGGACTTTACGCAATCGATCTCACCGCACGACGACCTGGCCCGTCTGTGCAAGGGCGCGCGGGCCCTGGGCCAGCCGGAATTCGAGCAGCGCTTTGGCTATGCCTATCATCTGGATGCCGTAAAATTTGCAGGCATGCTGACAAAGGTCTGCACCAAACGCGGCGTCGAACATATTCAGGATGAGGTGCAGGCGGTCGAACTGGACGAGCAGGGCAATGTCAGCCACCTGATGCTGGAACGCAAGGGCCGCCATGACGTCGAGATGGTCATAGATTGCACCGGCTTCCGCGGATTGATCATCAATCAGGCCCTCGGCGAGCCGTTCAAGGACTACTCTGAATACCTGCCGAATGATCGCGCCATGGCGTTGCAGGTCGAACATCCCGATCCGGAAAAGATCGAAAGCGTCACGCGGTCGACTGCATTGGGTGCGGGCTGGACGTGGCGGGTGCCGCTCTACAACCGTGTGGGCACCGGATATGTGTATTCGTCGGCGCATCGGACCGATGATCAGGCGGCGGATGAATACCTTGAATGGCTGGGCGACAGCGGCAAAGGTCTGACGCCGCGCGTCATCCCGATGCGCGTCGGGCGCGTGCGCAATGCCTGGGTCAAGAACTGCGTCGCTATCGGCCTGTCCGGTGGATTCATCGAGCCGCTGGAAAGCACCGCGATCCACATGATCGACCACGCCGTCCGCTGGTTTGCCGAGCATCTGCCCACGCGGGACATCGAGCCGCAGTTGCGCGACAGATACAATCGTCAGGTGAATAAGCTCTATGACGAGGTTCTGGATTTCATCTGTCTGCACTACCGGTTGGGCAACCGCACGGATGACCAATACTGGATCGACGCGCGCACCGAGATGAAAATCCCGGACCGATTGGCCGAGAATTTGGAACTGTGGCAGCACCGCCTGCCGATGGAACACGATATCGAGTTTGCAACGCTGTTCAATTTCCGCGTCTATCAGACGGTGCTTTTGGGCAAACAGGTCTATGACACTGGATATGGCACCGGCATTCGGGATCGTATTCGTCCGTTGAAAAAGCCGATCTGGTTCCAGTGGTGGAAGGGCGCGAAAGTGGACCTTGCGCAGATCCTCAAGACGATGCCGGACCACAAGACCCTGCTGCGCGATATCCGGGGTGAGCTGAAGCGACCTGCCTTTGACAAGGCCGTTGCGGCGAAACCTACAGTGGCGATGCCCGGTACGGCTCCGGCGCCGCTGGTGGTGCAGAACATGCCGAACCTTGCCGAGATTCAACGCGGCGAGAAGGACTTGCAGTTGTTCTAGCAAGCCCTTCGGGTGCGCGAAAAACCAAGATGGTGACGGTTTACGCCGGTACAGGCACCGGCGTCCGCTCACCCAGCAGATAGCGGATCACATCGATGTAGTCGAAGGCAAGCGAGATCACGATTGTCAGCAGGGCGAAGCGGATGATCCACCGGGGTGGCGTCGGCATATCGGCGCGGGCCTGCTGGAACCACAGGTAAATGGCGAGCGGTGTCCAGAACGGGATATGGCCCAGCCCCATCAGCCGCACATACCCCATCTGGGTGAAGATAAACTTGACCCCCAGCGCCGCCAGCACGGTGCCGACGACCGTGACAACCGCAACAAGGCGCGATTGCCGCCAGATCAGCAGCGCAAAGGGCAGGATAAAGGCCCCGAGGGTCAGGATTTTCATCCAGATCTGAATCCACTGTGGCTGCTGTGAAACGATAAGGTCGAACTCCCCCATGGGGCGACGGCTCCGTGTCTTGTTGTGATTGACCGTCAGGTGCCGTGTCCCGCCAGCGGGGGCAACCGGACACGCGCGGCATCAAGTAATTGTGAAACCGGCAAGTTCGGGCATGTCTTCGGGCGCAGATGGCTTTCGACTTGCGGGACCGGACCCAACCCGCTATAGAGCACCCGTCTCAACACGGGCGGTCAACGTCCGGATGACGTATCTGAGCAGGGCCGGGTCACCTCGGCCCTTTGTGTTTGTGTAATCGGATGCGCCCCGGATCACGCCTGAAGGCACCATCAAACAAGACCGGCGGAGACAACCGCTCGGCCAGCAAAAACGTATGTAAAGGAAAACAACGCCACATGGCTAACGCATCCATGGAGGAATTCGAAGCCCTCCTGAATGAAAGCTTCGAAATGGACACACCCGAAGAGGGTTCTGTTGTCAAAGGCAAGGTTCTGGCGATCGAAGCCGGCCAAGCCATCATCGACGTCGGCTACAAAATGGAAGGCCGCGTTGATCTGAAAGAATTCGCAAATCCCGGCGAAGCCCCTGAAATCGCTGTAGGTGACGAGGTCGAAGTTTACCTGCGCGCCGCAGAAAACGCCCGTGGCGAAGCCGTCATCTCGCGCGAGATGGCTCGCCGTGAAGAGGCATGGGACCGTCTGGAAAAAGCATATGCCGACGACCAGCGCGTCGAAGGTGCAATCTTTGGTCGCGTCAAAGGTGGCTTCACCGTCGATCTGGGTGGCGCAGTTGCGTTCCTGCCCGGCTCGCAGGTTGACGTCCGCCCCGTGCGCGACGCTGGCCCGCTGATGGGTCTGAAGCAGCCGTTCCAGATTCTGAAAATGGACCGCCGCCGTGGCAACATCGTTGTGTCGCGCCGCGCAATCCTGGAAGAATCGCGTGCCGAACAGCGTGCCGAGGTTATCGGCAACCTGTCCGAAGGTCAGACCGTCGAGGGTGTCGTCAAGAACATCACCGAATACGGTGCATTTGTTGACCTGGGCGGCGTTGACGGCCTGCTGCACGTCACCGACATGGCATGGCGTCGTGTCAACCACCCGTCCGAGATCCTGACGATCGGCGAAACCATCAAGGTTCAGGTCATCAAGATCAACAAAGAGACCCACCGCATCAGCCTGGGCATGAAGCAGCTGCAGGAAGATCCGTGGGATCTGGTTGCTGCGAAATACCCGCTGGGCTCGGTTCATCAGGGTCGCGTCACCAACATCACCGATTACGGCGCGTTCGTCGAGCTGGAAGCCGGTGTCGAAGGTCTGGTGCACGTGTCCGAGATGTCCTGGACCAAGAAAAACGTCCACCCCGGCAAGATCGTTTCGACCAGCCAGGAAGTCGACGTTATGGTTCTGGAAATCGACGGCGCCAAGCGTCGCGTGTCTCTGGGCCTGAAGCAGACCATGCGCAACCCGTGGGAAGTGTTTGCAGAAACCCACCCCGAGGGCACCGAGGTCGAAGGCGAAGTCAAGAACATCACCGAATTCGGTCTGTTCATTGGCCTCGAAGGCGACATCGACGGCATGGTTCACCTGTCCGACCTGTCCTGGGACGAGCGTGGCGAGGATGCGATCCAGAACTACCGCAAGGGCGACGTCGTTCAGGCGGTTGTCTCGGAAGTGGACGTCGAGAAAGAGCGTATCTCGCTGTCGATCAAAGCCCTGGGCGGTGACAAGTTCGCCGAAGCCGTGGGCGGCGTGAAGCGTGGCTCGGTCATCACTGTCGAAGTGACTGCTATCGAAGATGGCGGCATCGAGGTCGAATACGAAGGCATGAAGTCCTTCATCCGCCGTTCGGACCTGAGCCGTGACCGTGCCGAACAGCGCCCCGAGCGTTTCTCGGTCGGTGACAAGGTCGACGTTCGCGTCACCAACGTTGACAGCAAGACCCGCCGTCTGGGCCTGTCGATCAAGGCACGCGAGATCGCCGAAGAGAAAGAGGCCGTGGAACAGTACGGTTCTTCCGACTCGGGCGCATCGCTGGGCGATATCCTGGGTGCAGCGCTGAAATCGGGCGACTAAGCCCGGGCGCAGTCCCAATCATGAATTACGGCCTCGCGCACCCGCGCGGGGCCGTTTTTGTTGCGAATCAATATGTTCCGATTCATCGGCTTATTCGGGGTATCGCTCGCGCATTAAGTGTGGAAAACGGGAAAACTGGCAAAAAATCGCGTGAGTCCGCGCCAAATTCCCATGCCTTCGCCCATAGTTTGCTTTCCCCTGATCCGGCTTTTTCCCTATACTGTCAGAACAGTAGACCTGTCACACCGGCCGCCTGGGAGGGGTAGTACGAATGATCCGTTCAGAATTGATTCAGAAGATTGCCGACGAAAATCCACATCTTTATCAGCGTGACGTCGAGCGGATCGTGAACACCGTATTTGAGGAAGTGACAGATGCCATGGCCCGCGGCGACCGGGTCGAGCTGCGCGGATTTGGTGCATTTTCTGTGAAAAAGCGCGATGCCCGTGTCGGGCGAAACCCCCGCACCGGTGAGACCGTTCAGGTCGAAGAAAAATGTGTACCATTTTTCAAGACGGGTAAGTTGCTAAGGGACCGATTGAACGGTAAAGCCTGACCCCATGATGCGTTACCTTCGATATGCTTTTCTCGGGACCCTTGGGATCATCCTGATTTCGGTGTCTTTGGCCAATGTTCAATCGGTTGAACTCAAGCTGATGCCTGACGCTCTGGCCGAATTGCTGGGGTTCAATCTGACTACCACTTTGCCCTTGTTTCTGGTGGTGCTGGGTGGCGTTGTGGCCGGTCTGGTCATCGGGTTCCTTTGGGAATGGCTGCGTGAGCACAAGCATCGCAAGGACGCGACCGTGAAAAAAGGCGAAGTCCGCAAGCTGGAGCGTGAAGTCAAGAAGCTGAAGAAAAAGCAGAACGAAGGCAAAGACGAAGTTCTGGCCATTCTGGACGAAGCCAGCTAAGGCGCACCCAATGTCCGATGTAAGGTTCAAGATCTGCGGCTTGTCCGCCCCTGAACATGTGCGCGCTGCGGTCGAGGCCGGGGCGGGCTATGTTGGGTTTGTGTTCTTTCCCAAATCGCCCCGTAATGTGACGGCAGCAGACGCGGCCGAATTGGCGCATCTGGTTCCGGCAGGCATTGCAAAAGTGGCCTTGGTCGTCAACGCGACGGATGAGGAGTTGGACGCCATCACCTCGACCGTCCCGCTGGACATGTTGCAACTGCATGGCAAGGAAAACCCCGACCGTGTGGCGCAGGTGCGCGCACGCTACGGCCTGCCCGTGATGAAAGCCATTGGCGTGGCCGAGGCCGAGGATCTGGCCGCGATTGACCTATATTCAGATGTGGCCGACCAACTGCTGATCGATGCCAAGCCACCCCGCAATGCAGAGCTTCCCGGCGGCAACGGGTTGGCCTTTGACTGGCGCTTGCTGGCCGGTCGCAAATACTGGAGGCGTCCCTGGATGCTGGCTGGCGGCCTGACGCCTGAAAACGTGGCTGAAGCGGTGCGCATGACCGGTGCGCAGCAGGTCGATGTTTCATCCGGCGTTGAATCGGCCCCGGGCGAAAAGGACGCGGCCCTGATCAAAGCCTTCGCAGCCGCGCTGGGGTGATCTGATCCGCGCCTTGCTTCGTATCTCCTGCAAGGGGAGATGGAACATGCTGGCAGCCATTGGCGGTATTTCGTTGAAACATTGGTATAACGCGCCCGAGTTCTTCTGGCGCACGCGACAGGCGTTGCATCAGGCCAAGGGCGACCCGCTATGCGTCCATGCGGACGTGTTCCATCAGGCGGGCCTCTATTTCTCGCTCAGCGTCTGGCAGGATATCGAGGCGATGCTGACCTTCGCGCAATCCGGCCCGCACCGCCGCGTGATGCTGGCGGCTGACCGGCTGGCAAATGTGAACCGGTTTTATCACTTTCCTTGCATTGGCGTCCCGACGCCCGAACAGGCCGTGGACGTTTGGCAGCAGTACACAGATCGCGCGTCATGATGCGTTTTGCCCATGGCAAATCCCGCCGCCACCTCCTATGAACAACGGGTACGACGAGTGGAGACACCCATGGCCAACGATCTTTTCAACTCTTTCATGTCCGGCCCCGATGAACAGGGGCGTTTCGGTATCTTCGGCGGACGGTTCGTCAGTGAAACGCTGATGCCCCTGATCCTGTCGCTGGAAGAGGAATACAACAAGGCCAAGGATGATCCGACTTTCTGGGCCGAGATGGATGATCTGTGGGCCAATTATGTGGGCCGCCCCTCGCCGCTGTATTACGCCGAACGCCTGACCGAGCATCTGGGCGGCGCGAAAATCTACCTGAAACGTGATGAGCTGAACCATACCGGCGCGCACAAGATCAACAACGTGCTGGGCCAGATCATTCTGGCACGCCGCATGGGCAAGACCCGGATCATCGCCGAAACCGGGGCAGGGCAGCACGGCGTTGCCACCGCCACCGTTTGCGCCAAGTTCGGCCTGAAATGCATCGTCTACATGGGTGCCCACGACGTACAGCGTCAGGCCCCGAACGTGTTCCGCATGCGTCTGCTGGGGGCCGAGGTGATCCCGGTGACAAGCGGCAGAGGCACGCTGAAAGACGCGATGAACGACGCGTTGCGGGATTGGGTAACCAATGTGCGCGACACGTTCTACTGCATCGGCACCGTCGCTGGCCCTCACCCCTATCCGGCGATGGTCCGCGACTTCCAGTCGATCATCGGCAAGGAAGCGAAAGAGCAGATGATGAAGGCCGAGGGCCGTCTGCCTGACACGATCATCGCCGCCATTGGCGGTGGTTCGAACGCGATGGGCCTGTTCTATCCGTTCCTCGACGACAAAGAGGTCAACATCATCGGCGTCGAGGCCGGCGGTAAGGGCGTGAACGAGAAGATGGAACACTGCGCCTCTCTGACCGGTGGTCGCCCCGGTGTGCTGCACGGCAATCGCACCTATCTGCTGCAGGATGACGATGGCCAGATCCTCGAAGGCTATTCGATCTCTGCCGGGCTGGATTACCCGGGTATCGGACCGGAGCACTCATGGCTGAATGATATTGGCCGCGCAAACTATGTTGCGATCACTGACAAAGAAGCGCTGGAGGCGTTCCAGCTGTGCTGCGCTACCGAAGGTATCATTCCGGCGCTGGAGCCCAGCCATGCGCTGGCCCATGTGATGAAAATCGCGCCGGACCTGCCCAAAGATCACCTGATCTGCATGAACATGTGCGGTCGCGGGGACAAGGATGTGCAGACCGTGGCGAAATACCTGAACTTCGACATGTCAGACACCGAAGGCCGCTCGGCGGACTAAGCGCTAAAGCCTTTGAACGGATGGAACCGGCCCCACATGTGGGGGCCGGTTTTTCTTTGTCCTACGTGCAGAACGGTTTCGAACCCTTCGTATTGCGGCGGGTCCAAACGGACCTAAAAACGGTTCATTGCAATAAAGCTCAGGTGCTCCCTCGTAAGTTCTCGGGGTGCGTTGGCTTATCGGGTCGTGGCGGGCTGTGGTCTTTGATGCCGAATTTCAGGTGGCGTCAGTCGGTCTTGGTGGAGTGTTGACGCAATATGTCCAGCGGCACAATCTCCAGCGCCCGATGATGCGTGGCCTCAAGATGCACCTGCGGGGCGCAGCCCTCGTCATGGGCTTGCAGGAACCGACCCGCGCACAGGCACCAGCTATCGCCGGGTTTGAGGCCGGGAAAATCGAATTCGGGACGTGGGGTGCTTAAATCGTTTCCGACATATTTCGAATAGGCCAGAAACTCGGCGGTCATCACGGCGCAGACCGTATGGCTGCCCTGATCCTCGGGACAGGTGTTGCAGGCCCCATCGCGGAAGAACCCGGTCAGGGGATCGCGCGAGCAGGGGGCGAGAACGCCCCCCAACACATTGATGCTGTCCTGCTTTTGCATGGACCTACCTTACAGGCTTTCGGCAATCTTGCGAAACATTCCCAAATTCACATCGTTCATGCCCGGTTCACGGAACTTACGATCCGCAGCCGTCGAGACGATCAGAACACCGCGCGCCCGGTCGATATAGATGTGCTGTCCATAGACACCACGGGCCATAAATTCACCTTCATGCGCGCCGGGCGGGATCCACCATTGATAGCCGTAGCCGTATTCATCGGGCGCTGTCGGGGCGCTGGGCGCAACGGCTTCGGCGATCCATTCAGCCGAAACGATCTGCTTTCCGTTGTATTCGCCCTCTTGCAGGATCATCTGACCGAACCGGGCGAAGTCTCGGGTGGTGAAGTTCAGACCGCCCAACACAAACGCAACCCCGTCACCATCGGTGATGTAGAAGCCATCCTGTTCCAGACCCAGCGGCTGTATGACCTTTTCCGTCAACAGGTCTGTCACGCTGCGCCCGGTCGCACCACGGATCACCATGCCGATGACATGGGTGTCGATCGATACATATTGCCAATCCTCGCCCGGGGTTACGAACGTGTCCTGCAACGAGGCCGCGAAATCGTCCAACTCACCGCCCAAAGCAATAACGCGGCCCATCCGGTTAATGTCCGAGTCGTAGTCCAGATAGTCTTCGTCGAAGGTGACGCCGCTGGCCATGTTCAACACATTGCGGATCGTCGCGCCGTCATAAGCTGTGCCCTTCAGGCTTGGCGCGTATTTCACCACCGGATCATCCAGCGAGTCGATAGCCCCCTCGGCCATCACGATACCGAACAAGGTGGCAAGATAGCTTTTGGCGACCGACCAGGAGATTCGCCGATCCTCGGGCGTGGTGCCCTGATAATAGTCTTCGAACAGAATCTGCCCGTCCTTGATCACCAGCAAGGATGTCAGCGACCGTTCCTCAAGCCATTGGTCGGTTCCGTCAGGCAGCTCGATACCAGCGCCATAAGGAAGTTCGGACACCGGCCCGTCACCGCGCGGCAGGTTCGCCGTCAGGAATGCCTCATCCATATGAGAGAAATTGTAGACAATTTTCTCCTCCGAAAACAGAGAGTTCACGGCCATCAGGCGCTTGATCTCTTCGCGCTTCCAGAATCCGACAACCGCCGCTGCCAGCACCAGAATGAGCAGGATGCGCAGCACCCACTTCAACAATTTTCTCATAGATCTCCCCCAATTTGCGGATTGTTGTAGAACGCGGTTCGTTCAATTCGCAATTGGGACGTGGCGGCACTGCACGCGGATTCTACTTGAACTTATCCAGCAGTTTTTGCATCGCCGAACGGTCGTCCGGCTGGGGCTCTGGTTCGGCTTTGATGGCAGGCGCAGCCGGTTTTGCAGGGGGTTTGGATGATCGCGGTGGAGCGGTGCGCAGGGCGACCGCATTCATGAACTTGCCGCCATCGCCATCGGCCAGGTGCCCAGCACCATCCGAGACACCGCGCAGCACATCCTCAAGCCAATCGCCATCGGCTTTGGCAAAATCGCCTAGCACATAGGGCGACACCATTTCCTTGCGCCCCGGATGCCCGATGCCCAGCCGAACCCGGTCGTAGGCCGGGCTGATATGTTCGTGGATCGAACGCAGACCGTTATGCCCGGCATGCCCGCCGCCCGCCTTGACGCGCACCTTGCCGGGGGCCAGATCCAATTCGTCGTGAAACACCGTCACGTCGGTCGAGTCCAGCTTGTAGAACCGCATCGCCTCGCCCACGGATTGACCCGAACGGTTCATGAAGGTCTGGGGCTTGATCAGCAGCACTTTTTCGCCGCCAAGACGCCCTTCGGCGATCTCGGCCTGAAATTTGGACTTCCAGGGGCTAAACCCGTGATCCTCGGCAATCCGGTCCACGGCCATGAAGCCGATATTGTGCCGGTTGCGGGCGTATTTTGAACCCGGGTTCCCCAATCCGACAAACAGTTTCATCGTCTCGTCCTTCGTGCAGTGCAGGGGGTTGATGGCACGGAATACCACCCGATTCCAGCCCGACCAAAAGAAAACGGGGCCCGAAATGAGCCCCGTTTCAAAATCCAAATCGTTGGGTCCGGATTTATTCTTCTGCAGCTTCCTGGCCGACGACTTCTACTTCGTCCGCGGCCACTTCTTCGCCTTCTTCATCGTCGCTGGTCGACAGACCGGTCGGCGCCGAGATGTTGGCGATCACGAAGTCACGGTCGATGGTCGGCTTGGTGCCAGCAGGCAGATCAACCGACGAGATGGTGACAACGTCGTTGATGTTCAGGCCGGTCAGATCAACGGTGATCTTCTCAGGAATGTCACCGGCGGTGCACATCAGTTCGACTTCCGGGCGGACGACAGTCAGAACGCCGCCCTTCTTGATGCCGGGTGCTGCTTCTTCGTTGATGAACTCAACGGGGATGTACAGCGCGATCTTGGTGGTCCGGCGCAGGCGCATCAGGTCCAGGTGGGTCGGCAGGTCTTTGACAACGTCACGCTGAACGTCGCGGCAGATGACGCGAACGTCTTCGTGGCCTTCGACCTTCAGGTTCCACAGTGTCGACTTGAACCGACCCGCTTTCAGGCGCTTGAACAGAACGTTGAACGGGATCTGAATCGGCAGCGGCTCTTTATCGCCACCAAAAACAATGCCCGGAACCATGCCGTCGCGGCGTGCCTGACGAGCGGCGCCCTTGCCTGTCCCCGTCCGTTCCAGAGCTACGAGATCAGGAATCTCTCCAGCCATGATAATTCTCCAATGTTAGGGCGGGCATCCTCCAAGGCTGTATGCCCGCGTGAAGCCGCGTCCTTAGCTTGATTCATTGGGTTTGGAAAGGGGTTTTTGGCGGTTTTCCTTTTTGCGAGGCTCTGCCTCGCGCTCCGGGATATTTATAGCTAGATGAATAAAGGATCCATGCTTCATCTGGCTACAAATATCTCGGGGGAGCCGCCCGAAGGGCGGCGGGGGCAGAGCCCCCTGCGCACGCCCATCAGCTTTGCCAACGCCCACCAAAATCTTCGGGGACCAACAAGTTGTGACGGCCCAGATCGGTCACTTTGCGTTCCCCGCAAAGCGCCATAGTGGTGTCGAGCTCTTTTTGGATCACCTCAAGGGCGGTGGTCACACCGGCTTGTCCCATCGCACCCAGGCCATAGACGAAGGCGCGGCCGATATAGGTGCCTCTCGCACCAAGCGCCAAAGCTTTCAGAACGTCCTGCCCCGACCGGATGCCGCTGTCCAGATGCACTTCGGTATCTCCGCCAACCGCATCCATGATTTCCGGTAACACCCGGATCGAACTGAGCGCGCCGTCCAGTTGGCGACCGCCGTGGTTTGACACAATAATAGCGTCTGCCCCCAGTTTGGCCGCCATTTTTGCGTCGTCGGCGTCCAAAATACCCTTCAGGATCACCTTACCGCCCCATTGCTCCATCAGCTTTTCGACCTTCGTCCAGTCCAGGCTTGGATCGAACTGTTCCGCGGTCCATGCGCCCAGCGAGGACGCATCTGAAATGCCCTCGACATGGCCAACGATATTCCCGAACTCTCGCCGTTTGGCGCGCAGCATTTCGATGCCCCAAGACCATTTGGTCATCAGGTTCGCGATGGTTTTCAGGGTCAGCTTGGGCGGGGCGGACAGGCCGTTTTTCAGATCCTTGTGCCGCTGGCCCAGGATTTGCAGATCCAGCGTTATGACCAGAGCGGAACAATTTGCATCTTTCGCGCGCTGGATCAGTCGGCTGACGTAGTCTGTATCCTTAATCGTATACAGCTGAAACCAGAACGGTTTGGTTGTGTGCTCGGCCACATCCTCGATCGAGTTGATGGACATGGTGGACAAGGTGAACGGCACGCCGAATTCCTCGGCGGCCTTGGCGGCTTTCATTTCCCCATCCGCATGTTGCATTCCGGTCAGTCCGACAGGCGCAAGCGCAACAGGCATCGATACATCCTGTCCGATCATTTGCGACGCTGTCGAACGCCCCGCCATGTCCACCGCGACCCGCTGGCGCAGCCGGATCTGTTCGAAATCCGAGCTGTTTTCATGAAAGGTCTGCTCGGTCCAGCTGCCGCTTTCCGCATAGTCGTAGAACATGCGCGGCACGCGGCGTTCATAGATGCGTTTGAGGTCATCGATATTGGTAATCACGGGCATGTAGCAGACCTTTGAGGTTTTGGTTAGAAATTCTTACCAAGTTTTGAAGATCCTCACTACGCCTTTCGTGATTGCCTTTTCCGTGTTCACTCCCCGGTAAAACAAAAGCCGCAGCGGGGTGACCCGGCTGCGGCTTTGCTCAAGTAGTTTAGGATGCGTTTATTCAGACGGAATGGGCCCCGTCGGACAGGGATTTGACAAAATCCAGCACCTCGGCAACCGGCTTGCCTGCGCCGATCTGGCTGACAATGGCCGAACCGACGACCGCGCCGTCTGCAACAGTTGCAATCGCGCGCGATTTTTCAGGCGTATTGATGCCAAAGCCTACGATGACGGGCAAATCGGTCGCGGATTTGATCCGTGCGACCTCGGGTCCGACATTGGTGGCTTCGGCCTCTGCCGCGCCGGTGATGCCCGTGATCGAGACATAGTAGACAAAGCCCGAGGTATTCTGCAGCACGCGCGGCAGGCGTTTGTCGTCGGTTGTTGGCGTGGCCAGGCGAATGAAATTCAGGCCCGCCGCTTGAGCGGGCAGGCAAAGCTCTTCATCTTCTTCCGGCGGCAGGTCAACAACGATCAGGCCATCGATTCCCGCGGCCTTGGCATCCGCCAGAAACGCGTCCACGCCCCGGCTGTAGATCGGGTTGTAGTAGCCCATCAGCACAATCGGCGTGGTGTCGTCGCTTTCACGGAAAGCGCGCGCCAGATCCAGCGTCCGCTGCAATGTCATGCCACCGTCCAGCGCGCGTTGGCCTGCGGCCTGAATGGTGGGGCCGTCCGCCATCGGGTCGGTGAAGGGTAAACCCAGCTCGATCACGTCCACGCCTGCGCCCGGCAATCCTTTGACCACCTCCAGCGAGGTGTCATAATCGGGGTCGCCCGCCATGACATAGGCAACAAATGCTTTCTTGCCTTCAGCTTTCAGGGCGGCAAACTTGGCGTCGATACGGGTCATCGGATGTCCTTGCAATCAGGTTTGGACCTGATGTGCAGAAAGTTTCACCGAAAATCAATCCCGCCCGGACCAGAACGGATCAGAAGCCCAGATGATACCGCAAGAGCAGGGTGTTCACGCCCGGGTTCGGGTCCTGCGTGCTGGCGTTCGACTTGTGGGTGATCGCAACCGAGATCTTATCGCCGCCATTCAGCGTATAGCCGAGGCCCAGAAGGCTGCGGATCTGGAAACTGCCGCCCAGATCATTCTCATCGCTGCCTTCATTGTAGTATCCCGGCATCACGCTGCCTTCGACAAACCAACGGTCGTTGAGGCTGTATACCCCAATCAGACCGGCGCCGAGATGGGCGCCGCCATCGGCGTCAACTGACAGGGCCGCACCCCAACCGGCGCTGAACCGGGTCGCCTGGTGAAAGGGTTGATGCTGGTATTCCAGCGAAATAAGGGCCTGATCATCGGCAGCATCATCGGAAAAATCCGCGTATCCGGCACCAAAAATCAAGGATTGAGCCTGGGCTGCTGCAGGAAGGGCAAGCGCCAAAGCAGAGGCGAAAAGGAACTTCTTCATAACCGTATTTCTAAGGCTGTTACATCGTTACGCGCTAAGTGGTTATCGTAAGATGTAAATTTCAATTCGCGCAAGAACACGATTTAGGAACAGTTTCGTGATGTGGCCATTTGGGCTCGGTCCGTTTCGCGTCACGCTACTGCTTGCGCATTCCACCGCAGGTGCATAGAAGACGCCGTCACATCGCTTTCAGGAGGCCGCAATGGGCTTTAAAATGGGAATCGTGGGTCTGCCGAATGTGGGCAAGTCGACCCTCTTCAACGCGCTGACCAAGACCGCGGCCGCGCAGGCGGCGAATTTCCCGTTCTGCACCATTGAACCCAATGTGGGGGATGTGGCGGTTCCTGACGACCGGCTGGACAAGCTGGCGGCGATTGCCTCATCGAAGCAGATCATCCCGACCCGGATGACGTTCGTGGACATTGCCGGTCTGGTCAAAGGGGCCTCGAAGGGCGAGGGGCTGGGCAACCAGTTTCTGGCCAATATTCGCGAGACCGATGCCATTGCCCATGTGCTGCGTTGTTTCGAAGATGGCGATGTGACCCATGTGGATGGCCGCGTTGATCCGGTAGCCGATGCCGATACCATCGAGACCGAGCTTATGCTGGCCGATCTGGAAAGCATCGAAAAGCGCCGTGCCAATCTGGTGCGCAAGCTGAAAGGTAACGACAAAGAAGCGCAGCAGCAGGAGCGTCTGCTGGCCGAGGCGCAGGCCATGCTGGAAAACGGCAAACCCGCGCGTCTGGTCGAAGTCTCCGACGAGGACGCCAAAGCGTGGAAAATGCTGCAGCTGCTGACCACCAAGCCCGTGCTCTATGTCTGCAACGTGTCCGAGGAAGAAGCCGCCGAGGGCAATGAGTATTCGGCCCGCGTGGCCGAAATGGCCGCCGCGCAGGGCAATTCTCACGTCATAATCAGCGCCAAGATCGAAGAAGAGATCAGCCTGCTGGAAGAGGACGAAGCGCAGATGTTCCTTGAGGAGATGGGCCTGGAAGAACCCGGCCTCGACCGCCTGATCCGGGCCGGTTACGACCTGCTCAAGCTTGAGACCTATTTCACCGTCGGCCCGAAAGAGGCCCGCGCCTGGACCATCCGCACCGGCACCGCCGCGCCGCAGGCCGCTGGTGTAATCCACGGGGATTTCGAAAAGGGTTTCATTCGGGCCGAGACCATCGCCTATGACGACTACATCGCTGCGAATGGCGAGCAGGGCGCGAAAGAGGCAGGCAAGATGCGGGCCGAGGGCAAGGGCTACATCGTCAAGGACGGCGATGTGATGCACTTTTTGTTTAATACCTGAACCGGAACTGGTTAGGTCGCCTGCGACGTGCCTTATTTTGGTTAAGTCACCAGTAGAGCAAGGCTTGCAACGCATAGGCGTCGCGTCGGCCGAGCTTGGTGACAAAATGATCCGTCGCTGGCCGCGTAAGGCCGGGCGGGGATCGTTCTACTAATTAGATTTTTGCCGGTTGCCTGCTTGGTGATCGACTGATCTTTTTTAAGAGCGGCTTCTTAGTTCGTCGAATTGATGAATCAAGAACTCCTGTTCCCGCGCACGCGAAACAACCTTTACTCCGATCAGTCCGTGAACCAAGCCGGCAGCGCCTGAGAGGAATGCGGACAAGCAAATCCAAACTACCGTTGGTCGCATGTTCAGTATTCCTGCTAGCGGCAGAAACGTCAGGTTTCCAAACCAAAACGACGTTATCAACAGCAATGCGAAACCGGCAGTCAAAATCAGGACGACTTCTGAACTGACATTTCGCCGTGCACGCTTAATTATTTTTCGGCGCGCGGCCAAGGTTAGTTGGCCGGGATCAAAATCAAGCATTGTGTATTAGGACTCTCACTGTAATCACAAACGTATTCAGCTCTGTCATTCATTCCACCTTACCTTATGAAACCACTATATTTTATTAAAGCGGTAAGTGCAGGCTGGATCCTGTCGACCGCGCGCTCTCCCTTTTTGAATATGCTAAGGACAAGCAGAATGTGGTTATTGAGTTCTTGTTCGTGCACAAAGGCGTGCGCCCCACTTCGGTATCGTGTAAAACCCGGTGGCCTTGTATCAGAGACATCTCCAAATGATCGAAATCCGCGACCTCCAACTCCTCAGCGCCCTTGCACGGCATCGCCATTTTGCCAAAGCGGCCGAGGAATGCGGGATTTCGCAGCCCGCCTTTTCGATGCGCATTCGCAACCTCGAAGACCGGCTGGGTGTGTCAATCGTCCGCCGTGCCAACCGGTTTCAGGGATTGACCGAAGAGGGCGAGATGATTGTCCAGCGGGCGCGGCGCATTCTGGACGACACCAAGGCATTGGAACAGCAGGTGCTAGCCGCCAAGGGTGAGATCACCGGTACGCTGATCCTCGGCGTGATTCCGACTGCGATTGCCTTCACCGGGCGTCTGGTCAAGCGGTTGCGGGACGCTCATCCCCGAATTGTAACCCGGATCGAGACCATGTCCGCGACCGCGATCCAGCACCGGCTGGACGAAGGCAGTCTGGATGCGGGCATCACCTATGGCGACAGCATCGGCACCGATCTGCGGCAGGTGCAGCCCTTGTATGAAGAGACCTATGTTTTGCTGGTCCCGTCTCACATGACGGATGAAACCGGCCCGATCCCATGGGCGCAGGTGGCCGAATTCCCGCTCAGCTTGTTGGAGCCGCAGATGCAGAACCGGCGCATTCTGGATCGGATTTTCGCCGAACAGGGCCTGCACCCGGATGTGGTGGCCGAGACCAGCGGCTTCACCGCCTCGATGGTGATGGCGCGCGAGGGGTTGGCGGCCACCGTTGTCCCCCGCGTTCTGGTGCGGGCGCTGGGCGATCTGAGGGGGACGCGCGTGTTGCCTTTGGTCGATCCCGTAGTCAGCAAACCGATTTGTCTGGCGACCCTGACCCGCGACCCGGAACTGCCCACGGTCGAGGCCCTGCGCGCTGTGGTGACGTCTTTACGGTGATAAGCTGTCGTTATCGTGCGATTGCGACAAGCGATTTGACGATATGCTAGTCTGATGAGACACGAGCCTTAATCGGAGGGCATCATGGCACCATTAGACACCAAGCCATCAGGCGCACCCAAGGGCGTCTGGAAGTCAGGTAAAGGCAAGGGGCGGCACACGCCCAAAGGCCGTCAGTTCACGGATGAGGCACAGGCGGAAATCACACGCCTGCTGGGCGACCGCCCACGCCGTCGCGACCTGCTGATCGAGTTCCTGCATCTGATACAGGATGCGCATGGCCATATCAGCGCCGACCATATCGCCGCGCTGGCGGTTGAGATGCGGATCGGACAGGCCGAGATTTATGAGACCGCTACATTCTACGCCCATTTCGACGTGGTAAAAGAGGGCGAGACGCCCCCGCCCGCGCTGACCATCCGCGTCTGCGATTCTCTGTCCTGCGAAATGGCCGGTGCCCAGCAGTTGCAGAAGGCGCTGGAAGACGGCTTGGACGCGTCGCAGGTCCGCGTGGTGCGCGCGCCCTGCATGGGCCGCTGCGACACGGCTCCGGTGCTTGAGATCGGTCATAACCACATCGACCGCGCCACCCCCGAAAAGGTGCAGGCGGCGATTGCGGCAGGTGACACCCACGCTCATCTGCCCGACTACGAAACCTTTGCCGCCTACGCCGAAAATGGCGGCTATGCCAAGCTGAAAGACCTGCGCGACAGCGGCGATTGGGAGAAGGTGCAAGAGGACGTTCTGGCCTCGGGCCTGCGTGGTCTGGGCGGCGCTGGCTTCCCGTCCGGCAAGAAATGGGGTTTCGTGCGCATGAACGAAGGCCCGCGCTATCTGGCCGTGAACGGGGACGAGGGCGAGCCGGGCACGTTCAAGGACCGTTACTATCTGGAACGTACGCCGCATGTCTTCCTCGAAGGCATGTTGATCGCCGCTTGGGCGGTCGAGGCCGAGACCTGCTTTATCTACATGCGCGACGAATATCCGGCGGTGCTGGAGATCCTGCGCCGCGAAATCGCCGCGCTGGAAGATGCGGGGATTGTCGAGAAAGGCTATATCGATCTGCGCCGCGGTGCCGGTGCCTATATCTGCGGTGAAGAATCCGCGATGATCGAGTCGATCGAGGGCAAAAAGGGTCTGCCGCGTCACCGTCCTCCGTTCGTGGCGCAGGTTGGGGTCTTTAATCGCCCGACCTTGGTGCACAATGTCGAGACGCTGTATTGGGTCTCAAAAATTTGCCGCGAGGGGCCGAAATGCCTGAGCAGCACGGAAAAGAACGGCCGTAAGGGCCTGCGCAGCTATTCGGTCTCGGGCCGGGTGGCGAAGCCGGGGGTTTACCTGCTGCCTGCGGGCTCGACCATTCTGGACGTGATCGAGGCTGCCGGTGGCATGGCCGAAGGGCAGACCTTCAAGGCGTATCAGCCGGGTGGGCCGTCCTCGGGCCTGTTGCCCGCATCGATGGATGATATCCCGCTGGATTTCGACACGCTGCAACCGCATGGCACCTTTATCGGGTCGGCCGCCGTGGTGGTCCTGTCCGATCAGGACACCGCCCGCGATGCGGCGCTGAACATGCTGCGCTTCTTCGAAGATGAAAGCTGCGGCCAGTGCACGCCCTGCCGGGCGGGCTGTGAAAAGGCAGTGAAGCTGATGCAGGCGGACAAGTGGGATCAGGACCTGCTGGAGGATCTGTGTCAGGTCATGGGCGACGCCTCGATCTGCGGTCTGGGGCAGGCGGCCCCGAACCCGATCCGCCTTGTCATGAAACATTTCGCTGATGAAATCTGAGGGAGACAGAGCCATGCTTGATGCAAGCCCAAACAAGACCGTCACCTTCAACCTGAACGGCGAAGACGTCACCGTGCCCGAAGGCTGGACCATCTGGGAAGCCGCCAAGGGGCAGGGGTTCACCATTCCGCACCTGTGCCACAAGCCGCAGCCGGGCTATCGCCCCGACGGCAACTGCCGCGCCTGTATGGTCGAGGTCGAAGGCGAGCGCACGTTGGTCGCCTCGTGCATCCGTCCGGCGGTGGACGGCATGGTCGTGAAAACCGACAGCGACCGCGCCGAGAAATCGCGCGCCATGGTCATGGAACTGCTGGTCGCCGACCAGCCCGAAGAGGCGCATGACACCTCAAGCCATTTCTGGGATATGGCCAAGCTGAACGATGTTTCAGACAGCCGTTTCCCGGCAAAAGAGGCCGAGAAAATCCCGCTGCTGGACGACAGCCACGTTGCAATGCGCGTCAATCTGGACGCCTGCATCAACTGCAACCTCTGCGTCCGTGCCTGCCGGGAAGTGCAGGTGAATGACGTGATTGGCATGGCCGGTCGCGGGCATACGGCGCAGGTGGTGTTCGACCAGAACGATCCGATGGGGGATTCGACCTGTGTGGCCTGTGGCGAATGCGTTCAGGCCTGCCCGACCGGCGCCCTGATGCCTGCCACCGTGCTGGACGATCAGCAAAAGGGCGACAGCAAGGATTACGATTCCGAGACCGAAAGCGTCTGCCCGTTCTGCGGCGTTGGCTGCAAGGTCTCGCTGAAGGTCAAGGACGGTAAGGTCAAATATGTCGAAGGTATCAACGGCCCCGCGAACGAAGGCCGTCTGTGCGTCAAAGGCCGGTTTGGGTTCGACTATATCCACCACCCGCACCGCCTGACCAAACCGCTGATCCGGCGCGAGGATGCGCCTGAAAAGGGGCTGAACGTCGATCCCGGCAATCTGGGCACCCATTTCCGCGAAGCGACCTGGGAAGAGGCGATGGATCTGGCGGCCTCGAAGCTGAAAGCCCTGCGTAACGAAGACCCGCGCAGCGTTGCGGGCTTTGGTTCGGCTAAATGCACCAATGAAGAGGCGTATCTGTTCCAGAAGTTCATCCGTCAGGGCTTCAAGCACAACAACGTCGACCACTGCACCCGTCTGTGCCACGCGTCGTCCGTTGCGGCTCTGATCGAGAACGTGGGTTCCGGCGCTGTGACCGCGACCTTCAACGAGATCGAAAACGCGGATGTGGCGATCATCATCGGGGCGAACCCGATTGAAAACCACCCCGTTGCCGCGACCTATTTCAAGCAGTTCACCAAGCGCGGCGGCAAGCTGATCGTGATGGACCCACGCGGTGTCGGCATGCGCAAGTTTGCGGATGAGATGCTGCAATTCCGTCCGGGGGCGGATGTCTCGATGCTGAACGCGATCATGAACGTGATCGTCGAAGAGGAGCTCTACGACAGCCAGTACATCCACCGCTGGACCGAGAACTGGGAGGCCGAGAAAGAACATCTGCGCCAGTTCACGCCCGAGGCGATGGCCCCGATCTGCGGCATCGAACCGGATCAGTTGCGCCGCGTGGCGCGCACCTTTGCGCAGGCCAAAGCTGGTCTGATCTTCTGGGGTATGGGCGTCAGCCAGCACATTCACGGCACCGATAACTCGCGCTGCCTGATCAGTCTTGCGTTGATGACCGGCAATGTCGGCAAACCCGGCGCGGGTCTGCATCCGCTGCGGGGGCAGAACAACGTGCAGGGGGCCTCGGACGCTGGCCTGATCCCGATGTTCCTACCGGATTACCAGTCGGTGATGGATGACGGCGTTCGCGCCAAGTTCAACAACGTCTGGAACTCGGATGACTTTTCGAACGAGAAGGGCCTGACCGTTACCGAGATCATTGATCAAGCCTATGCGGGCAACATCAAGGGTATGTACATCATGGGCGAAAACCCGGCCATGTCCGACCCGGATGTGAACCACGCGCGCGATGCGCTGGCCAAGCTGGATCTGATGATCGTGCAGGACATTTTCCTGACCGAAACAGCGAACTATGCCGATATCATCCTGCCCGCCTCGGCGCTGTATGAAAAGAACGGCACGGTGTCGAACACCAACCGTCAGGTGCAGCGGGTGCGGCCCGCCGTGACCCCTCCGGGCGAAGCGCGCGAGGATTGGAAGATCACGGTAGAACTGGCGCAGCGGATTGGGTTGAACTGGGATTACACCGATGTGTCTCAGGTCTTTGCCGAGATGAAGCTTACCATGGCCTCGCTGGACAACATCACGTGGGAGCGGCTTGAGACCGAAACCATCACCTACCCGTCGCTGTCAGAGACCGATCCGGGGCAGGCGATTGTGTTCGGCGATGGCTTCCCCCGTGCCGATGGCAGGGCGCGGTTCACCCCGGCCAGTGTCATCCCGCCGGATGAAGCGCCGGATGACGAATACCCGATGATCGCCACCACGGGCCGTCAGTTGGAGCATTGGCATACGGGGTCGATGACCCGCCGTGCCACCGTTCTGGACGCCGTGGAACCGGAAGCGAACTGTTCGATGAACCCGCGTCAGCTAAAGCTGATGGGGATCGAGCCGGGCGAAACGATCCGCCTGACCACGCGCCGTGGTTCGATTGAGATCATGGTGCGGGCCGACCGGGCGATTGCCGAAGATATGGTGTTCATCCCGTTTGCCTATGTCGAGGCGGCGGCGAATATCCTGACCAACTCGGCCATCGACCCTTACGGTAAAATCCCCGAGTTCAAGTTCTCGGCCATTCGCGTCGAAAAGATCGAAGACGCTATCGCGGCGGAATAGGCAGGAAAGCCATCTGAAACGACCAAGGTCGGCCCAAGCAAGAGCCGACCTTGGTTGCACTGTTTTTGTTCCCCACGACCGGAAAGAATTAGCCCGAGACCAGAACCTTGCCTTTCTGGGGTTTTGGCATCTTGCCTTTTGCCTGCTGCACGACATGAGTGATTTCATGGGCAATCAACTTGTTGTTCTTTGAATCCGTACCCTTGCCAAAGTAAATGTCGTTTCCGTTGGTGAAGGCCTTTGCCTTTAGCTCTTTGCGGATATCGGCGGCATTCCCGCCGATGTGAACGCGGACCTTGGACAGGTCGGCACCCAACGCGCCTTCCAACCCGTCGCGCAGTTTCTTTTCCAACTTGGTTGCCTTGGTCCCGGACACTTCGGTTCCGATCGCCTTTACTTTCGCCTTTTTGTTTTTCAATGCCCCGACGATTTTCTCGGCTTCTTCCGCTTTCATAAATGGCTCTCCGTATTGATTTCGAAGCCTTTTTTGCGCCGACCCGGTTCTGGGTTCAGTGACACGTTTCACATATAGAAATCAGATTTTTTACTTTTTGAGAAAGGATTGAATTTTATCCCACGTAGGTAGCGCAGAGTTGTGGTCACGCACTTCCACACTGGACAGACGGGAAGTTTATCGGCCTCATATTCTGACCCAGCGGAGACGACATGAGATGACCAATAGCCCCCTGTCCGGATATGACGGACCTTACCCGACCCCTGTGGAAATCCGGGGCTTTGGCGTGAAACCGGAATGGATCGACTATAACGGCCATATGAATGTGGGCTATTACGGCGTCGCCTTCGACAATGCCTTCGAGGTTCTGCTGGTCGAACATCTGGGGCTTGGTGAACCTCAGGTACAGGCCTACGGGCAGGGGCCATACATTCTGCAGGCCCATCTGCATTTTTTGCGTGAGGTGATCGCTGGCGCGCCGTTCTACTTTCGGTTCCGATTGCTGGACGCTGATCACAAGCGCGGCCTCTATTTCGCTCAGATGATCTCAGAGGAAGACAACGCCGTCTGCGCGACGCAAGAGGCGCTGTTCATGAATGTCAGCCATCAGACCGGGCGGTCGGTTGCTTACCCGGATTGGGCCATTGCGCGCCTGGCGCGGATGGTGGAAGACCACAAAACCTTGGAGAGCGCCCCTCAGATCGGTCGCTCAATCGGTATTCGCCGTTAGTAATCGCGCTCGAAGAACAGGCCTATGCCGGTTTCGCCCCTGCCATCGACCGTGCCCCGGACCGTAAAGTTATCATTCACGTCCAGGTTCAGGTTCACCTCGGTATCGCCCTCGGTGTTGACGGTGAAGTCCGTGTAGAGGTTGTCGCTGAGATACGCGCCCGCGCCTAGACGACCTGCGCCGCCCTCGGTCGCGCCGATATCGATTGTGTCGACGCCGGTAGAGTCGCGCAGCCCTTTGGTGGCGTCACCGCCCGCACCGCTGAGCTGCGCCAGCGACGCCGCCATTTGCGCGATGATAAACGGCGAGAGTTCCGAGAACCGGTTGCCGAACAACAACATGGCCAGCGCCTCTTCGGCGGGGCGTTCGGGGTCCGAGAATACATCGACTTCCGGGGAATCCAGCGGCCCGGCGATTTCAATCGTGGCGGTTCCATCCGAGGTGCTGGCAGACGATTCGAACTCGATATACGGGGTCAGATCGCCTTGCAGTGTCACGATCCCTTTGGTCAGGGCCAGCCTGCGGCCCAAAATATCGAAATTACCCCGGATCAGTTCAATCTGGCCCGAGGGGACAACGGATCGTGTCGTGCCTCCGATGAAAATCCGCCCACCCAGTTCCGCGTTCACGCCGCGCCCGCGCACAAAGACGGCTTTGGGGGCCAGCAGACTGATATCCAGCGCAATGCGCGAGTCGCTTTGGGCGGCTTCCTCTTTCACCACCAATTGCGCCCTTTCGCGGGTGACATATTGCGCGCGGCTTTCGCCGATATGCGTAATCTCGGGGATCGGTGCCGCACCCACGGCACCCGAGGCGGCGGCGAGGTTGATATTGGTTTCCTCAAACGTGATCTGACCGGACAGGGAACTGTTTCCGGCCAAAGCCCCCGCCATGACGATCTGACCGTTGAGCGTGGTCTCATACAGCAGTTGATCGGTCAGCACGAGGCTGTTCAATGCGGTGGTGATTTGGGCGTTGAACGGCGGCGTCAGATCGACCGGGCCAGACACGGTAAACCCGCCACCGGCGCGCATGCCGCCATTCATTGAGATGGTGGCGCGGCTTTGCGCCAGATCGACCGACCCGCTGATCCCTGTCACCGTCTGTCTCGCAGTTGGAATCGCAAAGGACGTTCCGGATGTGGTGATAGACCCGCTTAGGGACTCAAGCGCCGGTGCGCCCTTCAGCGCCAGATCGAACCGGGCCGCACCTTCGATCTTGTTCGGTGTGATGAAGATATTGGCGATGCCAAGGTTGACGCCGCCCTGTGCCCTCAGATCAGCTGTGCCGGCGGTTTCGTCGAATGTCCCCGCCACGGTGCTGTTGATCCCGGCAGGTCCTTCTGCCTTGGCATCAATGGTCCAGACCCCGTCTGACCGCTTTGCATTGCCGGTTGCCGCGATGGTGCCGGGGAAGTCGGGCACAAACCGCTCGATCCGGTTGAGCTTGGCGTCAAAGTCCAGATCGGCAGAGCCATCGGTATCGACCGTTCCGACAAGGCTGGCGTAAGAGCTGTCGGGCCCCTGCAAATTGGCCGTGCCTTCCAGCCCCGATCCGGTCGGCGCAACATTGCCGTCCAGTTTCAGCGGACCGGTGAGCGTTTCCGACAACCGCCCCAGATCGTCGAGGGCGGCGGTAAAGTTCAGCCCCCCGGTCTCGCGGCTCAACTGACCCGAAGCATTGGCGGAAAGGGCCGTTCCTTTCAGGCGGAAGGTGCGGATGTTCAACCCGTTCTCATCGTTCAGGGCGTCCACGGTCAGGGTCGTGCGCCCCTGCAGCAGCGCATCCACCTGCTCGATCCCCGCGCGGATGCCATCTGCCTTGACGTTGCCGTTCACATCGAAGGCCTTGCTGCCTACTGCGCCCTTGCCTTGAAGCTGCGCCTCGACCGATCCCGCCAGATCGCGGCTTGCAAGGCCCGAGAACAAGGACAGGTTGGGAACATTCACACTGGCCGTACCATCAACCGCAATATCTCCGGTGGGATCGTCAATCGTGGCCGCGACCTGGGCTGTCACGGCGTTTCCGTTGACCTTGGCCTCGCGGATCGTAATCTGATCCTCAGACACGGCCCCGTCAAACTCGACCGAAGTTTGCCCTGTCAGAAGCGGATCGATATCCGCCATCCCGGTTTTGATGTCCCGGCTTGTCATACTGGCCTTACCATCAAACCGAGGCGTTTTCGCGGCCCCGCTCCCTTGGACACTGGCGGTGACCGACCCCGCCAGATCGCGGCCCGCAAGGCCCGAGAACAGCGACAGATCGGGAATAGACGCGCTGGTTGCGCCATCGAAAGCAATGTCGCCGGTTGGATCGTCAATCGTGGCCGCGACTTGGGCCGTCACGGCATTCCCGTTGACCGTTGCCTCGCGGATCGTGATCTGATCTTGCGACAACGCCCCTTCGAATTCGACAATGGTTTCGCCTTTCAGAAGGGGGTCAATCTCGGCCATCCCGGTTTTGATGTCGCGTGCCGTAACACTGGCTGTGCCGTCGAATTCAAGGGTCTGAACCGTTCCGGCCCCTTGCAGGCTGGCCTGAACCGAGCCGCCAAGTTCGCGTTTCGCCAGACCGGAAAAAACTGACAGATCGCGCGCGGACAGTTTGGCCTGACCGTCGATTGACAGGTTGCCATCAGGGGTTGTGACCGTCCCGCTTGCCTGCGCCCGTGCCGCATCCGCAATCAAGGTAAAGTCGCGCAGCGTGATTCCATCGGCTCCGCGCTTGGCATCGACTATGATTGTTGTCTCGCCCCGGATTACCGGATCGATGTCGTCGCGCCCGGTGGACAGATCGCTGCCCTTGACCTCTAGCTTGCCATCAAAGCTGCCCTCAAGCGGTGAGCCTTTGCCCACCAGCCGGGCCGAGGCCTGCCCGCCCAGTTGCAACTGCGCGAGATTAGAGAACCGGGACAGATCTGTTGCGTCCAGCGAGGCCGAGCCATCCACGGCCAGCCCGCTGGTCAAACCGCTGATCAGCGCATCGACGCCCAGCGTATAGTCCGAGCCCACCAGCTCGAACCCCGACAGGTCAAGCGACTGATCGCTGCCATAGTCGAACACCCCGTCCAGCGTGATCCGCCCCCCCAGCGCGGTGTTCAGCGCAGGGTCTGCTAGGTCAAGCCCGTCCAGCGCCGCCTGCACGTCGCCATCGACGTTGACGATGTCGCCCTGTTCCAGCGTGCCCTGCGCGGTGATCTGCGCCCGGTCCAGACTGATCTGAGGCGATTTGAACGCGTTGGCCGTCAGACTCAGGTCCCACAGATTGCCATTCGCCTGATCGAACAGGGCCGAGATTTGAGCGGCTTCAATCGAAGTTTCGCCGCCCGAGGCTGGCAAGACAACAGTTTCCCCATTGGGCGGTGATATGCGCCCCTGCAATGCGGCCAGTTGCAAGGTCCCACCCGCCGCCAGTTGCAATTCGCCTTCCAGATTCAGGGCCTGGGACGTGAAATCCAGATCGCTGATCTGCAATGCGCCCTCGGGCTGTGTTTTGCCGTCGACAAACAGGCGCGTGTCGTGACCAAAGAATACATCCATGTCGTCGGCGACAAAGGGGGTCAGATCACCGCTTAGGTCCGCAGTGAAGGCAATCCCGTCTTCGGCCGTTTCATCCTCGGCCGTTGCCGAACGCAACCTGACCTGACCGGCCACCCGTTGCTGGTTGTCGCTGCTCAGTCCGATATCGGCGGTGAAATCTGTCAGCGGCCCTGATCCCTTGGCGGTCAGTCCAATGGGCGGGCTATCGGGGATTTTCAACGCAGTCGAGATCAACCCGCCCGAGGCTTCGGTCACGTTCAGATCCAGATCGATCTGACTGTTCGAGTTCTGGAACCCTGCCGCCAGCGTGATCTCATCCCCTGCACGGTCCAGCCTTGTAATGTCGAGATTTGTGTCCAGTGTACCGTCCGCCAACGAGAGGTCGCCAGTGACCGTCAGTTCCGCGGCCACGCCGATCAAGGGCTCGCCCAAGGCCAGCTCATCGATCCGAATCTCGCCGATTTCGATTGAGACCGGCAATTCCGGCAATTGAAACGGCTGGGTTTCTGCTGACGGGGGTGGGGCTTCAGTCGTTGTAGTGCCCGGAGCGCGGGCCACGTCGATCTCTTGCGCGGTCAGGGCGTTGACTGAAAACCGGCCCCGGATCAGGGCAAGACGGTTCCAGTCCAGTTCCGCCCCTTTGATCGTCAGCCAGACGCCTTCGTCATCGGCCACCGTGATCTCTTCTATCGTTGCGCGTGAACTCAGCGCGCCTTCCAAGCCTTTTACAGTGACGTTCTGATCGTCTCCCGACAGCGTGTCCTGCAGGAACCGCTCGATCATGCTGCCGCCTTCGTCCTGTGCGTATGCCGCAACCGGCGCGCAGGTCAGTGTGACGACCAGAACGGGGTATGAAAGACGCTGTATCAAAAGGCCTGTCCGATCCCGATATAGAATTGCAACCCATCGCCCGTGTCGCCCTGAACAGGCACTGCGAGGTCAAAGCGCAGCGGACCAAAACCGCCCAGATCATATCTGACCCCAAGCCCAGCCCCGGCATGATCCTCGGCCCCGGTGCCGACGAATGAGGACGTGTCTACGATACCGTAGTCATAAAACCCGACCAGCGACAGGGTGTCGGTGATCTTGCCGCGCACCTCGCCCGAAAAGCCCAGGAACGATTTGCCGCCCGCAACGCCGGTGCCGACCGGAATGCCAAGGCTTTCAAACGGTTGCCCGCGCACCGTCCCGGCCCCGCCTGAGAAGAACAGAAAGTCCGGCGTCACCCCATCCGGTGGTGGCCCGATGACCGAGCCCAGCTGGACCCGACCCGCCAGAACCAGCCTGCCACCGGTTCCAAGGCTGGTATAGGCGCGACCGTCAAAGAACAGCCGGATGCCGGTATCCGTACCCGAAAGCCCAACAAACGGCATGACCTGCGAATCCAGATAAAACCCTTTTGTCGCACTGACCTTGCTGTCGCGCTGATCCCATTCGGATCGGAATGGCAGGATAAAATACCGGAACTTGCGCCCGTCACCATAGGCATCATCTGCGTTCGACCATTGAAAGCCCGCCGACGCTTCGGCGTATAGCTGATCCGAAAAGGTGCGCCGCGCACCATAAGCCAGCGATGCCACGGTCACGTTGTAATTGTCGGTGTTTCGACGCTCCAGCAGCGCGCTCCAGAAGGTGTTGTCGTCCGGGCCCAGCCGGTCGGGTTGATCCAGTCGCAGGCCAATGCGTCCGTCCAGATCCTCGGCCCCGCCGATATTGCGCAGGGCGGCCTCGAACCGCAGACGTTCGGCCCGGCGAAAGACATTGCGGTGGGTCCAGGTGGCGGTGACGTCGACACCATCGCGGGATGCGAGCTCGACACCGAAGGTCAGACGGCGTTTGGGTAGGTCTTCGAAGGTCGCATCGAAATCCAGCGTACCATCTGGGTTCGGTTTCTCACGCTCTTGCAGGGACACCACGTTGAAGGTTCCGGTGCGGCGCAGGCGCGTGCCGACTTTCTGGATTTTGGCGGGCGAATAGACCTCGCCGCTGGGAAAGCCCGCGATCTTTTCGATCGACCGGTGGCGAACATCGGTGTCGCCCTTGATGAACATCTGGCCAAAAGTCAGTCGCCTGTCCGGGTCCAGATCAATCTCTGCATCCAGCCGCGCCTGAGCATGGCGCGCGATCACTCGCTGCCCGGCCACACTTGCCTTGGCATGACCCGCGTCCCGCCACGCCTGAACACCGGCCGAGGCCGCCTGTTGGATCGCGCCCGTGGTGGCCAGCTTGCCGGTGGCGAATTCCTCGGGCAGCACCGTGTCGGGGGCCAGAGGTTGCACAATTGCCGTGCCGAATTTGAAGGTCGGGCCGGTTTCCACTGTGATAACCGCGCGGTTGATCTGATTGGGAACGGTGAGCGAGCTCATCTCGGCTGCTTCCTGCCCGTCCAGTTTGATGCTGACGACCGGGCTGAAATACCCCTCGTCATATAGGATCTGCACCAGCGTCCGATAATCCGACAGGGCGGCAGACAGAATTTCCAGCGGCGTGTCCAGCCCGCGATCTTCGGCGGTGGCGACGGAAGAGGTTTCTTTCAGGCGCTCGACAACTTCCTTGGGGGCTCCGGGGGCGGTCAGTGTGGTTTCCAACGCAACCAGCGTTGTTGGCGCAAGGGCGGCGACAGCGCCCAATAGCCAGCATCTCAGACCGCGTCGCGGCTTGCTTCCCTGCATCAGTTGGCTCCAACTGCCCCCGAGTCGAAATCTCTTGTGCCGTGTTTCTACACGGCTCTTTGAATTCAAGTTAGAGCATCTGAAACCGTTTGGGGGAAGGGGTTAATCGCGCGATGCGCCGAATTGCCGTGATCCGTGACCGCGTTACAGCCCGGCGTTGCGGACCCATCGGATGATGGCATCGCGATCTTCTGGTTCCATAAAGGTCACATTGGCCGGCGGCATCGCATGGGTCACACCGGCCTGCAGGTAAATCTGCTGCGCGTTGCGGGCAATATCCGCCTCGGTTTCCAGCAAAACGCCTTTGGGGGCCCAAAGGATGCCCTCCCAAACCGGCTCACGTGCATGGCACATGGAACAGCGCCCCAGAACGATGTCGTGTGCCTGCTCAAACCCTTCGGCTGCTGCGAATTTCTGTTCATAGGGCGTCAACGGCTGCGCCTCGGCCTCTTCAACCGGTTCATACATCGGTGCGGTCGACAGCCACATGATGGCGATGAACAGCATGGCGGTTGCCAGCCAGGTCCAGGTGGGGTTGCCTGCACGCGCGTGGCGGGTGTTGAAATAGTGCCGGATGGTGACGCCCATCAGGAACACCAGCGCGGCGATGATCCAGTTGTATTGGGTCGCAAAGGCCAGCGGGTAGTGGTTGGACAGCATCAGGAACAGAACCGGCAGGGTCAGATAGTTGTTGTGGGTCGAACGCAGCTTGGCGATCTTGCCGTATTTCGGGTCGGGTGTGCGCCCGTTCTTCAGGTCATCCACAACGATGCGCTGGTTCGGCATGATGATGAAGAACACGTTGGCCGTCATGATCGTGGCGGTAAAGGCCCCCAGATGCAGCATCATCGCGCGCCCGGTGAAAATCTGGTTGTATCCCCAGCCCATAGCCACCAGCAGGACGAACAGCAGTACCATCAACAGGGTTGGACGCTCGCCCAGACCGGATTTGCACAGAAAGTCATAGACCAGCCATCCGATAGTCAGGGACGCTGCCGAGATCAGAATGCCTTGCCACAGTGCCAGATCGGCCTTTTCGGCGTCGATCAGGTATAGTTCTCCGCCGACCCAGTAGACGATCATCAATAGCGCCGCACCGCTGAGCCAGGTTGAATAGCTTTCCCATTTGAACCAGGTCAGGTGGTCGGGCATCCGCTCGGGCGCGACCAGATATTTCTGAATGTGGTAGAAGCCGCCGCCATGCACCTGCCATTCCTCGCCATCCGCAGGGCCGGGGATATTGCGGTTCAGGCCCAGATCCAGCGCGATGAAGTAGAAGGACGATCCGATCCACGCCATGGCCGTGATCACATGCAGCCAGCGCACGGCAAATGCCATCCAGTCCCAGAACACGGCAAAGTCGTACATGAATGAGGTCTCCGATTGGTTGCCGCCACACTAGGCAAACGGGCTTTTCTTCGGTATTCCCGTATATTGTCAAACTGTATCAAAAAAAACGATAAGATGTCCTATCTCGACAATATCCGCACCTTCGTCAGGGTTTATGATCTGGGCAGCATGTCCGCCGCCGGGCGCGATTTGCGGATTTCACCCGCCGTGACCTCGGCCCGGATTTCTCAGCTTGAGGATCATCTAGGCGTGCGTCTGTTTCAACGCACGACGCGGAACCTGTCACCGACCGAGCAGGGCAAGGCGTTTTACCCCGGCGCGGTGGCGGTGCTGGATGCGGTGGATGAGGCCGAAGCGCAGGTGACGCATCTGACCGAAGCCCCGCGTGGGTCTCTGTTCGTGGCGGCTCCGCTGGGGGTGGGGCGGCGGTTGCTGGCCCCGCATGTGCCTGATTTTCTGGCGGAATATCCCGAAATCGATGTGCGTTTGCGCCTGACGGATCGATCCGTTGACCTTACGACCGAGGGGTTGGATCTGGCCTTTTTCATCGGTCAGCCCGAGGACAGCACCTTGCGCATCCGCAAAATCGCCGATTGCCAGCGCGTGCTGTGCGCCGCCCCTGACTATGTCACGCGGCGGGGGATGCCTGCGACGGGGGCTGATCTGGTGAAGGACAAACACGAATGCCTGAACCTGCGCTTTCCCGGCGCGACCGAGTTTCAGTGGATGCTGGAAACCGCCGACGGCCCGAAACGCTATGCGGTGTCAGGCCGGTTCGAATGTGACGACGGAGACGTCCTGACAGATTGGGCGCTGTCCGGGCAGGGCATTGCCATGAAGCCGGTGTTTGAAGTGGCCGATCACCTAAGCGCGGGTCGTCTGGTGGCCGTCGCGCAGGATACGCCGCCCGTGCCGGTGCAGATGGCGTGCCTTTATACACACCGCCGCCATCAGGACCCCAAGGCGCGCCTGTTCATGGATTTCATGATCGAGCGGATCGGAAAAGTCGTCCGAAACTCGGAATTGCCAGCCGGGTAGCGCTCCCGCCCCTGTTTGTGCCGTTCCGGCACCGCACAGCGTTGGGCCGGGCGCCGCAGCTGTGCTGCGGCGCGGGTGCGACGGGATCGGGTGTGGCGTTGCCATTGATAAAAGCGCAACCGCGCCGGGCCCGCAGGGCGCGGCGCTGGGCCCAACGGGAAGGGACCCTGAAAGGGTCTCTGACCGGCGGGAGGGTTAGCTGCCGCGATAGGTCGAGTAGCCGTAAGGGGAAAGCAGCAGGGGCACGTGGTAATGTGCGTCGGGGTCGGACATACCAAACCGGATCGGCACCTGATCCAGAAACAAAGGGTCATCCCCGTCTTGTCCTGTCGCGCGCAGGTAATCGCCGGCGAAGAAGATCAGCTCGTATGTGCCCGTCTTGAATGTCTCCTGCGGCAGGATCGGGCTGTTCGTGCGACCATCGGCATTGGTTTCCATCTCGACCAGCTTGCGATGGGAATTGCCGGACACGCTGTACAACGCGATTTTCAACCCGGCGGCGGGGCAGCCCCGGGCGGTGTCCAGAACATGAGTTGTCAGATAGCCTGCCACGAAAGCCTCCCTCAGATACGTCACTTTGCTGTGACACAGTGTGGCGCAAAGATCAAAACAGGGGAAATGCCGAAAGAACCGGAAACAGCGTTCGGATTGATTTGATAATCATCGGCGAATTTCTAGGATAAGCCTGTCGAAACATCCAAAACCGGAAGACGCCATGCAACCGCCTCGATACCCCCGCGACATGATTGGATACGGTGCCAACCCGCCAGCGGCGCAATGGCCGGGCGGGGCCAAGCTGGCCGTCCAGATCGTACTGAATTACGAAGAGGGCGGCGAGAACTGCGTTCTGCACGGTGATGCCGCATCCGAGGCGTTTCTGTCCGAGATCGTCGGCGCGGCGCAATGGCCGGGCCAGCGCCATTGGAACATGGAATCGATCTATGAATACGGCGCGCGGGCCGGGTTCTGGCGGCTGCATCGGTTGATGCAGGACCTGCCGATCACGGTTTACGGCGTGGCGTCGGCTTTGGCCCGATCGCCGGATCAGGTGGCCGCGATGAAAGACGCCGGTTGGGAGATTGCCAGCCATGGGCTGAAATGGGTGGAACACAAAGACATGCCCGAGACGCAGGAGCGCGCCGAAATTGCCGAGGCGATCCGGCTTCACACCGAGGTCGTCGGTGAGCGCCCGCGCGGCTGGTACACCGGGCGCTGTTCCGAGAACACGGTGCGTCTGGTGGCCGAAGAGGGCGGGTTCGATTATGTCGCCGACACCTATGACGACGATCTGCCCTATTGGACACAGATCGACGGTCGGGATCAGCTGATCGTGCCCTACACGCTGGATTGCAACGATATGCGCTTTGCCACGCCGCAAGGGTTCAATGCGGGCGATCAGTTCTTTTCCTATCTCAAGGACAGTTTCGACGCATTGTATGAGGAAGGGCAGGCGGGGGCGCCCAAGATGCTATCCATCGGGTTGCATTGTCGTTTGATTGGGCGACCGGGCCGCGTCATGGCGTTGAAACGTTTTCTGGAATACGCGCGCAGCTTCTCGGATGTGTGGTTTGCCACCCGGTTGCAGATTGCTGAACACTGGGCACAGACCCACCCGCCGCAATCCCATCCGAAGCCATCGCAGATGGGGCGGGATGCGTTTGTCCAAGCCTATGGCGGCATCTTCGAACACTCGGCCTGGATTGCCGAGCGGGCCTATGATCTGGAGCTTGGGCCTGCGCATGACACCGCAGGCGGGTTGCACAACGCCTTGGCGCGGATGTTCAGGTCGACCTCTGAGCCCGAGCGGTTGGGGGTTCTGACAGCGCATCCTGATCTGGCGGGCAAGCTGGCGCAGGCCAAGCGGTTGACGCAGGAAAGCACGTCCGAGCAGGCCTCGGCCGGGTTGGACGCGCTGACGGATGAGGAGCGCGCGGCCTTCACCGAATTGAATACGCGGTACACTGAAACGTTCGGATTTCCATTCATCATTGCAGTGCGCGATCATGACAAGGCCTCGATCCTTGCGGCCTTTCAGCGGCGGATTGAACAGGATCGCGATACCGAGTTTGCCGAGGCCTGCCGTCAGGTTGAACGCATCGCCGAATTCCGGCTGCGGGACGTGTTGCCCTCATGAGCCGCCGGATCGTTGCCGAGCCGCTGACCGCTGAGCAATTTGCGCCTTTTGGTGATGTGATTGAAGTGTCTGGCGACCCGGACAAGATCATCAATCAGGGGCAATGCGGGCGGTACCATGATCGGGCGCTGACGGATTTCAGCGACGGGCGCGCCGGGATCAGCCTGTTCGACGCCAACCCGCGCGCGCTGCCATATGCGCTGGATATGGTCGAGCGGCACCCGGAGGGCAGTCAGGCCTTTATCCCGATGACCCATCAGCCGTTTCTGGTTGTCGTAGCACCCGATGAGGGGGGGCAGCCTGGGCGGCCCAGGGCGTTCATGACACGAGCCGGGCAGGCCGTGAACTATCATCGCGGTACGTGGCATGGGGTGCTGACGCCTTTGCACGGCCCGGGCCTGTTTGCCGTGGTGGATCGCATCGGTGGCGGTGCAAATCTAGAGGAATTCTGGTTCGACACCCCCTATGAGGTGATCGCGGGCTAACCCCGGAAGGCTCCCGCCCGGTCAGAACGCATCGAAGATGCGCGCTGACCCGTTGGGCCCGGCAGCGCGCGGGCAGGCCCGCCCGCTGCGGTTGGTCTGGATCAACCCGTCGCCATCAAACGGGCCACGTCCAGCATGCGGGCGGAAAAGCCCCATTCATTGTCATACCAGCCGAAGACACGGACCTGATTGTTGCCGACCACTCGGGTCTCGGGGCCTGCGATAACCAGCGATTCGGGGCGGGATCGCAGATCGGACGAGACCAAAGGCAGATCGGTCCAGCCAAGAACCGCCGAAGCCTCGACCGCTTCGCGAAACGCGGTGTCGAAAGCCTGTTCGCTCATGCCGCGCCCGAGCGTTGCCACAAGGTCCACCGCCGAAACGCTGGCGGTTGGAACCCGCACCGCTGCGCCCGAAATCCGTCCGGCCAGATGCGGGAGAACAACGTCGATCAGGTGGGTCGCGCTGGACGTGGTCGGCACCATCGACAGCGCCCCTGCGCGCGAACGCGCAAGATCGCCGCGCGGCGCGTCGACCATCGGCTGGCTGTTGGTGTAACAGTGGATAGTGGTCATATGGCCCGAGACGATGCCGCCGATCTGATCCAGTGCCCGAACCAGCGGCGCGAGGCCATTGGTGGTGCAGGATGCGTTCGAGACGATGCTGGCATCGCCCAGCTGATCCTCATTGGCACCCAAAACCACCGTCAGTTCAGCGGCGGGCGAGGGCCCCGAGATCAGCACCTTGCGTGCGCCAGCCGCCAGACCCCGGCGGGCGACATCGGATGAGCGTGCAATGCCGGTGCAATCCAGCAGGACGTCAACGCCTGACAGATCGATATTCGCCAGATCGGAACTGTGCGTCATCGGCACCGTGCGCCCGTCTATGATCAGGGCTTCGTCACCGGCAGACACGTCCCCGGCATAGGGGCCAAAGGTGCTGTCGTATTTGAACAGATAGGCACAGGTGTCCAGCGGTGCGATATCGTTGATCAGCACCAGCTCGATATCTGATCCTTGCGGCTGGGCCAGAACCTGCCGCAGGATCGTGCGGCCAATGCGGCCGAATCCGTTGATCGCGAGTTTCATGCGCAAGCTATGGCAGGCAGATCAGGCGATCTCAACGAAAGTATTGTACCAATTTCAACCGCAACTGACCTGCGAGAAGAACTGCCCCGAGATGTTCTGATACATGCTGGCCACGATCGGTTTGCATCCGGTTGCCTGCTGGATCGCCGCGATGGCCTGCAGGGTGCGCAGGCGCGGGGGCGGGCCGAACGGGTTGAGGTTGTTGTTGTCGCGGGTGGCACGGTAGATGACCGGCTCGTCCGAGACTTTGGTCACGGCCCATGTGCGGCTCATGACAAAGACCGATTTGGTCTCATCCTTGGCAGCGACCGGCGTGGACAAGGTTGCGGCCACCATGGCGCATGCGGCCAGAGCCATCAGGGGGGTACGCAGTTTCATCAGCCAGTCTCCAATACTCAAACAATGGAATTTGCTGGGATTTCAGCAAATTCCGGGGCCGCTGTGAACCCCTGCAGGGGTAAAAGGCGATGAAACCGGGTTTAGCGGGGCAAGGATAACGGCATATGCCGGTTCACATCTTTGTACAGAAGATACCGGAAACGCCCCGGTCCACCCGCGTAACAGGCCTGCGGGCAAAAGGCGCGTAGCCACATGTAATCGCCTGCCTCAACCTCAACCCAATCCTGATTGAGCCGGTAGACGGCCTTGCCTTCCAGCACGTAAAGCCCGTGTTCCATCACATGGGTTTCAGCAAAGGGGATCACGCCGCCGGGTTCGAAATTGACGATGTTGACATGCATGTCGTGACGCAAGTCCTGCGGGTTGGCAAAGCGCGTTGTGGACCAGCGCCCTTCGGTTCCGGGCATCTCGATCGGCGTCACGTCTCGTTCATTGGTGATGATCGGGTCGGGGACGGGCAGCCCGTTCACGGCCTCATAGGCCTTGCGAACCCAGTGAAACCGCGCCACGGCGTCGGATCGGTTGTGCAACGTCCAGTCCGCGCCGGGTGGGATATAGGCGTACCCCCCTGTATCCAAATTATATTCCGTTCCGTTCAACGTCAGATGCACGGCCCCCTCAACCACAAACAGAACGGCCTGAGCGCGCGGGTCTGTTTCAGGCTGATCGCTGCCGCCGCCGGGCTGAACCTCCATAATGTATTGCGAAAACGTCTCGGCAAAGCCGCTGAGCGGACGGGACAGGACCCACAGGCGCGTGCCCTCCCAAAACGGCAGGTAGCTGGTCACGATGTCGCGCATCGTGCCCTTGGGAATGACGGCATATGCATCTGTGAACACCGCCCGGTCGGTCAAAAGCTGGTCCTGGCCGGGGTGCCCGCCGAGGGGCGAAAAATAGGTTGGTTGTGTCATCATGTGCCTCGGGTTCGTTTGCGTTGCACTATGTGACCAAACCGGGTGCGGCCTCTAGCGCTGGGCTTGCGATAGGTTTGTTCGGGATAATTTGAAGGTCGCCGCCATAGGGGTTGGCCACGCCCCCGCGCAGGTATATCCTTGAAGTCAAAATTGATTTCAGTTCAGCGAGGCAGAAATGAAAGCCCGGGTCTTTTTCGCATTGGCACTACTTAGCATGGCAGGCGTTACGACGACCGCCTCGGCCAAACCATTGTCCCGAATCATCGCCGAAATGGGGCTTTCGCCTGCGGATTTCGAGGTGGCAAACAAAGCCTCGCGCAGCTTGCTGACCGACGGCACGCCCAGCGTCGGCAAGGAGATCGGGTGGAGCAATGTCGAGACCGGATCAAAGGGGACAATCCGGATTGATGCGGTCGAAGGCAATTGCGTCCGGCTGCAACACGACATTCAGCCCGAAGGCAAAGAGGCCTCGCGCGGGGTCAGAACCCGTCAATGCAAGGACGCGGGCGGCAACTGGGTGATGGCGCCCTGATTGCGCTAGTAACCGCGCGCCCTGTCGACCTCATTCAGAAGTGGCGCGCCGGTTGTCAGCCGCTGGAAGTTTTCTGCCACATCCGACAGCGCATCGCCCAGATGCCAACCGGACACATGGGGCGTGATCGTCACGCTTGGGTGCTGCCAAAGCGGGTTGTCGGCTGGCAGCGGCTCGTGACACGTCACATCCAGAATTGCATGGCCGGGCGTGCCCTGATCCAGCGCGGCAATCAGCGCACCCTCGTCAATCAGATCGCCGCGACCGGCGTTCAATAGCTGACTGCCGGGTTTCATAGTCGCCAGCATCTGCGCGTCGAACAGACCCACCGTTTGCGGGGTCGAGGGCAGGATGGCGCAGACATGATCGCACTGCCCCAGCAGACCGGGCAAGGCATCGTCGCCGTGCACGCAGGTGACGCCCTCGATCTGCTTAGGCGACCGGCTCCAGCCCAGAACCTGAAACCCGACAGCGCGCAGCATTCGCGCCGTGCGGTCCCCGATATGACCCAGACCCAGAACGCCGACGGTTGTATGGGGCGTGAAGGTTGGTTCCTTGGGCAGCCATTCAGCACGGGCCTGCGCGGCTTCGTGAAATGCCATGTGACGCTGGGCGCGCAGAATGTAGGCGACGAACCATTCGGCAATGCCTTGTGCCGGTGCATCCGGTTTCAGGCGCGCAACCCGCATGTGATCCGGCAGGTTGGGATTGCCGACAATCGTTTCTACGCCCGCCCCAAGCTTTTGCACCAGTTTCAGGTTCGGCAGCTGGTGCAGGTGGTCGTCTTTCAGGCCCACGACCGCAACCATCGTGATCTCATCGGCGTTGCCGATTGCGTCCGGCGTGCGAATATCGGCACCGGGGATCGCGGACCGGATGTCATTGGCGATGTCCGCATCGCTGATCCAGTTGGTCAGGCCGGTGTCTATCAACAGCGCCATGGGCGGTTCCTTCCCTTGAAATTGAACGTGGTGACGTTCCGTCACGCAACTGGACAGAGTCGCAACAGTTAAGCCATCCTCGGTCCGTAAGGTACAGCCCGGATTTCACCCGGCAGGAGGGAATTTCATGAATATGTCATTTGGTTTGCGCGAGGAAAACCGCGCCCTTTTGCAACGTGTCGCCGACATGGTCCGGGATGAGATCATGCCGCTGGAAGAAGAATACCAGGCCGAGATCAACAAGGACGACCGCTGGCAATATACCGAACGCCAGGCCGAAATCCTTGAGGGGCTGAAAGCCAAAGCCAAGGCCGCCGGTCTGTGGAATTTCTGGCTGACCGACAGCGACAAAGGGTTCGGGCTGACCACGGTTGAATATGCTTATTTCGCCGAAGAGATGGGCAAGACCCCCCTTGGGGCCGAGGTGTTCAACTGTTCCGCCCCCGACACCGGCAATATGGAAGTGTTCGAGCGTTACGGCACCGAGGCGATGAAACAACAGTGGTTGAAGCCACTGCTCGACGGCCAGATCCGCTCGGCCTATCTGATGACCGAACCGGATGTGGCTTCATCCGATGCGACCAATGTGTCGATGTCCTGCGTGCGGGACGGCGATGACTATGTCCTGAATGGCGAGAAATGGTGGTCATCCGGCGCGGGCGATCCGCGCTGCAAGGTCTATATCGTGATGGTCAAAACCGGCGGCGAGGATCAGCCCAAGCACAAGCGCCAGTCGATGATCGTGGTGCCCGCCGATACGCCCGGGATCGAGGTTCTGCGACCCATGCAGGTCTACGGCCACGACGACGCGCCGCACGGCCATATGCATATTCGGTTTACCGACGTGCGCGTGCCCGCAGAGAATATCCTCTTGGGCGAAGGCCGCGGGTTCGAGATTGCGCAGGGCCGCTTGGGGCCGGGGCGCATTCACCATTGCATGCGCGCAATCGGTCAGGCGGAAAGCGCACTGGAGCAGATGTGCAAGCGTTCCATGCAGCGTGAGGCGTTCGGCAAGAAGCTGGCGCAGCTGGGTGCCAATTACGACATCATCGCCGAATGCCGGATGGAGATCGAGATGGCCCGCCTGCTGTGTCTGAAAGCGGCGTGGTACATGGATCAGGGCGATGCGCGGGCCGCGGCCCCGTGGATCAGCCAGATCAAGGTGGTTGCGCCTCGGGTCGCGCTGAAGGTGATCGACGAGGCGGTGCAGATGTTCGGCGGGCAAGGGGTCAGTCAGGACACACCACTGGCCACCGCCTGGACTCATGTGCGAACCCTGCGACTGGCCGACGGACCAGACGCGGTTCACCGTCGTCAGGTCGCGCGGGCCGAATTGAAGAAACACACGCAGGAAAAGGTCTGACGCACCGCATGACCAGGTACGAATTCGACAATCTCGCCTATTTTCATCAGCGAGAAGATGGGGCTTTTGTCGGCAACGACCCGGCGCGCGGCCCCTGGTCAGCCGATCATTGTCACGCGGGGCCCGTCAGCGGCCTGATCGTGCGCGCTGCTGAAACCGAGGTTGGGCCCGAGAAGATGCTGACCCGTCTGACGGTTGATCTGCTGCGCCCTCTGCCCCTGTCGGGCTTGCGGGTGGCGGCAGAGACTACACGGCACACCAAAACGCTAGCCACCACGCGGGTGACGGTGCACGATCTGGACGACACCCTGTGCGCTACGGCGACAACCATGCATCTGGCGCGTCGTGATCTGGGCACAGTGCCCAATGTCCACGTCACTCAGCTGCGGTTCGAAGATGCGGTTGATGGGCCTTTCCCGATCGGTGAACTGCGCCACGACCTTCCGGGATTTGCCCATTACAGCGACATCAGATACCCGGCAGGGGGCAAACAGGGGGCCGGGCCGAAAGCCATCTGGATGCGCACGCCGAACCTGTTGGAGGGTGAGGTGCAATCGCCGATCCAGTCGCTTTGCCCGCTGGCCGATTGCGGCAACGGTATCTCGTGGAATGCGCCAACGGCGGAAATGGGGTTCATGAACACCGATCTGACGGTGAACATCCATCGCGAGCCTGTCTCGGAATGGTTGGCAGCCGACTCGATCTCGCACTGGCAACCTTCGGGCGTCGGCATGTCGCAATCGGTTCTGTATGATGCCGAAGGGCCAGTGGGGACAGCGCTGCAAACGTTGGTTCTGTTCCCACCCACATGATGCGCTCGGCCGGTTTCTGCGGTGAAGCCGGGAAACGCATTGCCGCTGCGGTGTTGCCGCCCTATCTTGCCGGCATGCGTTGGCTGATACCCATTCTGACTTGCTGCCTGCCGATCCCCGCGCTGGCCCACCCGCATGTCTTCATTGACACCGGGCTGGAGTTCATCGTGGACGAAGCAGGCAACCTGACCCATGTGCGCGTGACCTGGGCGTATGACGAATTCTACTCGCTGCTGGTTCTGGAGGATTTGAAGCTGGATCAGGACGCAGATGGCGTTCTGACAGAAAGCGAAGAGGCGTATCTGACCGGGTTCGACGCGCAATGGGTCGAAGGCTACAACGGCGATCTGGTCGTGACTGCCGGTGGTGCGCCGGTCAAGCTGTCCGGTCCGCTGGAACCCCACGCGACAGCCGAGAACGGGCGCGTCGTGACCACGCATCTGCGCGAGGTCGAAGGGGGTGCCGTGCCAGCTTACGCCTTGTCGGCCAAACCGTTTGATGAGACCTACTATACCGCATACGAAGTCAACCGGCCCGTGACCGTGTCCGGCCCGTCCACATGTTTTATCGAGCGTGTCGATCCCGATATCGATGGTCAGTTGGCGCAGATGCGGGCGTTTCTGCTGACATTGGATGCGGATTACGATCTGGAGGAAAACGACATCCCTCTGGTGGGCGAGAACTTCGCGACTGAGATCCTCGTGTCATGTCCAAATACCTGATCGTTCCGGTTGCCATCGCCTTTGGCCTGTTGGCCTGGTTCTGGGGAAGCGGTGGCTTTGACAGCCTCGCCGCCTGGGCCGCGGGTGAGCAGCGCGAGTTTCAGAACCAGATCGCACGGGCCTTGCGGGCAGCGCGGGCCGAGCAGCCGCAAGCCGTGGCAACGCTGCTGACCGTTTGTTTCGCCTACGGGTTCTTTCACGCGATCGGTCCCGGTCACGGCAAGGTCCTGATCGGAGGGTACGGTCTGGGCCGCCGCGTCGCGTTCTGGCGCTTGTCCGCGATCAGTGTGCTGTCCAGTCTTGGTCAGGCGGTGACGGCGGTTGTTCTGGTCTATGCCGGAGTGCTGGTCTTTCAGCTGTCGCGCGAGACCTTGGTAGGCACGACCGAGCAGGTAATGGCCCCCATCAGCTACGCGGCGATTGCAGCGATTGGCCTGTGGCTGGTTTTTCGGGGGGTGCGTAGCTTTGTCAGGCGGTCCCGTAACGACGCCAAGCCTTCCCATGCCCATGATCACCACCACCATCATCACCACGAGGGCGAGGTCTGTTCGGATTGCGGCCACCGCCACGGCCCCAGCGCGGAAGAAGTCGCCAATGTCGGCAGTCTGCGCGAGGCGATCATCCTGATCGCAGGTATTGCCGCGCGCCCCTGTACCGGCGCGCTTTTCGTGCTGATTCTGACCTGGCAGATGGGTATTGCGATGGTCGGTATCGCCGGAGCCTTCTCGATGGCGCTGGGCACGGCACTGGTTACTACCTTGGTCGGCTGGACGTCATTTGGGCTGCGCGGCGGGCTGCTTGCTTCGGCCTCGGCCACCCGGTTCGCCTCCGTTCTGGCACCGACCATCGAACTGGTGGCGGGGCTGGTGATCGCGGTTATAGCCGGTGGTCTGCTGTTGCGCGCGATCTAGGTCAGTCGAAGACCGGCTCGGGGTAGCCGACCCGCGCCAGATACAGCCCTTGCGGCGGGCATACAGGCCCACAGGCCGCCCGGTCGGTGGCCTGCAACGCATCGCGCACGTCCTCGGGTGACCACGAGCCCGCGCCAACGCGTTCCAGCGTGCCGACGAAACTGCGCACCTGATTGTGCAGGAAGGACCGGGCGCGGACGTGGAAATGAACCTCGGGGCCGGAAAAGCCCTGAACCCGCTCGACCCGCAACTCATCCAGAGTTTTGACCGGGCTGGCCGCCTGACAGATCGACGAGCGGAACGTGGTGAAGTCATGCCGCCCGATCAGCATGTCGGCACCCTTCTGCATGGCATCGACATCCAGTTTATGATTGACGCGCCAGACCTGCCCCTTGTCATGGGTCGCGGGCGCACGGCGCATCAGGATGCGGAACAGGTATTGGCGTTCGACCGCCGTGAACCGCGCATGCCAGTCGTCCGCGACCTGCGCGGCCTGCACAATGGCCACCGGTTGCGGCTTGAGGTGATAGTTCAGCGCCTCGGACAGGCGGAACGGATCCCAATCCTTGATCAGATCGCAATGGGCCACTTGCCCCAGCGCATGCACGCCCGCATCGGTACGCCCGGCGGCGGCAATGGTGTGATCGCCCGGTTGAATGCGGGACAAGGCGTACTCGATGGCACCCTGTACCGACGGCAAGTCCTTCTGCCGCTGCCAACCGGCAAACGGTTCCCCCTGGTATTCGACTTTCAACGCATATCTGGGCATGCGCCGCTGGTAGCGTGCGGCGCGCAAACGGGCAAGGGGGCGAAAGCACTGGCATGTCCGAAGGCGGCTACCTATCTTGGGCAAAACGATAATTGCGGGGCGACAGTTTGGTCATCTCATCCCTGGCAGACAGTCTTGTGCGCGGCGTCGAAACCATTGGCGACAGCGTGTCCGAGACATTTTTCGAGCCGGTCATCCGTCTGGGCGTCACCGGTCTGGCGCGATCTGGCAAGACGGTTTTCATCACCTCGCTGGTGGCAAACCTGCTTGACCGGGGCCGCATGAGCGGCCTTGTCGCGCAGCAGGAAGGCCGGATCAACGCCGCTTATCTGCAACCGCAACCTGACGACATCGTCCCCCGATTTGACTATGAATCGCACCTCTCCGACCTGACTGGCCCTCAACCACACTGGCCCGACAGCACCCGCGCCGTGTCCGAGTTGCGCTTGTCTTTCAAGGCACGTCCTGCCGGGTTGCTGGCCGGTCTACAGGGGCCGCGCACCGTGCATCTGGACATCGTGGACTATCCGGGTGAATGGCTACTGGACCTCGCGCTGTTGGACAAATCCTATGAGGATTGGTCGCGCGAGACCCTCTCGCGCATCGAAAACCGACCTGACGCGGCAGAGTTTCTGAAACAAGCCCGCGCAACCGATCTGACAGCCATTCATGACGAACCGACCGCGCAGGCCCTGTCTTCCGCATTTACCACCTATCTGAATCAGGCACGCGAGGTCGGGTTCTACGACTGTACGCCGGGGCGGTTCCTGCTGCCGGGCGATCTGGCAGGCTCTCCGGTTCTGACCTTCGCGCCATTGCCGGTGTCCGAGCCCTCGCGCCGCCGTACCCTCCAGCGCGAGATGGAGCGGCGGTATGAGGCCTACAAGGCGCAGGTAGTAAAGCCGTTCTTCCGCGACCACTTCTCGCGCATTGATCGGCAGTTGGTTCTGGTCGATGCGCTGGGCGCGATCCACAAAGGCCCGCAAGCGGTCGAGGATATGCGCCGGGCCATGGGCGATATCCTGTCGGCTTTCCGTCCGGGCCGTAACGCGTGGCTCAGCCAGTTGCTGCTGGGCAAACGGGTCGAACGCATCCTGTTCGCCGCCACCAAGGCCGATCACCTGCATCACACGCAGCACCCCCGCCTGACCGCGATCATGGAGGCGCTGACACGTGAGGCGCGCGACCGGGCAAGCTTTGCGGGGGCCGAAACAGCGGCGCTGTCGCTGGCCTCGCTGCGGGCCACAACCGAAGAGATGCGCAGCCATGACGGGGTCGAATTGCCCTGCGTGCGCGGCACGTTGCAGGACAGTGGCAAGCAGGCGGCGTTTTACCCCGGTGAGCTGCCGGACGATCCGGCCCACTTGCTGGGCCCGGCCCGGAACGGGGCCGAGACTTGGCTGGGCGATGATTTTGGCTTCATGAGGTTCGCTCCGGCGCATCTGACCCTACGCCCCGGCGATGGCCCACCGCATATCCGGCTGGACCGGGCCGCGCAGTTCCTGATCGGAGACCGGTTGTGATGGTCACTTTGCGCCCGGCCCGCAGCACCGATGCCGGAACGACCGGGGAAATCCTGCACGGGTTTGCCCGCGAAAACGACTGGATGCCGGAACTGCATAGCTGCGCCGAAACCATCGCCTTTTGCGGTCGCATGATTGATCAGGGCTGGGTCACGGTGGCTGAAACCTCGGATGGGGTGGTTGGGTTTCTGGCGTTGAATGGATCGGATATTCATTCGCTGTACCTGACGGCCTCTGCGCGCGGGCAGGGGATCGGGGCGCAGTTGCTCGACCATGCCAAGGCGCGACACCCGCAACTCAGCCTCTTTGCCTTTCAGGCCAATACCGACGCGTGCAGGTTCTACGAACGTCATGGCTTTGCCGAGGTTGCCCGCAGCGACGGGGCCGACAATGATGAAAACCTGCCGGACATCAAATATGTCTGGCGTATCGAAAGTGCAGCACATGGCTAAAGGCCCGGTACTGATCGATCTCGAGGAAGATGCGCCCGCCGCCGACGTGGCCATGGCCCCGCCGGTGCCGGACCTTGCGCAGCCTCAGGGTCAGGCGATGCAAAGCGCGGCCCGAATTGCTGCCCGCAAGCCCTCGGCCCTGTCGCGGTGGTTCTGGGGCTTGGCGCTGGCGGTTGTTGGCGCTGCGATCTCGGTCGCCGCATGGGATTTCGCCACCTCGCTGGTCGCCCGCGCGCCTGTGCTGGGGTGGATCGTCACCGGATTGATCGCGGCGCTGGTTTTTGTCGCGCTGATCATCGCAATCCGGGAGTTGGCGGCGATTGGCCGTCTGTCCCGTGTCGACGGGCTGCGCCGCGCTGCGGATGAAGCGCTGGCCGACGCCGATCTTGCCAAGGCCCGTGCTGTTACGTCTCGCCTGATCGCCTTCTACAAAGGTCGGCATGAGACCCAATGGGGCCGCGACCGCCTGTCCGAACGAATGCCCGAGCAATTTGACGCCTCAGGCCTTCTGGGTTTAGCCGAAGATGAAATTCTGGCCCCTCTGGACGCTGCCGCCAGCCGCGAGGTTGAGGCGGCTGCCCGGCAGGTGGCGACTGTGACCGCTTTGGTGCCGCTGGCGCTGGCGGATGTGGTGACGGCTTTGGCCGCCTCGCTGCGGATGATCCGGCGGATAGCGGAAATCTATGGCGGGCGGGCCGGGTTTCTGGGCAGTTGGCGTCTGACCCGCGCCGTTTTTGTTCATCTGGTCGCAACCGGCGCAGTCGCAGTGGGCGACGATTTGTTGGAGCCGGTTTTGGGCGGCTCGGTCCTCAGCAAACTGTCCCGCCGGTTTGGTGAGGGGCTGGTGAACGGCGCACTCAGCGCCCGGGTTGGCGTTGCCGCGATGGAGGTGTGCAGACCCTTGCCGTTCTCGGATCGTCACAAACCGTCGACCAGGGCCGTGATCAAACGCGCCTTGAAGGGTCTGTTTTCCAAGGGTTGATCTGACGCAAAGCGCACCTGCCAGCCATTCGTCACACTGAATGTGACGGAGGGCCAGCCATGACAGATCACGGTCACAGCCAGCAGGAGATCGCCCAGCGGATCAATACCCCGCCCGGGCGCGGCGTTCTGCGCGATGTGGTCTATGGCGGTATCGACGGTTCGGTCACCACCTTCGCCATCGTGGCAGGTGTTGCGGGGGCAGGGTTGTCGTCCTTTGTCATCGTGGCGCTAGGGTTGGCGAATGTTCTGGCCGATGGGTTTTCCATGGCGGCGGGCAACTACTCGGGCACCAAGGCGGAACTGGACAACATCAAGCGGATCCGCGCCATCGAGGAACGCCACATCGCCCTTTACCCACAAGGCGAACGCGACGAGGTGCGCGCGATTCTGGCGCAGAAGGGTCTATCGGGGCCCGTGCTGGAGGATGCGACCGCGGCCATAACCTCGAACCACGAAAGCTGGATAGACCTGATGATCGAAGGCGAATATGGGCTGGGCAGTGTCGATCCGCACCCGATGAAGGCCGCTCTTGCCACGTTCTTTGCCTTTCTGGTGGCCGGGATGATCCCTTTGTTGCCGTTTCTGGTGTCGCTGAACAACGCCTTCGCTGTTTCGGCGTGGATGACGATGGGCGTCTTTTTCGCCATCGGAGCGCTGAAAAGCCGCTGGTCGCTGGCCCCGTGGTGGCGTTCGGGCTTGGAGACGCTGCTGATCGGCGGCGTGGCGGCACTTATTGCCTATCTGGTGGGGTCCTTGTTTCACCCCTGACCCTGCGGCTTTGTCGCAGATCGCCTGACCTGTCTGGCGTGTTCCGAGGTTTCCGTTAGGCTGAGGCAAAACGGATTTGACAACCAATGCATTCTGACGATCTGTGTGGGAAAAACATACTGATTCTGGGCGCCTACGGGTTTATCGGCGCCGCTGTTGCGCGTGCGCTGACGGCTGAAGGTGCAAGCGTGCGCGGGCTGGTGCGCAACTTGCCGATGGGGAACAAGGTTCTTCCGGGGACACAACTCATACAGGGCGATCTGCGCAATCTGAACCGATCGAAGGACTGGCAGGACCTGCTGCAATCGGTCGATATCGTGGTCAATTGCGCAGGTGCCCTGCAGGATGGCGGGCAGGACGATCTTGAAGTGGTCCACCACACTGCAATCGCGGCCTTGGGTCAGGCTTGCGCTGCACGGGAAATCGCGGTGATCCAAATCTCGGCCATTGGGGCCGAGCCGGATGCGCCGACGCCATTCCTGAACACCAAAGCCGCCGGGGACGCCGCTTTGCGGGCCTCGGGCATGCCGCTTTGGGTGCTGAAGCCAGGGCTGGTGATTGGGCAGAGCGACTACGGTGGTACCGCGCTGCTGCGCATGCTGGCCGCGATCCCGTGGGTACAGCCGCTGGCTTATCCGGACACCCCTGTGCAGTGCATCGGAATGCCGGATCTGTGTCGCGTCGTTCTGTCTGCCGCCATGGATCGGCTGCCGCAAGGCACTTATGATCTGGTCGAGGATACGCCCCATCCGCTGGCAGAGGTGGTTGCGGCCACGCGTCGTTGGCTTGGGTTTCGCCCAGCCTCGACCCATTTGAGGATTCCGTCCGCATTGATCAAACCCATCGCTGCCGGGGCTGATCTGCTGGGTCGGTTGGGGTGGCGATCCCCGCTGCGCAGCACGGCAATGACGGTCATGGCGCAAGGCGTGATCGGTGATCCTGCACCATTTCGGCAGGCCTCGGGGCAGGCGCTGGCGTCCTTGCCGCAGATCTACGCCGGATTGCCCTGCGGTCGCGAACACAGGCTGACCGCGCGCATGACCCTTCTGATGCCACTGGTCGTTGGGGTGCTGAGCCTGTTTTGGCTGCTCTCAGGTCTTTTCGGGCTTTTGGGGCTGTCCAATGCGGCGCAGGTCCTGATCGGGGCAGGATGGGCGGTGCCCGTCGCGATGCTTGGCGTGGCGTTCTGGTCGGTGGTCGACATTGCGCTTGGGCTGGCCATTCTGTGGCGGCCCTGGGCCACCCGCGCATGTTTGGCGCAGATCGGGGTGGCGCTGATTTACCTGATTTCAGCCTCGGTTCTGGTGCCCGGCTTGTGGGCCGATCCGCTGGGTCCGTTGGTCAAAGTGCTTCCTGCAATGACCTTGTCCCTGATTGCCATTCCGATGTTGGAGAGCCGCTGATGGACCCCGATCTGATCCTGCTCTGGCTGCATGTCATTGGAGCGTGCGTGTTGTTGGGAACCGGCGCTGGCATCGCGTTTTTCATGCTGATGGCACACCGTAGCCGGGACGCACATCTGATTGCGCATACCGCAGGCATCGTGGTGCTGGCTGATCTGATCTTCACAACAACCGCCGTCATCCTGCAGCCGATCACCGGGACCGCGCTGGCCTGGCGGTTGGGCTGGTCGCTGAGCGAGGGTTGGATCGCCTTGTCGCTGGTGCTGTATGTGCTGACCGGGTTGTTCTGGTTGCCGGTGGTGTGGATACAGATCAGGCTGCGGGCCTATGCGCGGGTTGCTGCGGATGCAGGAAGCCCAATGCCCGCAGACTACACCCGCCTGTTCCGTATCTGGTTTATATGCGGAATTCCGGCTTTTCTGTCGGTGCTGGTGATCCTTTGGCTCATGATCGCGCGCCCGGCGATCTCGGTCCTTTAGCGTGTTTCCCGCAACACCGCGACGGTACCGGGATTTCCGTACTGTCGCCCGATAGCTCGCGCGGTATAGCTTGCCCGGACGATATTGAACGGAGCCTGAATTGGAATCGCTGCTTGTTCTTCTTGGCCTGATTGTACTGGCCATTCCGGTAACGATTGTCGTGCTTTTGGTTGGCCAAGCGCGCTTGCGCCGCCGGGTTGAGCACCTTGAGCGGCAAGTACAGGCGCTGTCGCCGGGTCAGGCTGAGGTCGAACTGCCAGAGGCCGTGGCATCGGCGCCAGAGCCAAAAGCCGAGGTGGATTTGCCCGCATCAGAGGCCGCGCCCGGCCCATGGTCGCCACCTGACCAAAAGCAGGATCCTCCGGTTGCCGAAGAGACCGAGCCATCAGGGGCCGTTGTTTTCCGGCAGGATCGCTTTGCGGCCCTCGGGCTGTGGCTGCGCGAGAACTGGTTTTATGCGGTTTCGGCCCTGTCCTTGGCCTTGGCCGGTATCTTTCTGGTTCAGTACGGGGTTGAAAATGGGCTGCTGCCACCGGCTGCGCGGGTCGCGGCATCTTTGGCCTTTGGGGTCGCGCTGATCGTGGTGGGCGAAGTCATTCGCCGCAGGTTCGGCGATGACGAAACAGCCTCGACCGCGTATCTGCCATCGGTCTTTTCCGGTGCGGGCTTGGTAACATTGTTCGGCGGCATTCTGGCCGCCCGGCAACTCTATGACCTGATCTCTCCCGAAACGGCGTTGGTTGGCATGGTTCTTGTCGCGCTGGTGGGTCTGGTGCTGGGCTGGTTCCACGGGCCGCTGCTGGCTGCTGTGGGACTGATCGGAGCCTTCTCGGCCCCCTTTATGGTTGGAGGCTCATCCGATGATCCGACATGGCTGTATGGGTATTTTGTCATCCTGACCTTGCTGGGTCTGGGCATCGATACGGTGCGGCGCTGGGCCTGGATTTCGGTGCTTACGCTCTTTGCCGCCTATATTGCCTGCCTGCTGCTGGTTCTGTCTTCCCCGTTGACCGAGCCCGGTTATCTGACCAGCGTTACCGTGCTGGCACTTCTGGCCATTGCGATCCCCAACCGGCGCATCTGGCCCGATCACGCGGGCCCCATGGTGGCCGAGATCATCCGGCGCAAGAAGGGTGATCCGTGGCCTGCTTTCCCGACCCGCGTGGCATTTGCCGCAGTGGCCGTCAGCTCGGCCATCCTGTCCCTGCACTGGGCGGATTCAGCGGGTGAGTTCTGGCTGACCACATGCTTGCTGCTCGGGTTGGCTCTGGCACTGCTTTTGTGGGCCAAGGACGCGCCTGCCTTGCAGGATGCCACGGTGTTCCCGGCTGTTGGGTTGATCGGCTTTGTCGTCGCGCATGGCCTCGAAAACGGCACCGTCGCGCGCACCTTCGCGGCCACCTATGCCGAGACGCCCGAAGCAGACGCCCCGTTAGTTGTCACGATACTGGTCGCATTGGGCGTGCTGGTCTCAGTTCTTGCGGCTTGGCGATCCTGCAACGCAGACCGATACGCCGCCATATGGGCCGGGGCGGCCGCCGTGTTCGCGCCCGCCATGGCCATCGCGCTGGAGGTCGGCTGGCATCCGGCCAAGGTGATCGGCCCGTACCCCTGGGCGCTGCACGCCATCGTTCTGGGTGCGGTGATGGTTGGTATAGCGGAACGCTTCGCCCGCGTTGATGGCGAGAACCGGATGCGGCCCGCGCTGGCCACGCTTTCAGCGCTGTCCTGTCTGGCCTTTGCCTGCGTGATCGTCCTCAGTTCCGCAGCGCTAACGATTGCGCTGGTCGTGACCATCGTGGTCGCTGCGGCGTTGGATCGCCGGTTCACTTTGCCGCCGATGAGCTGGTTTATCTGGGCAGGTGTGTTCACGGTAACCGTACGGCTGGTTCTGGACCCCGGTCTGCGCTGGGCCGAAAGCGCACCACTTGCCGAGATGGCGCTGGTCTACGCTTCGGCGACGCTTGGGTTCTTTGTCGGCTGGGTGCTGATCAAACCGCTGGATCGCCCGATTGCCAAGCTGCTGCTCGAAAGCGCGGCCTGGGCGACCGGAGGCATTTTGCTATCGCTGCTTCTGCTGCGCTGGCTGGAGGCGTTTGGTGAGGGCGGGGCCGAGAACAGCCATTGGGGTCTGGGCCTGCTGTCCGTCATCTGGCTGCTGCTGGCCTATGCGCAGGTGCAACGCTTCGAACTGGGCGGCAAGCTGACCTATGCGCGCTATGCTCTGGCGATCTTCTTCGCTGGTCACGGGGTGCTGCGTCTGGTCGAAGCTCTGGTAGATCGCAATCCGTTGCTGAACCCCTTGGCCGAGCCGGTTCTGGGCCCTCCGCTGTTGAACACACTGGCGGTGGCCTATCTGATCCCCGCACTGGCCATCGGGTTTTCGGCCTGGAGGATTACGTCCATGCCCAAGCATTTGCGGCAGGTCAGCTATGGTGTGGCTGCGGGTTTAGTGACCGTCTGGCTGGGCCTGACCATCCGCCATGTCTGGCAGGGTGCCGAGGGCATGTACGAGGGCAACGGCGTAACCCAGCCCGAGCTTTATACCTATACCCTGACCCTTTTGATTGTCGGTGCGGCGTTGTTCTACCAATCGCTCGCGCGGCGGTCCGACCTGATGCGCAAGGCGGGGCTGGCGGTGATCGGGCTGGCCGTGGCCAAGGTGTTCCTGATCGACATCGCGGGCCTTGGCGGTCTGATCCGCGTCTTCTCGCTGCTGGCGCTGGGCCTCGCGCTGGCGGGGCTTGCATGGCTCAATCGTTGGGCCAAGCTGCGCCATTTGCCGCAAGGCTCGGAACCTCTGGACCATTGAGAGCGGGCGTCATATAAGCGCGGCCATGTTTGACCGTTTGGCCATCATTATTCGAATTATATCCCCGGCGCTCTGATCCTCGAGACGCCGGGCAAAGGTGTTTGAGACTTCGCACCGACCGCTTCGATCCTAGTACGACCAGATCACCCAAAGGACGCCCCCAATGTGCGCCGACACGACCCAAACACCTGACTACAAAGACACGCTGAACCTGCCCAAGACCGATTTCCCCATGCGCGCCGGCCTGCCCAAGCGCGAGCCCGCATGGCTGGACCGTTGGGCAAAGATCGGCGTCTATGACCGCCTGCGCGAGAAAGAGGGCCGCACGCCCTTTACCCTGCATGACGGCCCACCCTACGCGAACGGCCACCTGCATATCGGCCACGCGCTGAACAAGACCATCAAAGACATGATCGTGCGGTCCCATCAGATGATGGGGTTTGACGCGCGCTATGTGCCCGGCTGGGACTGCCACGGTCTGCCCATCGAATGGAAGATCGAGGAGCAGTACCGCAAGAAAGGCAAGAACAAGGACGAGGTGAACGTCGTCGACTTCCGTCAGGAATGCCGCAAGTTCGCCGAGGGCTGGATCGATATCCAGCGCGAAGAGTTCAAGCGTCTGGGCATCACCGGCAACTGGGCCGATCCCTATATCACCATGGACTACCACGCCGAGGCAGTGATCGCCGACGAGTTCATGAAGTTCCTGATGAACGGCACGCTCTATCAGGGCTCGAAACCCGTAATGTGGTCGCCTGTTGAAAAGACCGCGCTGGCCGAGGCCGAGGTCGAGTATCACGACAAGGAAAGCTTTACCATCTGGGTGAAGTTCAGGGTCGTGAATGCAGGCGATCTGGATGATGCCTATGTGGTGATCTGGACGACGACTCCGTGGACCATGCCGTCGAACAAGGCGGTCGTTTACGGCAAGGATATCTCCTACGGCCTGTACGAAGTCACCGACACGCCGGACGAATGCTGGGCCAGTGTTGGCGACAAGTTCCTGCTGGCCGACAATCTGGCCGCGGATGTGCTGGGCCGTGCCCGTCTGAACGACGACCAGTGGACCCGTGTCCGCGATGTAACCACCGATGAACTGGAAGGCGTGCAACTGACCCACCCGCTGGCCGGGGCCGAGGGCGGCAATGGCGAGTGGGATGATCTTCGCGATTTCCGCGCCGCTGAGTTTGTGACCGACACCGAAGGCACCGGCTTCGTCCACTGTGCGCCGTCACACGGGATGGAAGAATTCGAGTTGTACCGCGATCTGGGGATGCTCGAGCAGGTCATCACTTATAACGTGATGGACGATGGCTCGTTCCGCGCTGATCTGCCGTTCTTCGGCGGCAAATACATCCTGTCCCGCAAGGGCGGTGAGGGTGATGCGAACAAAGCCGTGATCGACAAGCTGGTCGAGGTTGGTGGGCTGCTGGCACGCGGCAAGATCAAGCACAGCTATCCGCATTCGTGGCGCTCGAAAGCGCCGATCATCTACCGCAACACGCCGCAGTGGTTTGCCTCGGTCGACCGCAAGCTGGATGACGGCATGGGTGAGATGGGCGACACCATCCGCGAACGTGCGCTGCGGTCCATCGACGAGCTGGTGAAATGGACGCCGCAGACCGGCCGCAACCGTCTGTATTCGATGATCGAGGCGCGCCCGGACTGGGTTCTGTCGCGCCAGCGCGCCTGGGGTGTGCCGTTGACCTGCTTCACCAAGAAAGGTGCTCTGCCCACCGACGCGGATTACCTGCTGCGCAACGCAGACCTGAACGCCCGCATCAAGGCGGCGTTCGAGAAGGACGGCGCGGATATCTGGTATACCGAAGGCTTCAAAGAGCAAGTGCTGGACGGCATTGCCAACCCGGACGACTACGACCAGGTGTTCGATGTGCTGGACGTGTGGTTCGACTCGGGTTCGACCCACGCCTTCGTTTTGCGCGACCGTGAGGACGGGACCGAGGACGGCATCGCCGATGTCTACATGGAAGGCACCGACCAGCATCGTGGTTGGTTCCATTCGTCCATGCTGCAGGCCTGCGGCACCAAGGGACGCGCGCCATATCGGAACGTGGTGACCCACGGCTTCACGCTGGACGCCAAGGGCAACAAGATGTCCAAGTCGCTGGGCAACACCATTGTCCCGGAGGAGATCGTCAAGCAATACGGCGCGGATATCCTGCGCCTGTGGGTTGCTCAGACCGACTATACCGCTGACCAGCGGATCGGGCCGGAAATCCTGAAGGGCACCGCTGACAGCTATCGCCGTTTGCGCAACACGATGCGGTTCATGCTGGGTTCTCTGGCCGACTTCACCGAAGCTGACCGGGTCGATCCGCAGGACATGCCGCGTCTGGAACGCTGGGTGCTCAGCCGTTTGGCGGAACTGGATGAACAGGTGCGCAAGGGCTATGCGTCCTTCGACTTCCAAGGTGTGTTCAGCGCCGTGTTTACCTTTGCCACGGTCGATCTGTCGTCTTTCTATTTCGACGTCCGCAAAGATGCTCTCTATTGCGACGGTGATACCCTGCGCCGCCGATCAGCCCGTACGGTGCTGGACATCCTGTTCCACCGCCTGACCACATGGCTGGCCCCTGTACTGGTTTTCACCATGGAAGAGGTTTGGCTGGAGCGGTTCCCGGGCGACGACAGCTCGGTCCATCTGGTGGATTTCCCCGAAACGCCCGCCGATTGGCGCGACGTCGAGTTGGAAACCAACATGGCCAAGGTTCGTCGCGTGCGACGCGCCGTGACTGCCGCGCTTGAGGTGCAGCGCCAGGACAAGGTGATCGGATCGAGCCTTGAGGCCGCGCCGATTGTAAATGTCGAGGATGGCGAAACCCGCGACTTGCTGGCGACGTTTGACGTGGATGACATGTGCATCACCTCCGGCCTGACCGTCACGGGCGATCCGGCCCCGGCCGAGGCGTTCCGCGTACCGGAAATCGAAGGTGTTGCGGTGATTTTCGAGAAAGCCGAGGGCAAAAAATGCCAGCGCTGCTGGAAGATCCTGCCGGATGTCGGGTTGCACGCGCATGAAGGCGTGTGCGGACGCTGCAACGAAGCACTGGGCTAAAGCGAACCGCCCCCTCGGGCATCTGAGGGGGCGATTTCAGTTCAGGGCTGCTTGGTCTGAGGTGTCGGGTTGAACAGGTCGAACCCGATTTTCGGATCTGTCAAAGCTTTCCAGACCTCATAATCGGTAAAGTACCCGGAATGCCCTCCGGGATTGACCGGTATGTTGCGATCCGAGAATATCAGGCCGCCTTCGATCTCAGTGCCGACGAAATCATCCTGCCGGAATATGTTGAACCACGCGGCATTCAGTTTACCGGCAACGACCGTAAACATCTCGGGGAAATAGCGCTGGTAGATATGCGTGACCGGGCAGCCCATCGTGATCAATGTCAGGTTCCGCCCGTTTATCAGCCGTTGCACCCGCGGGTCGGCCAACATCTGGGTCGCAATCACAGTGCCCTGAGAGTGCGAGATCACGGTGATATGGTCCGCCGGAAAGACGTCCAGCACATAGTGCATTGTGCGATAGAACCGCTCGTCAATGGCGGTACGGTCCGGGTAGTTGTGGATTCTGCTGTTCAGATCTGCGCTGATGAAACATCTGTCGCGAATGGCATAAGTCACAATGTCCCGCGCCACGCCCAGCCCGGCAGCAACAAAATCTGAAAACCGGTACATCAAAGCCGTCGCGCCCAGCACGATCAGGCCGATCTCACCGTGAAAACAAGCAAGCCGATCCAAAGCCCAGGCAATGACATAGGCGTCGTTCAGGGTGGTTTTGCAGACAGAGCCATGGTGCGGGTTCGTGACAATCTCGCGGATCGTTACCAGAACCAGCACAATCGCCCCAAACAAAAAGACCCATTGCGCAAACCGATTGACAATCGCGCGGCTGATCAGCCCGTTGCGGGCATGCAGGTTCGCCTTGAATTTCCGGCGACCGGCAAACAGCCCGCCACCGACCAAAAGCAGCAGAACGATGGCGATGAACACGGCGCTTAGCGTTTCGATCGAGTCGCGCAGGTTGGCGTCGAACAAGGTCTGGAGCTGACCGTCCGACAAGAAATCAACGGTTTTCAACATCTGTTCGATGGTTAGCCACAGGCCCGAAATGAAGAACATCCAGAAGATCATCATGCCGGCGCAAATGCTTGGATAAAGCCGCCTGTGTTCTGTCAGATTGTCGTTGATCTGAATGGGGGCGGCGGACATCAAATACAGAAATAGGGTCAGGAAGATCAGCGTGGCCCAAAAGACCGACAATATGTAGATCTGAAAGCCCACAAAGGGTTCCAGGATCAAAGGACAGAAAGTTGTCTCTGACGGGATGCAGTTGCGAAATTCAGCGCCAACCGGCCCGAGGGCCAGACCAAGCGCCAGAACGACGCCCATTCCGAACATGCCACGCCAAAATACCCGCCGCAGATAGGTCGGGGCGGAAAAACCACGCAGCAGACCAACAACAGCTCCGCCCGCGTAAAGCGCGAGAAGCAGCCAGAATAGCAATGTCGGGCTTTGAAAAAACCCGACCGGGATTCTGTCGATCATTATCACCGCCGCGCCCAGCAACAGATAGGCGTTCAGGGTCGCGACCGCGCCAAAAAAGATCCAGGTGAACAGATGAACCAACTGTGCAGCGAAAGTGTTCCTGCCATTGGAGGCGTCCGGGGCGATATTCTTGCGCTGATGGGTCTGTTCGACATTGTCCATGGCCAGATAGCCAAGCGCCAGAACCACCCAGATCAGATCCAGAATTGTCTTGATGGCCCCCTTTGGCGCGGGCGAGCGATCTGCCCAGTAAACCTCGGCAAACAGGGCCTCGTCGCTGGGGACCGAGGGTTTGGTTACTTTCCGCAGATTAACCTTATAGAGCTTGGCATTGCGCGGGGTGCCGTTGAACGTTGTCTCGGCCAGCTCGATCATGCCGCGTTCGACCTCGATCGGGGGTTTGGGTCGCCCGTCCAGCCAGGTCGTGGCCGCGCCAACGACCTGATCTACCGTTTCACCGGGTTTCTGTTCGCCGATACCATGAACTGTGAGGACAAGATGCCGTCCCATTCCCCCAAAACTCCAACGCATAAAACAATGCCATCAGCATAGCACGGGCCGAGGGTTTTCCCAAAAGGACGCGCTTATCTGGCGATTTGTCTAAATTTGCGACGCGGGAATTGGCCAACTGGGCCCGGCCAAGACCAACTGCGCCCGCGCTGTTTCAGCAGGCAGGCGCAGGATGAACTTGGGCTTCTGCGGCGTTGTCAGGCGGACGGTCAGCCTTCCTCTTCCTCGGGATCGAAATTCGCGATCACAAGGTTTTCGAGGAATGCGATCAACTCGTCCTGCTGTTCCTCGGGCAGCGCAATGAACGCGTTCTTGCTAAGCTCCGCCGCGCCGCCATGGGCCATAATCGCCTCTCGCAATGTGGTGGCATGGCCGTGGTGCAGCCACGGTCCCGTCGAACCGACACCTGCCAGCGACCGCGTGGGCCAAACCGAGGCACCGAAGCCATAAGCGTCAATCGGATCGGCAAGCTTGGGACCCATGTCGTGACGGCGGAAATCGGTGTACCAGAACACGGTTGCGCCGGTCTCGCCCTTGCTTGGGAACGCGCCCAAATGGACCTCGCTGCCATCGGCCATTGCGATCCGGTTGTTGGGCTGATCTTTGGTCAGGTCAAACCACATGGGGTTTTTCCCGTCCAAACCCAGTTTGGCAGCGATTGCGCCGCTGGGCAGTTCTTCCTCGCTATATCCCGGCACGGCGCTGGGTTCGGAAAACACTGCATTGTTCAGATCGACGCTTGGCACGTGGCAGGACGTGCACCCGGCATCCACCAGCCGCTGTTCGCCGCGCAACAGCTTGTATTTCTCATCCTGGGTCAACTCGACCAAACCCAGTTCCGCAAGTTCCAGCTTGGAGGTTGGCCGCTCTAACGCAGCCATATAGAGCGTGACAGCGGTGACGTCTCCGACTGTCAGTTCGCCGGTCACGCCATCGAAATCCCCGTCCTCGTTTCCGACCAACTCGACCGCCTGCATTCCCATCTCGTTATGGGCCGCACTTCTTGCAAAGCTGCGCAGGGTCGCGTGCAAGCCTTTCCAACCGAAAGGGCGCACGATCAGGTCCTCATCGATTCCGTAGACCTCATCGTAGTTAATGTTGGCCTTGCAGGTTGTTCCGTCCACCTCGGCCGAGGCTGTAAGCGCGCCAAAGGAAATGCCCTTGGACACCAGATAGTGTTTGATCGGGAAGCTCTCCTCGCAGGTTTCCTTGGCCAGTGCGGCTTCCTGTTGCTTCAGGTCTTGGGTGATTTCCTCGGCGACCCGCTGCACTGCCCCAAGGCCGAACAGATGAAGGGTGTTGCGTTCTAGAAAGCTGGATGGATCACCCGAATGCGTCGGGTCGATCACAACGTTCATCGCCATCGGTCCCGCCCCGTTGGCCAGCGGGGCCGAGTGGCAGGAAATGCACGAATGCGCCTGTGGGCCGCCTTCGCGGGTCGGATAATGTTCGGCCCAATCCCCGGCGCTGGCCAGATCGGCGCGTGGCAGGCGCGAGAAATACTGGCCATCTGAGACGCGTGCACCAACCCCGCGCTCCATCGTATAGTCCGCTTCGGTTATTTCGTCGCCGGCCTCAAAGGCATAGACGAAAGCCTCGAGCCGGTCCTTGCCCAACCGCGACATCAGGTCTTTCTGATCGACTGGCGGAGGCGTTTCGGCCAAAGCAACTGAAGCTGATAAAACAAGCGAACCTACAACAATAACGCGAATCTGATTTCGCATCCCATCCCCCATTGGCGTTGAATTCAGCTGCCCTCACGTTAGGGATAACAATTCATCACGACAACGTTTTATGTGAATGCGTGTTTGTTTAAGTGGATGAGCGCCGAGCCTTGCGAAACTGAGCCCGCTCTGACAGCATCGCGACATGCCGATGATTGCCGTTGAAACGCGTTTTGGATGCCTTGGGGTGGAAGAGCAGGACGGCTTTGTCAGGCGTCTTGTTTGGCATGGTGCAGACGAAGGTGAACCGACGGCTTTGCTGCGCGAGGCCGCGGCCCAGTTGCGGGCCTATGATGCGGGTCAGCTTGACCGTTTCGACCTGCCGTACTGCGTCGAAGGGTCCGCGTTTCAAAAGCAGGTTTGCGATCTGATGTACGCGATCCCATTGGGTGAGACACGCACATACGGGGACATCGCAAAAGAGCTGGGCCAACCTGCGCAGCCGGTGGGGCAAGCCTGCGGGGCAAACCCGATCCCGGTCATTATTCCCTGTCATCGGGTGCTGGCCGCCAACGGTCTGGGCGGGTTTTCCGGTGATGGCGGGATCGAGACGAAGGTCGCCCTTTTGCGCCATGAAAAGGCAGCGGGCCTGTTGATCTGAGTGACGGAAATCAGTTGCAATCCGAAATCCGGATGCTCAACTTATATTTGATGCTGATTTTGAAGGATCCTATTGCATGATGACCGACGCAGACCGTGCCGCCCGCAAGAAGGCCATTATTGACAAGCTGATGTCGTTAGAGGCGCAGGAACTGGCGACCGCTCAGGCGCATTACGATGCCTTCCTGAAAGACGCTCAGCTGGATGACCGCGAGGGCCACGACAAGGACGATATCGCGGCCTCGCGTGAGAATGCGGATCTGGCGGCCGCTTTTGACGCCCCGGTCCATGCGCACCATGCCAAGATCGACGTCATTGAAAACACCGATTTCGGCCTGACCGATACGGTGCAGCCGGGCGCGATCATCAAGTTCAACAACCGCCGCTTTGTTGTCTGCGTTTCCACGACGCGGTTTGACGTGGACGGCAAAACCTATATGGGCATTTCAACGCAAAGCCCGATCTATCTGGCCATGGTTGGGCTACAGGCTGGAGATGTCTTTACCCATAACGGCACCGAGTTCGAGGTTCAGGACGTCCTGTAACCCCGCCTAAGCATTGCGCTGCGGTATGATCTGCTGCGCGATACCGGCAAAGGTCAGATACAGGCTGGTGACAACCAGCCCCCAATGCGCCCAACTTTCAGGGTGGAAATCGACCCAGGCTGCCCAGCCCGCAAAGAATGTCCAGGCCAAGGCCATCGGTAAGGTCAGGCTGCGCCAGCGTTCGGTCCGTACGGGATGGACGAATTTCAGCGGCAGGAACATTGCAATCGACAGCAATGTCACCAGCACCAGGCTGAACCAGAAGTTGGGTTCAAGCGCGAAAATCACGATAACCACCATATTCCAGCATCCGGGGAAGCCGGAAAAGGAGTTGTCCTTGGTTTTCATGCGCGTATCGGCAAAATACATCGCGCTTGCAAAGGTGATGACAATGATTGCAAACCACCCGGTCCAGCCATCCATCAACCCGGATTTGAATAGGGCATAGGCCGGAATGAACACGTAGGTCAGGTAATCGATGATCAGGTCCAGCAGGACGCCATCGAATTCCGGCGCGTTTTTCTTGACGTGATAGTGTCGGGCCAAAGGACCGTCGATGCCATCAACGATGAAGGAAACGACAAGCCACAGATACATCAGGCTCCACTTTTCCTCGACGGCGGCCAGCATGGCCAGCATGGCGAAAACGGCGCCCGTTGCGGTGAAAAGATGGACGGCTAATGCTTTGAATCTAAGTGTCATGCGGCTGTCATGTACGATGCGTTGGCGAGATGCAAATCAAAAGCCCGCTTAAGTTGCAGAAGTCTTCAGGACGCAGCGTTCCAGGCGTCACGCTTTGGGATGCGCACGGTTGTAAACCTCCATCAACCGCGCGGTATCGACGGCAGTGTAAGCCTGAGTGGTCGATAATGAGGCGTGGCCCAGCAGTTCCTGAATTGCACGCAAATCCCCCCCGGCCGTAAGCAGGTGGGTGGCAAAGCTGTGTCGCATGGCATGAGGTGTGGCCGTTGACGGCAGGCCCAGTTGCATCCGCGCCTTGGCCATCGCGCCCTGAATGGCCCGCGGGTTCAGCCGCCCGCCGCGCACGCCGCGAAACAAGGGCGCATCGTCGGCCTGAGGGTGCGGGCAGAGTTTCAGGTATCGGGTCACGGCCTCACGGGCGGCGGGTATGACCGGAACAATGCGTTCTTTCCCGCCTTTGCCCATGATGCGCAGGGTTGCAGGCAGCGGGGCGTCGGCTCCGGTCAGGGACAAGGCTTCGGATATCCGCAAACCGCAACCGTAAAGCAGAGTGACCACCGCCACATCGCGGGCAGAAACCCAGTCCGAGGTCGATTGCAGCTCGACCGTGTCGATCATCGCGCGGGCGGCGTCTTCTGCAAGGGGGCGGGGTAGTTTCTTTGTGAACTTGGGCGCGCGGGTGGACAGGACAGCGGTGGGTTCAAAGCCTTCACGTTCGGCCAGCCAGCGGTAGAAGCTTTTGACAGCGGAGAGTTTACGCGCCAGCGACCGCGCGCCGACGCCCGATCCGCGCTGATCCGCCATCCAGGCCCGCATGTCCGATACGGTAATGCGTTCCAAAGCGGCCAAACCCTGACGATCCCCGTGGTGCAGGGTCATGAAGGACAGGAAATCGGTGACGTCACCGCGATAGGCGGTTTGTGTGTTGTCCGATCGCCCGGCCAGCGCGCTGAGGCTCTCCAACCAGTGTTGGACGGCGTCCCGGCAGGCCGGGGAGATCAGGCTCACGACAGCCAGTGACGCATCGACCGTTCGAAAACGCCTGCAAAAAAGGCCAGAAGATCAGTGCCAAGCTGCGGGGTAAAGTGGCGCGGATCCGACGCGCCCATCACGATCATGCCGGGCAAACGGCCCGCGCCCAGATCCAGCTTAAGGCAGGCCTCGGACCGCAGATGGGTTGCTCCGGTTCCATAGACGCGCGGGTTTGCGCGTTGAATTTCGCGCAACGTGACCTCGCGGGCCGGGCCGCCGCGGTCATAGGTCAGGTAGGTATCGACAAAACCGGGCTCGACGACGGTCAGAACACCGCCCAGCTTGTCGATGGCCGGATCGTCCTGCACCACCGTGGTTTCCAGGACCAGCGTGACGCGGTCGACCCGCAGGATCTCGGCCACGTCATTGCCCAGAACCTTCAGGAAGTCCTCGAACTCGACCGGTTCCAGCAGCCGCAGAATGGCGCGGTGCACTTGATTGGTGCCCGCCAGATTCTCGTAAGCGGCGGCGATGACCGAGCGGTGCGTGTCTTCCAGCCGGTCCAGCCGCGCCTCGAGCCGTTGCATGGCGATACCGCGCAGGTCGATCACATTGTCTCCGCGCGCCTGTTCATTGGCGGCCACAAGCGCCTGCATCAGATCCTTGTCGTCCAGCAACGCGTCGGGCTTGGCCAGAATCGCGGCGCGGAGGTTATCCTCGAGTTTTGGGTTGCTGCTCATGTCCCGTCCGGTCGGTTTTTGTTTTGGCGGCTTATACCATGACAGGTCGGGATTGCCTTGGAAAAAATGCACGTATGGGTGGATTTTGGTGCGATCTGTGCTCGAACGGCTCCCGCCTGCAACATCCTGATCCGGGGATCAGGCGTTTGCAGTTGGGCCGGGCGCGGCACCTGTCGGTGCCGCGCGGGCGCTAAGGCTTTGAGGTCAGAGGATCTTCTGACCGGTTTTGGCCCAGTCGGCCAGGAAGGTTTCAAGGCCCTTGTCGGTCAGCGGGTGATCGGCCAGTTTCTTGATAACGGCAGGCGGTGCGGTAATCACGTCTGCACCGATGCGGGCGCTGTCGGTCACATGGTTCACGGTACGGATCGAGGCGGCCAGGATTTCGGTCTCGAACCCGTAATTGTCATAGACCTGACGGATATCGGCGATCAGGTCCATGCCGTCGAGGTTGATGTCGTCCAACCGGCCAATGAAGGGCGAGATGAAGGTCGCGCCCGCTTTGGCCGCCAGAATCGCCTGATTGGTCGAGAAACACAGGGTCACGTTAACCATCTGGCCTTCGTCGCTGAGGGTTTTGCAGGTTTTCAGGCCCGCCCATGTCAGCGGCACTTTGACCGCGATGTTTGGCGCGATCTTGGCCAGCTTGCGGCCTTCGGCGATCATGTCCTCGGCCTCGGTCGCGACCACTTCGGCCGAGACGGGGCCGTCGACCAGATCACAGATTTCCTTGGTCACTTCCAGAATGTCGCGGCCCGATTTCAGGATCAGCGAGGGGTTGGTGGTCACACCGTCCACCATGCCCAGATCGTTCAGTTCGGCGATGGCGTCGATCTCGGCTGTGTCTACGAAGAATTTCATGAGGGCAGTCCTTTGATGGGTTGGCCTTGGTCGCGGATGGCTTTACCTCAAAGAAACCCCTGCTGGAACCCCCTGCATAGGATATGCCGTGAGCGCTAACGGATTTTTCGACGAAGGAGAGCTGGTAGCGGTGCTGACAACGCAGCCGCTGGACCGGACGCTGGATTACAAAGCGCCCGAGGGTGGATGCTTTCTGGGCGCGTTTGTCGAGGTGCCGCTGGGGCCGCGCAAGGTGTTGGGCGTGGTTTGGGGGCCGGGGCAGGGCGGTTTTGACCTTGCCAAGGCGCGGTCGGTGATCCGCGTTCTGGACGTTGCGCCGATGCGGGAAGAGATGCGCCTGTTTCTGGGCAAGGTGGCCGACTACACGCTGACACCCATGCCTGCGATGCTGCGTCTGGCGACGCGCGCGCCGGGGTTGGGTGATCCGCCATCGATGCGCAAGATTTACAGGTTGGGCGACCGTGAGCCGGACCGGATGACCGATGCCCGGACGCGGGTGCTTGAGGTGTTGCGCGACTATGGCGGCCTGGCTTTCACGCTGAAGGAACTGGCCGAGCAGGCGGGTGTGACCTCGTCTGTTGTCAAAGGGTTGGTCAAGCAGGGCGCGGTGCGCGAAGAGGACAGCCCCCGCGATCTGCCCTATCCGCATCTGGACCCGGATTTGCCCGCCAAAGACCTGACCGAGGATCAGGCCGCAGCCGTGGCGCGGTTGCAGGCCGGGCAGCGGACCGGGGATTATGGCACTACGCTGCTGAAAGGCGTGACGGGATCTGGAAAGACCGAAGTGTATTTGGAAGCCGTGGCCGAGGCGTTGCGGCAAGGGCGGCAGGCTTTGGTGCTGCTGCCCGAGATCGCTCTGACAGCCGAGTTCCTGAGCCGGGTTGAGGCGCGGTTTGGGGCGCGCCCGGCGGAATGGCATTCGGGCGCGACGATGACCGAACGCCGCCGGGTCTGGCGCATGGTCGGGCAGGGGGATGCGCAACTTGTGGTCGGCGCGCGCTCGGCTTTGTTTTTGCCGTTCCGCAATCTGGGGCTGGTCGTGGTCGATGAAGAACATGACACCTCATACAAACAGGAAGACGGCGTGCATTACAGCGCCCGTGACATGGCGGTTTTGCGCTCGGCCATCTGCGGTGGGCGGGTGATTCTGGCCAGCGCGACGCCGTCGCTGGAAAGCTGGGCGAATGCCGAGGCGGGGAAATATGAGCGGCTCGACCTGACCTCGCGCTTTGGGGCGGCGGTTCTGCCCGAGATGAAACCCCTCGACATGCGGGCCGAGCAGATGCAGCCGGGGACGTGGATATCTCCGTCACTGCGGCAGGCGGTGCGGCAGCGGATCGAGAGGGGCGAGCAGTCGTTGCTGTTCATCAACCGTCGCGGCTATGCCCCCGTGACGCTGTGCCGGGCCTGTGGGGAACAGATCGCCTGCGACCATTGCGACGCGCGGATGGTCGAGCATCGGTTCCTGAAACGCCTGATGTGCCACCAATGTGGTGAAACCAAGCCGATGCCCGAGACCTGCCCGTCCTGCGGGGTCGAGGGTAAGCTTGCCCCGGTAGGGCCGGGGATCGAGAGGCTGGCGGAAGAGGCCGAAGCGACATTCCCCGAGGCGAAGATTGCGATGCTCAGTTCCGACTTGTTCGGCTCGGCCCGGGCGCTGAAGGCCAAGATCGAAGAAATTGCCGAGGGGGATGCGGATATCGTCATCGGCACGCAACTGGTGGCCAAGGGGCACAATTTCCCCAAGCTGACGCTGGTGGGCGTGATTGACGCCGACCTCAGCCTGCATGGCGCCGATCTGCGGGCGGCGGAGCGGACGTTCCAGTTGATGCGGCAGGTGGCCGGGCGCGCAGGGCGGGCGGACAAGCCGGGGCAGGCGCTGTTGCAGACCTTTCAGCCGGAACATCCGGTGATCCGGGCGATCTTATCGGGGGATGAAGAGGGGTTCTGGAAGGCCGAGGCCGCCGGGCGGCAGGCCGCCGGGGTGCCTCCTTACGGGCGCATGGCGGGGATCGTCCTGTCGGGGCCCGAAGTTGGGCCGGTTTTCGACATCGGCAACGCCATGGCCCGCAACGATGCGCCTTTGCGCCAGATCGGCGCGCAGGTGTTTGGCCCCGCGCCTGCGCCGATTGCGCGTATTCGGGGGCGCCACCGCGTGCGTTTGCTGGTCAAGGCCCCCAAGGGTGCTCCTATTCAGGACGCCATCGCCCGCTGGATCGCGCCTTTGCGTCTGAAAGGCGATATTCGCCTGACCGTGGATATCGATCCGCAGAGTTTCTACTGACCTCTGCATCTGCGCAGGGCGGCTGTGCAGCATACCCCTCGCCAAGCTGCGAAAATGGGCGTAGAGGGGTCTCATGCTGAAACCCATGCCGCTATCCGAGGCGCAAAGCCTGCCGTTCTGGCGTCGCCCCATCACGCTGTTGTTCGTGATGGCGATGACCATGCCGATTGCCTTCAACGGGTGGAGCGCGCTGCTGAACAACTTCGTTATCGAGGTGGCGAATTTCGACGGCGCGGATATCGGCCTGCTGCATACGGTGCGCGAGATCCCCGGCTTTCTGGCGGTCGGCGTCATCGCGGTGATCATCTTTATCCGAGAGCAGGTTCTGGCGATGATCTCGCTGATCATGCTGGGCGTGGCGACGGCTGTCACGGCGTGGTTTCCCAGCCTTGGCGGGCTGCTGTTCGTGACGCTGTTCAGCTCGATCGGGTTTCACTATTACGAGACGGTCAATCAGTCGCTGCAACTGCAATGGCTGCCCAAGGACCGCGCACCGCAGGTGCTGGGCTGGCTGGTGGCGATGGGCTCGGCAGCGACGATGGTGGTCTATGGGCTGATCGTGCTGACCTGGGACCGGTTCGATCTGTCCTATAACTTCGTCTTCATGGCGGCGGGCGGCGTGACTGTCCTGCTGGCGCTGTTCAGCCTGATTGCCTATCCGCAATTCGACGCGCCGACGCCGCAGACCAAAAAGATCATACTGCGTCGCCGCTACTGGCTGTACTACGCGCTGCAATTCATGGCTGGCGCGCGGCGGCAGATCTTTGTCGTGTTCGCGGGCTTCATGATGGTCGAGAAATTCGGGTTCGAAGTGCACGAACTGACCAGCCTGTATCTGATCAACCTGATGATCAATATGATGGCCGCGCCGCTGCTGGGCAAGGCGGTGGCCAGGTTCGGCGAACGCCGCACGCTGATTTTCGAATATGCCGGACTGGCGATTGTGTTTGCAGCCTATGGCGGCATCTACTGGTTCGGCTGGGGCGTGCTGCTGGCGGCGATCCTCTATGTGATCGACCATGTGCTGTTTGCGCTGGCGCTGGCCCTGAAAACCTATTTCCAGAAAATCGCCGACCCGGCGGATATCGCGCCCACGGCGGCGGTGGCCTTTACCATCAACCACATTGCGGCGGTGTTCCTGCCTGCGCTTCTGGGCTTGCTGTGGGTCGTCTCACCCGGTGCGGTGTTCGGGCTGGCCGCGGCGATGGCGCTGATCTCGTTGGCGCTGTCGCTGCTGATCCCGCGCCACCCGGAACCGGGCAATGAAACAATCCTGGCGAAATACGCCCCGGCCCCCGCTGAATAAGCACCAGTGCTTGACCTTGGCGGGCCCGCGCCATAGGCGCTGTTTCAACTGAGACAGGAGGCCCCCATGCCCACATTCACCGCGCTTACCACTCTGACCGGCAAGACCGCCGCCGAAGGTCTGGGCGAAGCGATGGAGCGTCTGGACCCGGAACCAACCGGTGTCGGCGTGTTCGAGGTCGAAGACGGCTCGGGCCTGTGGGAGGTTGGCGGCTATTTCACCGAAGCGCCGGATGAGACCGCGCTGGCCGTGCTTGCGGCTGCGTTTGACGCCAAGCCCTTTGTCGTCTCGGAACTGCCCGAAACCGATTGGGTCGCCCATGTGCGCCGTGAACTGGCCCCGGTCGAGGCGGGGCGGTTTTTCGTCTATGGCAGCCATGATGCCGACAAACTGCCCGAAGGCCGCATTCCGCTGCTGATCGAGGCGGCGATGGCCTTTGGCACCGGACATCACGGCACGACTCTGGGCTGTCTGAAAGCGTTGGATCATTTGCTGGATCAAGGCTTCACCGCCTCGAAAGTGGCCGATATCGGCTGCGGAACCGCCGTTCTGGCCATGGCCGCCGCGCGCGTTTGGGATGGCGACATCATCGCCAGCGACATCGATCAGGTTGCCGTCGATGTAGCCGAAGCAAACCTGACCGCCAATGGCATGTCCGGTGCCGTGCGCTGTGTCGAGGCGGCGGGATTTGACCATTCCGAGTTGCAGGCCCTGGCACCTTACGACCTGATCTTCGCCAATATCCTCAAAGGTCCGCTGGTGGCCCTGTCTCCGGAAATCGCCGCGAATCTGCGGCCCGAAGGCTATGCCATTCTGTCGGGAATCCTGAATGAGCAGGCCGATGATGTTGTAACCGTTTATTCCCAAAATGGATTTAATCTGGCAAATCGAGCCGAGATTGGTGAATGGACGACGCTAATCTTAAGCAAACAGGGCTGAATTTAGGCCATTTACAGGAGTTTTGTGGATTTTCGCCACGCTTTTGTCGCAATCTCTACTTACCGTTTTCCAATCAAGTCGAGGGGGGCGGTTTTGAGGAGGCTGCCATGACGGTAAAGCAACTGGATTTCGATCAGCGCGTTCATCGCCTGAACAAGAAACATCAGAAGATGAGCCGGGGCTACCGCGCCACGATGCGCAAAGACGGCCTGGTTGTCATGAAACCACAGCGGGTCCGATCTGCGGTGCCCGCAAAGGTGCTGCTGTTCTGTCTGCTCGGGTTCTTCGGGTTCAAGGCGTTCCTGCTCTCCAGCCTCGGACCAACGGGGTACCAGTTCCGGATCGACAGCCTGAACGAAGGAACCTCGGTCGAGAAAGCGGGTGCCTGGGTCATGCAGATTGACCCTCTGTCCGAGACTCTCGCGGTCCAACTGAACAAAATTCTCTACTAAACGAACCTCCTGAAGAAAAAAACACCGCATGCTGAATGGCACGCGGTGTTCTTTTTTGCCCCTCAGGGAGGAGGAAGGGGCCTATACGCGGTCGCCGCTTTTAGCGACGACGCTGGATGATGTCGTCGATATCGCCACGGCACAGGCCGATATCGCTCAGTTCACGATCCGTCAGGCCAGCCAGCGCCTTGCGGGTTGCGCGGGCGTCGTTCCATTCTGCAGCGACGTTGAACGCCGATACGAAAAACGCGCCGATACGGCCAGCGAGGCCGAACGAGCCAGTGGTGGCGATGCGGGTGGTGTCCAGTGCAGCCATATCCTGTTTCCTTCTGGTTTGTGTTTACGTTTGATCAGTCGATCTGAGCGGCATCTAGTGTTGTCATATAACCTTCACAAGATCATTTTTTGCATGTGTCCTATGCATTTTTTGCAAGGCTTCACGAGGCTGTAATCCCCTTAAATATTTGGTGAATTTACCTTCATCCGGGTGCCGCTTTCAGACCCGTTTCAGGTCGCAAATACACCTTTGGGTCGCGGGTGGGATACTGGTGTCGCTTTCAGACTTCCGGTCAATTCGCTTGGAAAATGTTCACGCTTCGTGCTAGGCGTTGAAAAAACATCACATAACCCGAGCAGGCCGAGGCACAACATGCGAATTCTGGGCATTGATCCGGGGCTGAGAACCCTGGGATGGGGCGTCATCGAATCAAATGGCAGCCGCCTGAGCCACGTTGCCAATGGCTTGTGTAAGTCGGATGGGGATGATCTGGGTGAACGGCTGCTGTCCCTGCACAATCAGATTGTCGAGGTTATCGCGGATCATCAGCCGGATCAGGCCGCAATCGAACAGACATTCGTGAACAAGGACGGGGCAGGGACCCTGAAACTGGGTCAGGCGCGAGGGGTTGCCCTGCTGACACTGGCGCAGGCCGGTCTGCCGGTGGGGGAATATGCACCCAACCGGGTCAAAAAGACCGTGGTCGGCGTCGGCCATGCCGAGAAAGAACAGGTTCTTCACATGGTCAAACTGCAGCTGCCCGGCTGTGCGCCGAAAGGCGCGGACGCGGCGGATGCGCTGGCGATTGCGATCTGTCATGCGTATTACGGCAAGACGCAGCAATCGCGGGTGAAAGAGGTACGGGCATGATCGGAAAGCTGACGGGGCGTTTGGACTATCGCGCGGCGGATCACATTCTGATCGACGTGCGCGGGGTTGGGTACATCGTCTATTGCTCGGACCGGACAATGGCGGCGTTGCCCGGCGTAGGCGAGGCGGTCTCGATCTATACCGACATGGTCGTGCGCGAAGATCTGATGCAGCTTTACGGATTCCTGTCGCTGGTCGAGAAGGAGTGGCATCGGCTGCTTTGCTCGGTTCAGGGTGTGGGGGCTAAGGTCTCGCTGGCCATTCTGTCGGCGTTGGGGCCGGATGGCGTGAGCCGTGCGATTGCGCTGGGTGATTGGGCTGCCGTCAAGGCGGCCAAGGGCGTGGGCCCTAAAACGGCGCAGCGGATCGTGTTGGACCTGAAAGACAAGGCGCCGGGTGTGATGGCCATGGGCGGCACTGTGACCGAGGCTTTGGATGGTCCCGCGCTGGACGTGGTTGAGCCGTCCGAACCTGCGCCTGCACCAAGGCGGGCGGCAAAAGCGGCCTCGGGCTCGGCTGCGGCATCGGCCGGGGCTTTGTCTGCGCTGTCCAATCTGGGGTATGGCCCGTCCGAGGCGGCCTCGGCCGTGGCCGAAGCGGCGGCCAACCTGCCGGAGGCGGGTGAGGCGGACCTGATCCGCGCTGCGCTGAAACTACTGGCACCGAAAGGGTGAGTGAATGGTAGACGCTGATCCCACCCTGCGCCCCGATCCGTTGCCCGAGGATAACGACCGTGCCCTGCGCCCGCAGGGTCTGGATGAGTTCATTGGTCAGGCCGAGGCGCGGGCCAACCTGCGCATTTTCATCCAATCCGCCAAGCAACGCGGCGAGGCGATGGACCACACCCTGTTCCATGGGCCTCCGGGGCTTGGGAAAACGACTCTGGCGCAGATCATGGCGCGCGAGTTGGGGGTGAACTTTCGCATGACGTCCGGCCCGGTTTTGGCCAAGGCGGGCGATCTGGCGGCGATCCTGACCAATCTCGAAGCGCGCGATGTGCTGTTTATCGATGAGATTCACCGCCTGAACCCTGCGGTGGAAGAGGTGCTTTATCCCGCGATGGAGGATTTTGAGCTGGATCTGGTGATCGGCGAAGGCCCCGCTGCGCGGACGGTTCGGATCGAGTTGCAGCCGTTTACACTGGTGGGGGCGACGACGCGGATGGGGCTGCTGACGACGCCGCTGCGGGATCGGTTCGGAATCCCGACGCGGTTGCAGTTCTATACGGTGGATGAGTTGCACGAGATCGTAACCCGAAACGCCCGCAAGCTGGGCGCGCCCGCTGATGATGATGGCGCGCGCGAAATTGCGCGGCGGTCACGCGGGACGCCTCGGATCGCGGGGCGGTTGCTGCGGCGGGTGGTGGATTTCGCCATTGTTGAAGGCGATGGGCGGATTACCCGCGAACTGGCTGACGGAGCACTAACGCGGCTGGGTGTGGATCATCTGGGGCTGGACGGTGCGGACCGGCGGTATCTGAAACTGATCGCCGAGAATTACGGCGGTGGGCCTGTGGGGATTGAGACAATGTCAGCGGCTTTGTCGGAAAGCCGGGATTCGCTGGAAGAGGTGATCGAGCCCTATTTGTTGCAGCAGGGCCTGATCCAGCGCACGCCACGCGGGCGGATGTTGGCGCAGAAGGCCTGGACGCATTTGGGGATGGCCGCACCAAAGGGTCAAAGCGATCTGTTTGGTTGAAGCGGCGCGCGTTCGATTTTATGCCTCCGGCGGCCGTATTTGAAACAAGAAGAAGGGTTGGGTGTGACACCAGAAGAGATCGAGGCGCTGTTCACGCGCGAAAGCGGTGAGTTTCTGTTTGCGCGTTGGGGGAGGCCCATCGTGCCGATCGTTTTTGGGGTTGAGGATGAGACGCTTGCAACAGTGAAGGGTGCGTTCGAGGCGATCGTGACGCTGGCCGGGCACAAGATGGCCGAGACCGACCCTGAATTGGGTGCCAACTGCATGGTGTTCTTCTTTCGCGACTGGCAAGAACTGCTGGAGGTGCCGGATCTGGATCGTCTTGTTCCCGACCTTGGGCCTCTGGTCGCGCGTCTGGTTGGCGCGGATGCCAATCAATACCGGATTTTCAGGTTTGAAGAAGATGGCGCGATCCGGGCGGCCTTTGTGTTCCTGCGTATGGATAAGGAATTGTCCAAGATGCCTGCGGAAACCCTTGCGCTGAGTCAAGTGGTGCAGACCATCCTGCTGTGGTCCGACACCGCGTTTCGCGCGCAGTCGCCCTTGGCTGTGGCGGGCGGGGCGACGATCCTGCGGCCTGACATTGCCGGGCTGATCCGGGCTGCTTATGATCCTGTTTTGCCGGGGGCGGCGCAGGATGTGTCACATGCGCTCAGGCTGTTTGCCCGGTTGGAGCCGTCGCAATGAAACACATCTACCCGGTGCGCGTTTTTTATGAAGACACCGACATGGGCGGCGTCGTCTATCACGCGAATTACCTGCGGTTTATCGAGCGCGCGCGTTCGGATTGGGTACGCAATCTTGGCAACGACCAGAACGCCATGCGCGAGGAAGGCATTGTCTGGGTCGTGCGCCGGGTCGAGGCCGATTACCTTTCGCCTGCGAAGTTCGATGATGAGTTGATTGTCGAAACCGAAGTGACCGACATATCGGGCGTGCGCCTGACCATGGCGCAGCTTGTGCGGCGGGGTGAGACCGAGATATTCCGCGCCTCGGTCACCGCTGTGTGCATCAACAAGGACGGCAAGCCGATCCGCCTTCCGGCAGAGATTCGCGCATTGATGTAACAATTTGTAGGGCAAGGGTGGTTCTGTTGGCTTTTCAGCCCCAACTGCGTTAGCGTTTGGCAAAACAAGGCCAAACGAACGGCCGTCAGGCAAAAACAAAGAGCAGGTTCATGGAAGCTGAAACGCTGGCGCTGGCGCAGGAGATCGATTTCTCCATGTGGGGGCTGTACGCCCGCGCGACCTTTATCGTCAAACTGGTGATGCTGATGCTGATCGGGGCATCGATCTGGTCGTGGGGTATCATAATCCAGAAACTCATCAACTACCGGGCCGCGCGGCGCGAGGCGCAGGTGTTTGATGAAAGCTTTTGGTCCGGGAACCCTCTGGACGAGTTGTTCGAGCAGATCGGCTCGCAACCCGATGGCAGTTCCGAGAAGATTTTTGCAGCGGGGATGATCGAATGGCGCAGGTCGCATCGTACCGATGGCGGGCTGATTGCCGGGGCGACGGCGCGGATCGACCGGTCGATGGATGTGGCCATCGCGAAAGAGGCTGAGACCTTGCAAAAAGGCTTGCCCATTCTGGCCACCGTCGGTTCGACCGCTCCGTTTATCGGCCTGTTCGGAACCGTTTGGGGCATTATGAATGCCTTTATCGAGATTGCCGAGCAGCAGAACACCAACCTCGCCGTGGTTGCTCCGGGGATTGCCGAGGCGTTGTTGGCCACTGGTTTGGGCCTGCTGGCTGCGATACCGGCGGTGATTTTCTACAACAAGCTCAGCGCGGATAGTGACCGGATTGTAGGCGGTTACGAAGCCTTTGCCGATGAATTCGCGACGATCCTGTCGCGTCAGTTGGATAGCTGAGACATGGGGGCGGCGGTTCAGCAACCTGCGGGCGGGAATGGGCGCCGACGCGGACGGCGGCGTGGGCGCGCGCAGCCGATGGCCGAGATCAATGTGACGCCTTTTGTCGATGTCATGCTGGTTTTGCTGATCATCTTTATGGTGGCGGCCCCGTTGTTGACAGTTGGTGTGCCGGTTGATCTGCCCAAAACCGCCGCAAGTGCGCTGCCCGGCGACAGTGAAGAGCCGCTGACCGTCACCCTGACAGCCGATGGGCGCGTTCAGATCCAGACCACGGATGTGTTGCGGGAAGAACTGGTCGGACGGTTGCGCGCCATCGCGGCGGAGCGCAGCAGCGACCGCGTATTCCTGCGGGCGGATGGGGCGATCCCCTACGCGCAGGTCATGCAGGTTATGGGTGCGCTGAACGCGGGCGGGTTTTCGAATGTGGGTCTGGTGACGGATACCGGCGGGCCGACGCTGGACGATGGGTAAAGGTGGGGTTGCGCGGTGGATACCGGCACCAAAATCTCGGCGATTGCGCATGTCGGCCTGATCGGCTGGGCCCTGTTCGGCGGCACCTTCCGGTCCGAGCCGTTGCCGATGGCCGTGCAGGATGTGTCCGTGATTTCGTCTGAGCAGTTTGCGGCGCTTCAGGCGCAGACGGATGCTCCGGAAGTGCCGGAACAGCCTGGCACTTTGGAACAACCCCCGGAGCCCGAGATCGAGGCCAGCACGCCCGAGGCGACCCCGGAAGAACAGCCGCGCCCGGAACCCGTGGCCCCGCCAGAGCCGGAACCTGAGACCGTCCCGGAAACGGTTGAAATCCCGCCAGAGCCCGAGTTGCCGGAAGAACCGCCAACCCTGACCGAGCCGGAAACGGCAGCCTTGCCCTTGCCGCCGGGCCCCGAGGCGCAGCCCAGCCCGTCCGAGCGGGTCGCGCCCGAAGCCATCGCGCCACCGCCGCCCGAAGCCAAGCCGGACGAGGTGGAAACGCCGCCAGTGTCCTTGGACGAGGGAGCCGAGACGCAGCAGGAACAGCAGGATCAGACCGCCCCGGAAGAGGCCGCGCCCGAGATCGTGACCGAGGCCGAGGAAACCGAGGAGCAATCGCCGCTGACCTCGCCCCGTCCACGTGTGCGTCCGAACCGCCCTGCGCCCGCGCCGCAACCAGAGGTCGCCGAATCCCCGGATCCCGAGCCGGAAGCCCCGGCGCAAACCAATGATGATGCCATCAATGACGCCTTGGCCGAAGCCTTGGGCGGAGGCAGCGAACCGTCCGGCCCGCCGCTGACCAGTGGCGAGAAAGACGCCATGCGCGTGGCGGTGTCCCAGTGCTGGAATGTCGGGTCGTTGTCGACCGACGCGCTGAATGTGGTTGTGGTCGTCGGCTTTTCGCTCAACCCTGATGGAACGGTTATTGGGGGCAGCGTTCGGCTGCTGGACAGCTCTGGCGGGTCTGCGGGTGCTGAAAATCAGGCTTATCAGGCGGCAAGGCGTGCAATTTTGCGCTGTGGCGCGCGTGGATACGATCTGCCTGCTGACAAATACGATCAGTGGCAGGATATTGAGATTACATTCAATCCCGAGAGGATGCGGATCAAATGATGAAACTTCTGACCAGCCTCTTCCTTGGTCTGACCCTGATGTCGGCCCCGGTATACGCGCAAAGCGGGCCGTTGCGTCTGGAAATTGACGAAGGGATCATCGAACCCTTGCCCTTTGCGGTTCCGAATTTCGTGCCCGACGGGCCTTCGGCGTCGCAATATGCAATTGATATTTCGCGGGTCGTCGCGGCTGATCTGACTGGAACGGGGCTGTTCCGTGAAATCTCTTCGGACGCGTTCATCAGCCGTGTCAGCAGCTTTGATGCGCCGGTCCAGTTCGTGGACTGGAAAGCGATCAACGCGCAGGCGCTGGTGACCGGGGCGGTGAATGTCTCGGGCAAGCGTCTGACGGTCCGGTTCCGGGTGTGGGATGTGTTCTCGGGGCAGGAGTTGGGCAACGGTCTGCAACTGGCCGGAACCACCGACGGGTGGCGGCGGATGGCGCATAAGGTGGCCGATCAGGTCTACAGCCGGATTACCGGCGAGGGCGGGTATTTCGACAGCCGTGTTGCGTTTGTGTCGGAAAGCGGCCCCAAGGATCAGCGCCTCAAGCGGTTGGCGATCATGGATTACGACGGGGCGAATGTTCAGTACCTGACCGACAGTTCCGCCATCGTTCTCGCCCCGCGCTTTTCGCCGACCGGGGACCGGCTGCTTTATACCAGTTACGAAACCGGCAGCCCGCGCATTTACGTGCTGGACGTGGGCAGCGTTCGGCGGCAGGAGTTGAACACGCAGGGCGGCACCATGAGCTTCTCGCCCCGCTTCTCGCCGGATGGGCGGTCGATTGTCTATTCGCTGATCCAAGGCGGGAATACTGACTTGTGGAAAATGGATCTGGCCTCGGGCCAAAGCACACGCCTGACCAACACACCTGCCATTGAAACTGCCCCCAGTTATTCGCCGGACGGCAGCCAGATCGTTTTTGAAAGCGACCGTTCGGGCACGCCTCAGCTGTATGTCATGCCCGCTAATGGCGGTGAGGCGACGCGGATCAGCTTTGGTCAGGGCCGCTATGGCACGCCCGTCTGGTCTCCGCGCGGTGACCTGATTGCGTTCACCAAGCAAAACAAAGGCCGGTTCCATATCGGTGTGATGCGCACCAATGGAGATGAGGAACGGCTATTGACCTCTTCCTTCCTGGATGAAGGGCCAACATGGTCGCCGAACGGGCGCGTCATCATGTTTACCCGCGAAACGCAGGGTGCCAGCGGTCGGGCGACACTGTATTCGGTGGATATATCAGGTCGAAACCTGCGCCCGGTGCGCACGCCGGACGGGGGCAGCGACCCGTCCTGGGGACCGTTGCAGAATTGATCACCGCAAAAGCGCGGCAAAGTTCACAAGAAACCGTCTCTGTGATAGACAGGCGGCAATAAACAAAACGACGAGGCACATGAGATGAACGTATTGGGCAAAATCCTGGCCGTGGGCGCGCTGAGCGTTGTTGCGGCCTGCACCAGCAATGATCCTTCGGATTTGGGGGGCTTCGGCTCGGGCGGTGCTGGTGGCGCGCTTGTACCGGGTTCGCCAAGTGATCCACGCTCACCCGCGTATTTCCAGCAGACGGTTGGGGATCGGGTGTTGTTTGCGGTGGATCAGTCGACCCTGTCGCCACAGGCGCAAACGGTACTGCAAGGGCAGGCGGATTGGCTGCTGGCCAACCCGGACTACGTGGCCACAATCGAAGGGCACGCGGACGAGCAGGGAACGCGCGAATACAACCTGGCACTGGGCGCACGGCGCGCGAATGCAGCGCGCGAGTTTCTGATTTCGCGCGGGGTGGCGGGCAACCGTCTGACCACTGTCAGCTACGGCAAAGAACGCCCGATCGAGATTTGCAGCACCGAGGATTGCTATTCCAAAAACCGCCGCGCGGTGACGGTGCTGACCGGTTCAACCTTGGGGTAAGACGATGAGACTTGCAGGATGGGTTTTGGCCGCAGTTGTTGCAACGGCGGGCGTGGCACAAGCGCAGGATCAGCAGACGCTGGCGGATATCCGGCAGGAACTGACGGTGCTGCATGTGGAAATACAGCGCCTGAAGCGCGAGTTTTCGACCACCGGCTCGCCCGCGCCAAACCTGTCCGGCAGTTCGGTCCTTGAGCGCGTAGACGCGATTGAGGCCGAGTTGCAGCGGCTGACACGCCAGACCGAGCAGTTGAACCAGCGGGTGCAGAATATCGTGACCGATGGAACCAACCGGATCGGGGATCTTGAGTTCCGATTGGTCGAACTGGAAGGTGGCGATCTGTCCACTTTGGGAGAGACGTCAACGCTGGGCGGAGAAACTGAGACGACCGCCGCGATCACCCCTGCGCCCACGCAGCCCAGTACCTCGGACCAAGGTGAACTGGCGGTGGGTGAGCGGGCCGATTTCGACGATGCCTCGCAAGCGCTGGCCGATGGCGATTTCCAGACCGCCGCGACGATGTTTGCACAGTTTGATACCTCGTACCCCGGTAGTCCTTTGGCCCCCGAAGCGCATCTAAAACGTGGACAGGCGCTTGAAGGTCTAGGTGACACGCGCGAGGCGGCGCGGGCGTTTCTGGCCAGCTTCACCGGGGATTCCGAGGGGGCCGTTGCGCCCGATGCTCTGTTCGAACTTGGCGCGGCGCTTGGCCGTTTGGGCCAGACCGAACAGGCTTGCATAACACTCAGCGAGGTCGGAGTGCGCTTCCCCTCCTCTGGCCCGGCGGCAAGCGCCACGCAGGAAATGGCCACCTTGGGGTGTTCTTGAACAAGACCCCCACCAGCCTGACATCCGAGATTCGCGCGCGGCTGCCTGAACGGTTGCCGCAACGGCTGGGCATTGCCGTCTCGGGCGGGGGTGACTCGGTGGCGTTGATGCATCTGCTGGCTGAGATTGCGGCGAACGACGGTGTTAACCTACGCATCGCAACCGTGGATCACGGCCTGCGCCCAGAAGCCGCGCAGGAGGCCCGGCTGGTTGCAGGGCAGGCGGCTGAACTTGGCCTTCGACACGACGTTCTGAAATGGCAAGGTTGGGACGGCAAGGGCAATCTGCAGGATCAGGCGCGTCAGGCGCGCTATGCCCTGCTGACGGACTGGGCGCGGCAGAATGAGATTCCGATGATTGCCTTGGGTCACACGGCGGATGATCAGGCGGAAACGGTGCTGATGCGACTGGGTCGCGCCGCTGGTGTCACCGGTTTGGCAGCGATGCCCGTCTCGCATCATCGGGACGCCATCGAAATGATCCGGCCCATGCTGGGGATCACGCGTCAACGCCTGCGTGACCACCTGACCCAAACGGGCGTCACATGGGTCGAGGACCCATCGAATCAGGACAAAAGGTTCGACCGGATCAAGGCGCGCGAGGCTTTGGCCGGGCTAGAACCTTTGGGCGTAACTGCAGAATCCCTTTCGCGTGTGGCAAAAAATCTTGCACAAGCGCGTGAGGCACTGGCGCTTTATGCGCAGGATTCCGCACGCAAGACCACCACAGTTGTGGAAGGGGACGTGTGTCTTGATCGGTCGGCGTTTGCCGCGCTGCCCGCTGAAATCCAGCGGCGCGTATTGATTGGCATAGTCGCCTGGATTTCCGGACCCGGTTACCCACCGCGCCAAACGGCCGTGGATCAGGCCATTGATGCCCTGCAAAGCGGGCAGGCCGGGTCGTTGAACGGCTGCCTGCTGGTGCCAAGGGGCGGGAATACTTGGATTTGCAGAGAGTTTCAGGCCGTCTGCAACCTCTCATCAACCCCGTCGGACAGTTGGGACGGTCGCTGGGTCCTGACCGGTCCTGCACCCCAAGGCGTAGAAATTCGCGCATTAGGTGAGGTCGGTCTGGCGTTGCTGCCGGATTGGCGCGCGACCGGTCGCCCGCGCCTTGCGTTGCAGTCCTCGCCAGCGGTCTGGCGCGGGGATGACCTGTGCGCGGCACCTCTGGCAGGTTTCCCGAATGGGTGGACCGCAGAGCCCGCGCCGAACCGGCCCGAGTTCTACGCTTCGTTTTTATCGCATTGAACCTGCCACAATCCTCTCTATTTTAAGAGACAACACGGCAGATCCCCATCTGCTGATATCTTTTGGGAGAATTTCCTTGGGCAACGCTCGCAATATCGCCTTCTGGGTCGTTCTGTTCTTGCTGATCCTTGCACTGTTCAATCTGTTCAGCGGACCAGGCGGAACACTTCAGAGCAATGAACGAACCTATTCCGACTTTGTCAGCGCCGTGCAGAACGGTGAGGTCAAGAATGTGACGCTGGATGGCGAACAGATTCGCTATACCACAGAAACCGGCGGGACATTCGTGACGATCAAACCCGGCGATGCCGAGGTCACCAAACTGCTGATCGACGAAAACATCCCCGTACGCGCTGAGAAACAGCAGCAATCGGGTTTTCAGTCGTTCCTGATCACGCTGTTGCCCTTCCTTCTTCTGATTGGTGTCTGGGTCTATTTCATGAACCGGATGCAGGGCGGCGGCAAAGGCGGCGCGATGGGCTTTGGCAAGTCCAAGGCCAAGATGCTGACCGAAAAGCATGGCCGTGTGACCTTTGATGATGTCGCGGGTATCGACGAGGCCAAGGAAGAGCTGGAAGAAATCGTTGAATTCCTGCGCAACCCGCAAAAATTCTCGCGACTGGGCGGCAAGATCCCCAAGGGCGCGCTGCTGGTTGGCCCTCCGGGTACCGGTAAGACGCTGCTGGCCCGTGCCATTGCGGGTGAGGCGGGTGTGCCGTTCTTCACCATTTCGGGCTCGGATTTCGTTGAAATGTTTGTGGGTGTCGGTGCCTCGCGCGTGCGCGATATGTTCGAGCAGGCCAAGAAAAACGCGCCTTGTATCGTGTTCATCGATGAGATCGACGCCGTGGGTCGCCATCGTGGCGCAGGCTATGGCGGTGGCAACGACGAACGCGAACAGACCCTCAACCAGTTGCTGGTCGAGATGGACGGGTTCGAGGCCAATGAAGGCGTGATCATTCTGGCCGCGACCAACCGTAAAGACGTGTTGGACCCCGCGCTGCTGCGTCCGGGCCGGTTTGACCGGAACGTGACCGTTGGCAACCCCGATATCAAAGGCCGTGAGAAAATTCTGGGCGTGCACGCGCGCAAGACCCCCTTGGGCCCCGATGTCGATCTGCGCATCATCGCGCGCGGGACGCCGGGGTTCTCGGGTGCCGATCTGGCAAACCTCGTGAACGAGGCCGCGTTGATGGCCGCACGTGTGGGTCGCCGCTTTGTCACCATGGAGGATTTCGAGAACGCGAAAGACAAGGTGATGATGGGGGCCGAGCGTCGCTCGATGGTGCTGACCCAGGACCAGAAGGAAAAGACGGCCTATCACGAGGCTGGTCACGCTGTGGTCGGTCTTGAACTGCCGCTGTGCGATCCGGTCTATAAGGCGACGATCATTCCGCGCGGTGGTGCGCTGGGTATGGTTGTGTCTCTGCCGGAAATGGACCGTTTGAACTATCACCGCGATGAGTGTGAGCAGAAGCTGGCCATGACCATGGCCGGTAAGGCTGCCGAGGTCATCAAATACGGTGAAGATCACGTCTCGAACGGTCCGGCTGGCGACATCATGCAGGCCAGCCAACTGGCCCGCGCGATGGTCATGCGCTGGGGCATGTCGGACAAGGTCGGCAATATCGACTATGCCGAAGCGCATGAAGGCTATCAGGGCAACACCGCCGGTTTCTCGGTTTCTGCGCACACCAAAGAGCTGATCGAGGAAGAGGTGAAGCGCCTGATCCAGCAAGGCTATGAGCGCGCGCATAAAATCCTGACCGACAAGAACGAGGCTTGGGAACGTCTGGCGCAGGGGCTGCTGGAATACGAAACCCTGACCGGCGATGAGATCAAGCGCGTCATGAATGGCGAGTCGCCCACCGAAGGCGACGACGAAGGCGACAAGCCGGATGAGGGCAGCGCTCCCAGCGTCACGGCCATTCCCAAGACCAAGCCGAAGAAATCTCCGCCCGAAGGTGGGATGGAACCTGAGCCAACCGCATAAACAAAAAACCCGGAGCCAGCCTCCGGGTTTTTTCTTTTCATCAGGTCGGTGCTGGGCATTATGCGCGCAAGGACGCTGATAAGAAGGGAAGGCCCATGCCGTTTTTGCGCGAAACCGAATATGCAGGCGAAGTGATCTGGCTGGGCCATGTACCGGCGGGGCAGTCGTTGCGGGCTGAGCCGGTTGAAACCTTGAAGCTAGATTTCGAAGGTGTGCGCGGCGAACGGCATGAAGGGCTTAACCGGGCGTCCTGCGTGCGCGTCAAGAACCTGTATCCGCAGGGCACCGAGATCAGGAACGTCAGGCAGCTGTCGGTCCTGTCAGCCGAGGAATTGGCCGGGATCGCGACTGAGATGGGGGTGGATGATCTCGATCCGTCGTACCTTGGGGCGTCGATTGTCGTGAAGGGTATTCCCGATTTTTCACATGTTCCCCCATCCTCGCGTTTGCAGGCCGACAACGGTGCGACGATCACCGTGGATATGGAAAACGCCCCCTGCGTTCTGCCGGGGCGTGAGATTGAACAGGATCACAGCGGTCACGGTGCCGCCTTCAAACCCGCAGCCAAAGGGCGGCGCGGGGTGACGGGTTGGGTCGAACGACCCGGTTCCCTGCGAATTGGCGACAAATTGCGATTGTTTGTCCCTGATCAGCCAATCTGGCAGCCATAAGGCCCATTCGTTTCCGATTTGAAACTCACGATATCCGGCGACGCCGTTTCGCGGCATGAATATGTCGGAATCCATAGCCATTGGAATTGTGTACGACTGTATGGGTTGCACAGCGCCGACGCGCTGCGTCGGTTTTGCAAGGCATTCAATCAGGGACCCTGGCCAATGAGCTACAAATCCGACATCGAAATCGCCCGCGAAGCGAACAAGAAGCCGATTCAGGAAATCGGCGCCAAGATCGGCATCGATTCCGCCGATCTGCTGCCCTATGGCCACGACAAGGCGAAAGTCAGCCAGGACTTCATCAACTCGGTGCAGGACCGTGAAGACGGCAAGCTGATCCTTGTAACCGCGATCAACCCAACCCCGGCAGGTGAGGGTAAGACCACGACCACTGTGGGGCTGGGTGACGGTCTGAACCGCATCGGCAAGAACGCGATGATCTGTATCCGTGAGGCCTCGCTCGGCCCGAACTTCGGCATGAAGGGCGGCGCTGCAGGTGGCGGGTATGCGCAGGTTGTTCCGATGGAGGAAATGAACCTGCACTTCACCGGCGACTTCCACGCGATCACCAGCGCGCACAGCCTGCTGTCGGCGATGATCGACAACCACATCTATTGGGGTAACGAGGCCGAGATCGACACCCGTCGCGTTGCATGGCGTCGCGTGGTCGACATGAACGACCGTGCCCTGCGTCAGATCACGGCGTCTCTGGGCGGCGTCAGCAACGGTTTCCCGCGTGAGGCCGGTTTTGATATTACCGTGGCCTCTGAGGTTATGGCGATCCTGTGTCTGGCAAACGACCTGAAGGATCTGGAAAAGCGTCTGGGTGACATCATCGTCGCCTACCGCCGCGACAAGACCCCGGTCTACTGCCGCGATATCAAGGCCGAGGGCGCAATGACCGTGCTGCTGAAGGACGCAATGCAGCCGAACCTGGTGCAGACGCTGGAAAACAACCCGGCCTTTGTCCACGGTGGCCCGTTCGCGAACATCGCACACGGCTGTAACTCGGTCATCGCGACCAAGACCGCTCTGAAAGTCGCAGACTATGTCGTGACCGAAGCGGGTTTCGGGGCCGATCTGGGTGCCGAGAAGTTCATGAACATCAAGTGCCGCAAAGCGGGCATCGCTCCGTCGGCTGTGGTGCTGGTTGCCACCGTGCGCGCGATGAAGATGAACGGCGGCGTGGCCAAGGCTGATCTGGGTGCCGAGAATGTTGATGCCGTGAAATCGGGCTGCGCCAACCTGGGCCGTCACATCGAAAACGTGAAATCGTTCGGTGTTCCGGTTGTGGTCGCCATCAACCACTTTGTCACCGACACCGATGCCGAAGTAAAGGCCGTGAAAGACTATTGCGGCGATCACGGGGTCGAGGCGGTTCTGTCACGTCACTGGGAACTGGGGTCCGAAGGCTCGGCTCCGCTGGCCGAGAAAGTGGTCGAAATCGTCGAGGGCGGCACCGCGAACTTCGCGCCGATCTATCCTGACGAGATGCCGCTGTTCGAAAAGATCGAAACCATCGCCAAGCGCATCTACCGCGCTGACGAGGTTCTGGCCGACAACAAGATCCGCAATCAGCTGCGCGAATGGGAAGACGCGGGCTATGGCAACCTCCCGGTCTGCATGGCGAAAACCCAGTATTCGTTCTCGACCGACCCGACCCTGCGGGGCGCGCCTACCGGCCACTCGGTTCCGGTGCGCGAGGTGCGGCTAAGCGCCGGTGCGGGCTTCATCGTGGTTGTCTGCGGTGAGATCATGACCATGCCCGGCCTGCCCCGCAAACCCGCGGCTGAGACGATTCGCCTCAACGACGAAGGCCAGATCGAGGGCTTGTTCTAAGCGCCTGAATGATACATCTCGTGGTTCGGGGGTATCCCCGGACCACAGGAGATTAAAATGTCCATTCTGACACTGCCGCAAGACTGTCACTCGATGCCGGAGTTGCGGGTTCAGATCGACAAGCTGGATCGCCAACTGATCGAATTGCTGGTGACGCGCGCGGGCTATATCGACCGCGCATCCCAGTTGAAACCGGCCGAGGGCCTGCCGGCCCGTATCCCGGATCGTGTTGAAGAGGTGGTGCAGCGCGTGCGCGCAAGCTCTGACGAATTGGGCATGGACCCGGATTTGGCCGAAAAGCTGTGGCGCATTTTGATTGACTGGTCGATCGCGCGGGAAGAGCGCGTGCTCGGCCCTGACTGAGAAACCGGGCGCTTCCTGCGCCCGATCCGTTTTGAAAGAAGGGATCACAGGATGGTAGCCCAGGTTATCGACGGGAAGGCTTTTGCCGCCAAGGTGCGCGCTCAGGTCGCCGATCAGGTCGCAAAGCTGAAAGAAGAAAACGGCATCACGCCCGGTCTAGCGGTGGTGCTGGTGGGCGAGGACCCGGCAAGCCAGGTCTATGTGCGGTCCAAGGGCAAGATGACTGTCGAGGTCGGCATGAACTCGTACGAGCACAAGCTGGAGGCCGACACTTCGGAAGAGGATCTGCTGGCGCTGATCGACAGGCTGAACAATGATCCGGCGGTGCACGGTATTCTGGTGCAACTGCCGCTGCCCGGGCATCTGAACGAAGACCTGGTGATCAACTCGATCGATCCGGCCAAGGATGTGGATGGCTTCCACATCTCGAATGTGGGCCTGCTGGGGACGGGTCAGAAATCGATGGTGCCCTGCACGCCGCTGGGCTGTCTGATGATGCTGCGCGACCACCATGGCTCGCTGTCCGGGATGGATGCGGTTGTGATCGGGCGGTCGAACATCGTGGGCAAACCGATGGCGCAACTGCTGCTGGGCGATAGCTGCACCGTGACCATCGCGCATTCGCGCACCAAAGATCTGCCCGATGTTGTCCGCCGCGCCGACATCGTCGTGGCCGCGGTGGGCCGCCCCGAGATGGTGCCGGGCGACTGGATCAAGGAAGGGGCCACCGTGATCGACGTGGGCATTAACCGCATCGAACGTGACGGCAAGAACAAACTTGTGGGTGACGTGGATTATGCCAGCGCGGCTGAGCGCGCAGGCGCGATCACTCCGGTTCCGGGGGGCGTCGGTCCGATGACCATTGCCTGCCTCCTGGCCAACACACTGACCGCGTGCTGTCGTGCCAACGGTCTGCCGGAACCCGAAGGTCTGACCGCCTGACCCTGCTGGCGCGGGTGCACCCTGTGCCATAACCCGGAATACTCAAGATGCCCTGTCCCCTATATCCGGGGGCAGGGCATTTCTTTGAATGGGTTTGCTTGTATTCGATTTCGTGATATGTCCGATATTCCAAGTGGTTACTAAGTAAGACCGTAGTTTTCCGGGCAAGTGTTTGTGTGACGCGGGAAATTGCGCTCGGAATACGTATGAATATCGAAGTCAGTGAGATCAGAACTGTTCTAAGCCCTCAGCGCATCGTCGCGGCGCTCGTTTTTCTTACATTGCTGGCTTATGTGTTTCCGCCCTTCATGGACGGAGAATTGCCGTTCGGTCTGCGCCTTGTGTTCTGGGTCGGTGTGATGATCATCGCGCTCAGCGCGACATGGACTGCCCGGAAACTGCTGCGTGACAAATTGGTGCTGGTCAAACTGCCGTGGCGTGATCTGGCCTTTGCCACCGTGATGCTGGCTTTGCTGACGCCGATGTTGTGGCTGCTGGCCTGGGTGTGTTTCACCTGTATCGGCAAGATGGCGCCCGAGGCGCATGCGGTCGCCGTCTACGGCATCCTGTTCGCCGCAGGTCTTGTGCTGGTCCGCCGCGGTGATCTGCATACGCGGGAGGTCGAAGAAAAACCTGTCCAGCCGCGACTTGTCCGACGTTTGCCCGCCGGGTTCGAAGGAAAGATTTTCCGCCTGACCGTGAAGGACCACAACGTGGATGTCGTCACCTCTGAGGGGACGTTCACAATTCGGTCCCGACTGACAGACGCCATCGATGAAATGGAGCCTGTTCCGGGCCATTGCTCGCATCGCTCGCATTGGGTTACGGACGCGTCGATCATGGGTGTCGAGAAGGCCGAGGGCAAAACCTTCCTGCGGCTGGTCAATGGCGATCTCGTGCCCGTCAGCCGCAAGTACAAGCCCATGCTGGAAGAAGACGGGCTGATCTGAGCCTAACGTGGCATCGGCACCATCTGAGGGGTTGGGCCGGTCAGAATGGCCTTGGCCTGAGGCCCCATAAGCGTCGTCAGAACATGGTCTGTGCTGCGCAGCCCGCCGGTATAGGTGCCGTAGGCTGGCAGGATCAGCCGGGCGTGGTCCAGCAGGAAGGCAGGCCGGGAAATCGACCTGCCCCTGAGCGTCAAACGCGCTTTGGGGTGAAAATGCCCTGAAACCTCGCCTGTTGCATTGGGTTGTGCGATGTGGCGAAAGACAAGCGGCCCGCAGGTCCATTCAGACAGATGTGCGCCGCCCAGCTCGATCGGTCCCGGATCGTGATTGCCTTCGATCCAAATCCAACGCCGTCCAGCTTGCAGCGCCGCTATTCGCAGCTTTTCATCCGTCGCCAAAGCGCTGGAGGCGTCGAGATCGTCAAAGCTGTCACCCAGACAAACCACGACCTCACCCCCTGTCCGGTCAAGGTCCGCCGACAACCGATCCAGCGTTTCACGGCTGTCATAAGGCGGAAGGGTCAAACCACTGCGCCGCGCCATCCGCTCGGACTTGCCCAGATGCAGGTCCGAGACACAGAGCATGCTCTGCCCCGGCCACCAGAGCGCGCCGGAGGGCAGGGCAAAAAGATCCGCACCGCAAAAGGAAAATCCCAGTTTGTTCATGGTAAGTTCATTATATGTTTCGAGTTTTCGTGCAAGGTATTTTACAGATTGTCCAGCCCGGCGGCTTCCAGCAGGCGGGCACTTTCCTCTGCCAGCAAGCGTTCCTCGGCCGCGCCTTTGACCGGGATTTTGCCGACTTCCAGAAACAGCGGTGCCGCCAGCGGTGAAACCTGATCAAGGCGCATCAGATCAATCCGGTCGCCGATACGCGCGATCATCGCTTCGATCCGGCCAAAATCGACCAGACCGCGCATGGCTTCTTCGCGGGTGATTTGCATCAACAGGTGGTCCGGGTCGTATTTCAGCAGCGTGTCATACAGGATGTCCGATGAAAACGTCGCCTGCCGCCCGCTTTTGCGTTGCCCGCCCGTGTTGCGCTCGATTAGACCGGCGATTGTGGCCGAGGCGCGGAAGGTCCGTTTCATGACGGCATTTCCCGCCAGCCACGTGTCCAACCCCTGCCGCAGCGCGTCTAGACGGAACAGCGGGCTGGGGTCCGTGACCGCGTCCAGACCCCAGATCAGGGTGGCATAATCCGTGGCGACAAAGCCAAGGGGGGCCAGACCCGTCTCCTCCATCCGTTTGGTCAACAACAGGCCGAGCGTTTGCTGCGCATTGCGCCCGGCAAAGCCGTAGACGCACAGATGCTCGCGCCCGTCGCTGGGAAAGCTTTCGATCAGCAGGCGGTCGCGCTGGGGCAGGCGGGACATGTCCCGCTGCAGGGCCAACCAGTCGGCGGTGTGGCGGGGCAGTTGCGGCCAGTCGGGTTGGGCGAACATGCGCAGAATACGGTCGCTCAGCTGGGTCGAGGTGGCAAATTTCGTCCCCATGAAAGTGGCGATCTTGGGCTTTTTGTCGGCCCGGCGGCTGACCTCGACCACCATCTCGCGCAGGCCCTCGTAGCGCACGATCTGGCCGCCGATCAGGAAGGTATCTCCGGGTGTAAGCGAGGCGGCAAAGCCTTCCTCGACCTCGCCCAGTGGCTTGCCGCCGCGGTTGCGTTTCAGGCGCACCTTCAGGGTGTCGGTGTCCTGTATGGTCCCAAGGTTCATGCGGATGCGCGCGGCGGCACGGGGGTCGCGCAACTGCCACAGCCTATCGGGACGCTGCAGCAGCCGCTGCCAGCGGTCATAGGCGCGCAGGGCATAGCCACCGGTTGCGCAGAACTCCAGACATGCGTCGAATTCCAGACGGGTCAGATCGGCAAATGGCCCGGCTGAGGTCATTTCCGTGAACAGTGCGTCAGCCTCGAACGGCCCCGCCGCCGCCGCAATCAGGATATGCTGGCAGAGCACATCTCGGGGGCCTGCGCCGCGTGGCTCGCCATCCAGTTCATGCGCTTTTGCAGCCTCTAACGCGGCGACGCATTCCACCACTTCGAACCGGTTGGCAGGCACCAAAAGGGCCTTGGACGGCGCGTTGTAGCGGTGGTTCGCCCGCCCGATCCGCTGCACCAATCGCTTGACGTTCTTGGGCGCACCGATCTGGATGACCAGATCGACATCCCCCCAGTCGATGCCCAGATCCAAAGAGCCGGTGCAGACGATGGCCCGCAGATCACCACGCACCATGGCGGCCTCGACCCGTTCACGCTGCTGACGGTCCAGACTGCCGTGATGGATGCCGATGGGCAGGCCTTCGTCATTTGCAAGCCACAGATTGTGAAAGAAAATCTCGGCCTGCGCGCGGGTATTGTGAAAGATCAGCGTGGTCTTGTGCTGCCGGACCTGCTCCAGCACTGCCGGGATCGCATAAGCCGCGCCGCCACCCGACCACGGGGGCATTTCCTCGGTTGCCAGCATCGCGATGTCGGGGTCAGGGCCGGGGTCGGCCTGTATGATCCGGCAAGGGTCCGGGTGCCGCGCCAGAAAGCGGGCGATCCCTTCGGGGTCTTCGACCGTCGCCGACAGGCCGACGCGGCGCAGATCGGGGCAGAGGGTTTGCAACCGTGCCAGCGCCAGCATCAACTGATCCCCGCGCTTGCTTTCGGCAAGGGCATGGATTTCATCCACGATCACCCTCTGCACCCCATCAAACATGCGCGGAGCGTCCTCGTAAGAGGTCAGCAGGGCAAGGCTTTCGGGCGTTGTCAGTAGAATATGCGGAGGGTCAGCGCGCTGACGTTTCTTTTGCGTCGCGGATGTATCGCCGGTCCGGTCTTCGATGCGGATGGGCAGGCCAATCTCATCCACCGGCGTGCGAAGGTTGCGTTTGATATCTGCCGTCAAGGCTTTCAGCGGTGAGACATAGATCGTGTGTAACCCGCTATGTGCGCCCTCGGCCAGTTCAGCCAGAGACGGCAGAAACCCGGCCATTGTCTTGCCGCCCCCGGTGGGGGCGGTCAGCAGCGTGGCCGGATCACGCGCCCGGTCGAACATGTCTTGCTGATGGGGGTGGATGGACCAGCCTTTGGCCGAAAACCAATCGGTGATCCGGGCGGGAATCTGCGTCATAGGCGCAGATTAACCGCCCTCGTGCCGGAATGGCACGGCGTTATTTGACGATTTTCTCGTCCTTGACGAACATGTTGGCCCAGGCGCGGTCGATCAGGTCTGGGCTCATCTGATAAGGGATGCCCTCGAATTCGCAGATCGAGATCATCTGATCGATCAGGAAGATCGGCTGATAGTTCGCATAGATATTGTCGATGGTCGGGTATTTGACCTTCAACAGGTGGACCAGAGCGGCCTCATCCAGCGGCATGCCGCGTTTGCGGGCCACCATGGCAAAGATTTTCAGGAAGTTCTCCTGGTTCGGGCCGTCGATTTTGATCTTGAAAAAGATCCGGCGCAGGGCGGCTTGGTCGAAAATCTCGTTCGGGTGGAAGTTGGTCGAGAAGATGACCAGCGTGTCAAACGGCACCTCGAACTTTTCACCCGATTGCAAGCCCAGAATATCCTTGTTCTCTTCCAGCGGAACAATCCAGCGGTTGACCAGCGCCTGCGGCGGTTCCGCCTGACGGCCAAGGTCGTCCACGATGAAGATGCCGCCGGTCGATTTCAACTGCAACGGGGCCTGATAGGTCCGCGCGGTGGGGTTGTAGACCAGATCCAGCATGGACAGCGACAGTTCACCACCCGTTACAACGGTGGGGCGTTCGCATTGCACATAGCGCGAGTCGAACCGTTTGCGGCGGCGCAGGCTGTTGGGGTCGTCGGCTTCCTGCTCGATCGCGGTGTGCACGATCGGGTCATAGACGGTGATTACCTGACCGGCATATTCGATGGCATAGGGCACATAAACATTGTCGCCCAAAGCATCGCGGATACCGTTCGAAATCGAGGATTTACCATTGCCCGGAGGGCCATACATCAGGATCGAGCGGCCCGCACTGACCGCCGGACCAAGATGGTCCAACAGGCTATCGGGCAGGACCAGATGGCCCATGGCACCGACCAATTGCTCACGCGTGACCTGAATGTTGCGGATCGACTGGCGCTTGACCTGCTCGCGATAAACGTCCAGCGGCACCGGCATCGCGCCAAAATATTCAGACTGGCTAAGCGCGTCCAATGCGCGGGCCTTGCCTGCATCGGTCAGCTGATAGCCCATTTCATTGCCGCTATTGGCGTTCAGGGTGCCTGTCGCTTCGATCAGTTTCTGTTCGCGCGCGATGTCGATCAGTTCCTGCGTGACCGAACCGGGCAGGCAGACCGCCTCGGCAACTTCGGACACAGTGCTGGCGTTCTTACGGAAGATCGTTTTCAGCAGAATGTCCCGCATCATCACCAGCGGGAGCTGCATCTCCCCCAAACCTTTGGGGGCAGGAGGGGCCATAACAGAGGAAGCTTGCATATTCATGAGCGACGCTCGTCCATCCAAAAAATCACACAAATGCCCGCAAACGGGCGACTTGTGGGAAATCTGGCCCAGCTTTATGGCGGGACCAAGGCAGCGACATGGCGCGGTGATGATAGTTTACGAACCGTAAACAGTGCCCAGAATCAAATACATCGCCAAAGCTCCGGCAAGGGCAAGGCCCATCGGGAACTTTTTGCCCCGGTCCCAGCTTTCCCAATGCGGCGCGATTGCGCGCAAGCGGGTGTGGCGGGCCAGCCGATGCGTGACTACGGCACCCAAAACGGTTGCCATCAAAATCGCAAGCACGACACCCAAGTCCTGAACCCAGACAAACGGTGCAGCCGCCGCCAGAAACTTGGCGTCACCCGCGCCAACAGCGCCGATGGCATTCAGGACCATTCCGGCGATCAGGATCACGGGAAGATGCAGCAATTGCCAGACATAAGGCGGAAAAGCGACGGGGAATGGCCCCAGCTTTCCGCTGAGTGTGCCGGTCGCCCACGGGGGCAGGGCGATCAGCCCGACAACCACATAGACCAGCGCCAAAGCCACAACGGCGTGGTTCTTGATCCGCATCTCACGCATATCGGTGAAGGCGACATAGAAACAGATCGGCAGAATGAACGGCAGGAACCACACCGCCGCCCGAACAGGGATGTCCATTTAGGTGGATTCCTCAAGCGCGCGCAGCGAACGGACGGCTTCGTCGAAATGCTGCGGATGGGTCGAGATCGCCTCGCGGAACAGGTTCTTGGCTGTGGTCACGTCGCCCTGCTTCACAGCCGAGATCCCCATAGTGTTCAACAGGCGCGCCCGTTCGATCTGTGACATGGGAACAACCGGCAGGCTGTAATTTCCCTGTGCAGAGCGGGCCAGAACCAGATTGTTCTTTGCGGTAAACAGCGAACTGTCTTGCCGGATCGCATCGGTGAACAAACGCTCTGCCTCGGCGTATTGCCCGCGTGAGAGTTTTGAGAACCCCCAGTTGTTCATCACGCTGCCCGGGCGCGTGGTCAGGCCAACCGCAGTTTCATAGAAATGGTCTGCGCGTTTCCATTCTTTTCTGGAATCGGCCACGACCGCCTCAAGCCGGTAACGTTTGAACGTCTCATAGGTTGGCGGAACCGTGTCCAGAACCGATTTCGCCTGCGCCCAATCACCATTTCTGACCAGCGCATCCGCGTACTCGACCTTGTCCGAGCTGTTGGCCCCTTTCATGGTCGTCACGCGTTTCCACGCCGATACCGCTTCGGTCGTGCGTTTGGCGCGCCCAAGTGAAATGGCCAGACCGCGTTGAAGGTCGATCCGGTTGGGGCTTTTGCTGGCTGCGTTGTGGAAATAGGTCACCGCCTCATTCGGGTCGGCCGCGTTCAGTAGAACATCGTTCAGGTTGGTTTCGTCGATGACGTTCACTTCCTGAAACGTGCGTTCAACCTTTTCTTCGGCAGTTTCCTTTTCGCAAGCGGCTAGAATGAGCCCACTGAGAATGAGGGATGGAATCAAGAATTGGTGGCGCATTTTTGCGTCCTTTACTGCTCTTGCCTCGATTACTGGATCTTGCGTAGCGTAAATTGCCCGTCGCCAAGCTGCTCCAGCGTATATTCTTGTTCTTGGGGGGTATTATTAACAGGATTTTCCATTTTTGCGAGTGCTAAGCGCAGATTGTCGCGAATTGCGTCACTTTCGCCATTGTCCAGCGCAAAGGCCCGTTGAAAGACCTGAGCGGCCTCGGGGTATTCCTGCAATTCCATCAGCAGAACACCCAGATTGTTCCAGGCGATGGGCCAGTCCGTATCATCCTCGACCGCCTGCCGCAGTAAGGGCTCCGCCTGACCCAATCGACGCAGCCCAACATTGGCGGTTCCCATCGAGGTCAGGACCTCCGGGGTCATCCCCTGATCCAATGCGGCGCGGGTAAAGCTCTCCAACGCAAGTTCGTATTCACCCGCTGCCATCAACCGGTTGCCAACGGTGATGTGGTCGACCGACTTGCCTTTGGGATCGACGCCCGGCGCATCCAGCCCATTGGACAGACCGCCTTCAGTGCAAGAAGCCACCGTGGCGATAACCACAGTGGCTTGAAGCAATCGGCGTAGCCGGGACAGGATACACCTGAGTTTTGTTTTCATAAGCGATCCATCAGCGACCGAAGCTCGAAATCACGTTTGCCGAGGGGCCGACCAGAATGATCAACAGCGGCGGCACCGTCAGCATCATTGTGACCAGAGTCATTTTCGTAGGCAACTTGTTTGCGGCTTCTTCTGCCCGCATGACCCGTTTGTCACGCATTTCACCGGCATAAACCCGCAGAGCTTCGGCAATCGATGTACCAAATGTTGCCGATTGGATCATCACGGTCACAAATGAACTGACATCCTGCACACCGCAACGGGTTCCAAAGTCCCGCAGAACGGTGTCCTTGTCCTTACCGGCCTTCATCTCATAAGCGACGACCTCAAATTCCTGAGCGATGTCGGGGTAGGAGGATTTCATTTCACTTGCGACGCGCACGATGGCCTGATCAAGGGACTGCCCTGCTTCGACACAGACCAGCATAAGGTCGAGTGTATCAGGAAACCCGGACGTAATTGCCTCTTGCCGTTCGGCGACCCGGCGCGTGATCCAGTATTTCGGGATCATGTATCCAACGCCGCCCGGCAACAGCACCCGGATGACCATTTGCTGAGTGGTGAATTCCTGGTCACCGGAAAACACGGTTATCAACAGAACGCCCAGAACAATACCAATGATCCCCAGGGCGAACTGCGCAAAGTGGAAAAACCGAACCGCGTCCTTGGACTGATAACCTGCTTGTCTCAGTTTCAGCTGGACGGCCGAGTATTCTTCCTGGTCCTTCGGCTCAAGGAAAGTTGCGAATTTCTCAAGCTGCTCATTCTGGCTGCCGTGCCGCAGCTTGTCTTTCTTGTCCTTCTTGGTTGCCTTTGGTGCCGCATTGGCGCGCTGAAGCTTTTTGAGCGGATCCTCGGGCTGGCTCATCATCAGCGAGACAGCAACACCGATCAGGACAAGGCCAAGAATTCCAACCACGATCAGAGGGCCAAACTCTCCCAAGTTCTCCGTAAGCAAATCATTGATTTTTGTCAGAAACTCCATGATATCGCCCTCAGACCTTGATGTTTGTGATGATCTTCATGACGATCAGGTTCAGCGTCAGCATGATACCAACGATGAAACAGGCCGGGATGAACCACTGGTGGTCCAGAACCTCGTCGTAGTATCCGGGATCTTTTACCAAAACGAAAACCAGACAGAAGATTGGGAAGCCGGACAGGAATTTACCGGACCATTGCGCTTCGGCCGTGATCGCCTTGACGCGACGGAATAGGCGGAACCGGGCGCGAATGACTTGGGCCAGGCCTGCCAAAATCTCAGCAAGGTTGCCACCGGATTGCTGTTGGATACCCACGGCAACCGCCAGGAACCGCAAGTCCTGCATATCCAGACGTTCGGCCATATCCTTCAGCGCTTCACCCACGTCGCGACCATAGGCGCATTCATCCGCGATGACACCAAATTCGGTGCCCAGCGGGTCCTGCACTTCGTTCGCAACCACCTGAATAGTCGATACAAACGGGTTACCAACCCGCAGCGAGCGTACCATCAGTTCAACAGCGTCAGGCAATTGCTCTTCGATCATTCCCATGCGCTTTTTGGCCTTGTGGTTGACCCAGGCGTAGACGCCACCAACGCCAATCGCGATCGAGATGGCGACGCGCAGAACCATCTCAGTGGCGGTTCCGATGCTCAGCCCCATGAATGCCACAACTGACACAAGGCACATGATCATGATCAGTTGGCGGGGCGAGAACGCGATGGCCGCCTTCTGCGCCTTGTCTGCCAGCAATGAATACAGAGGGATGCTCTGCGATTTCATATGCTGTTGCATTTCCTTGCGCAGCTGTTCCAGCACCTGCTCGCGCCCGGCGCCTTTTTCCAGCATGTCGAGGCGACGGTTGACGCGGCTGTTCAGGCTGATCGACTTGCCGAAGGCGACAAGATAGATGCCTTCGACCAAGGCGAGAACCCCCACAAAGATGGCGACATAGATGATCGCCTCCATAGGCACTTGCATGTAAGTTTCTCCTACATTGTGGTTGGGTCGTAGATCGACGCCGGTAGATCAAAGCCCCACAGACGGAAGCGTTCGGAATAGTGGCTGCGCACACCCGTGGCGGTGAAATGCCCGATGATTTTGTTGTCGGGTGTCAGGCCAACACGTTGAAACCTAAAGATTTCCTGCATCGAGATCACGTCGCCTTCCATCCCCGTGATTTCGGTGATCGAAGTCATGCGACGCGAACCGTCCTGAAGACGGCTGGCTTGCACGATCAGGTTCACAGCGGATGAGATCTGGCTGCGTACGGCCTTGATCGGCATTTCAATCCCGGCCATCGCGATCATGTTTTCCAGACGCGAGATACCATCGCGGGCCGAGTTGGCGTGGATCGTGGTCATTGATCCGTCGTGACCGGTGTTCATGGCCTGCAGCATGTCGATCACCTCGGCGCCACGCGTCTCGCCCACGATGATGCGGTCGGGGCGCATACGCAGGGCGTTTTTCAGACAGTCGCGCGGGCTGACCTCACCTTTGCCTTCCACGTTGGGCGGGCGGCTTTCCATCCGGCCTACATGTGTCTGTTGCAGCTGAAGTTCCGCCGTATCCTCGATGGTCAGGATGCGCTCGGCGTCATCAATAAAGCTGGACAGCGCGTTCAGCGTTGTCGTTTTACCCGAACCCGTACCGCCCGAGACGATGATGTTCAGACGGGTCGATACCGCAGCTTGCAGATAGGCGGCCATTTCCTCGGTGAACGCGCCGAAATTGACCAGATCGTCAATGCCCAGCTTGTCTTTCTTGAACTTACGAATGGAAACCAGCGAACCATCGACGGCAATCGGCGGCACCATCGCGTTGAAACGCGAGCCATCGGCCAGACGGGCGTCAACATAAGGGTTTGATTCATCAACACGACGACCCACGGCGGACACGATCTTGTCGATGATCCGCATCAGGTGCTTTTCGTCCTTGAACGTGATGTCGCTGAGTTCCAGCTTACCGGCGCGTTCCACAAAGATCTGCTGCGGACCATTGACCAGAATATCGTTGACCGTGTCGTCCTGCAGCAGTGTTTCCAGCGGGCCAAGTCCGGTGACTTCGTCATAAAGCTCTTTGTTCAGCTGGGTCCGGTCGTCGCGGTTCAGAACAATGTTCTTGGCTTCCAGCACTTCGCTGGCGATTGCGCTGATTTCCGCGCGCAGTTCCGCTTCACCCGCGTTCTCCAACGCTGCGAGGTTCAGATTTTCCAGAAGCTCGCGATGCAGTTCGATCTTAATCTCGCCCAGACGCTCTTTGCGTTTGCGGTCGCGGTCCGAACCCATCGCCTCGGCCGATTTCTTTTGCAGTGGCTTGCGGGCCACGGCGTTTGGGGTAGGGGCCGCTGCCGGTGCAGCCGCTTCAGGCGCTTTCGTCGGCGCTTGTACTGGCTGCGCTTCGGGCTGTTTCTTGTATCTTGAAAACACGGCTTATCCCCCCTTGGGATGGTTTTACGCGGCCTCGGCGCTGCTGCTGCCCAGGCTGTGAAGTGATTTCGCAAGTTTTGCGAATTCGCGGCGCAATGGGTTCTTTGCCGCAGAACTTGCCAAGGGCAGACCGTGATCGCCGCTTTGCATCACGGGTTTACCGCCATCCGGCAGTTGCAGATCGATCGAAATCCCAAGGCTTTCGCCCATACGTTTGACCCGGCCTTTTCCATTCAGGTCGGTGAATTTGGGTGCACGGTTCAGGGCAAAGCGCAGCTTGTTGAAGGGCAGCTCTTCGGCCTGCAAAGCGCGTTTCAGGCGCAGCGCGTTCTGGGCCGATCTCATGTCCAGCTCGATCATGGCAAAATAAACATGCGCCGCCTGCAAAACGGTTTCAGACCACAGAACCAGCGTTTTGGGCATGTCCACGATGACATAGTCAAAATGCTTGCGCGCCATGTCGATGACGCGCTGAATGTCTTCCGGCGTGATCAGGTCCAGCGGCACCATATCGGAGGGCGCTGTCAGCACCTGCAGATTTTCTTCATAACTTTGAAGTGCTTGCGAGAAAACCTCATCATCCATATTGGCTGTGTCCGACAGCATTTCGAACACAGTTTCGCGGCGCGGCAGATCCAGATATGTGGAAACGGTGCCGTATTGAAGGTCCAGATCGATCAGGCAAACAGTCGGTGCGTCCTTGTCGGAAACACAGGCAAGCTCCCACGCAAGGTTCACCGCCATCGTGGTCGACCCGACACCACCGGCCAGACCATGCACAACGAACAGGGCACCTTCCTTGGCATCTCCGCCCGCCAACGGCACCGCGGCCGCCTGCGCAACGGCAACCGGGTCGGGTTGGTTCATCCGCTCGATGGCTTCCTGCAATTCGCCTTCGGGCAGAGGGTAGGGGACAAACTCGTCCGCGCCCTTGCGCAGCAATTGGTGAAGGGCAGCAGGTGTGACGTCCTCGGCGATCAGGACCACTTTGATTTTTTTGTCTTTTGCCTGGGTGATGATCTCGCCCATCAAAGACAGGTTGTCCTCATCCTCGCCATCGATGGCCAGCGCAACAAACTGCAGTGATTCGGCTTCGGGCTGGCTGAAAAAGGCCAGCGCTTCGGCAAAGCCCAGATCACCCCATCGTTCGCCCAGCGCGGCTTCCATGTCTTCGATGAGCAGGTCGAAGTTCTGGACATCCCGGCTGATCGTGCAAGCCAAGATACCGGTGTTGTCATCTTGCGGCGTCGCGCTGGTCATAAACAATATCCTCGTTGAGAGAGGCCAGCTTCTCTTGCGGACGGATATCGTGCCGGTTGATTTGCTGTCGCCCCTATGCGGTCAATTCAGGCCGCAGGTCACCCAATTGTTGACAATGTCGCTGTGAAGTTGGGCGAGAATTTGGCGCAAAAGAACCAATTGTAGGGAAATGGGCGACGATGTCGCCCATTTCTGTCGTATTATCCACCGCTCCCCGAGTCGGCTACATTGGAAGAATCTTCAATGTAACTCGGTCGCGTCGCGCTTTCGACGTATTCGCGGTAAATGACCTGGGCGTATTTTCCGTCCAGCGTCTGCGGGCCACCGTCCACAAAGCCTGACACTTCGGTCACTGTGCGACGATTGCGGCGGTCGCGATTCGAAGTAGCAACCAGGGGCTGGGTTTTACCGAAGGATACGACGGCTTCCAGTCTGGACCGGGAAATACCCTGTTGGACCAGGAAATTCACCGCTGCCTGCGCTCGGCGCAAACCCAGGCTCTGGTTGTAGCTGTTCGAACCGACGGCATCTGTGTGCCCATAGACCCGGAACCGTGCCTCGGGGAATTGTTTTATCCAGTCTGCCTGCTGCAACAAAATGCTTTGGGCGGATGCATCCAGTTGCGAACTGTCGAAGGCAAAGTTGATCTGGCTGGGCACATCAGCCGCAAAGCGACGGCTCAGGATCTCAGCATAAGACAGTTCACCATTCATAACCTGAACGTTGTTAAGCGTCGCGTTGCCAAAGGCCCCTTGGTCGGCTTCGTAACCGGCCTCACGAGTACAGGCCGAGACGGCGACCGTAAGACCCAGTGTGATGATCCACTTGTTCATTGGTCTATCCTCCTCATCAATCCAGGACGTAGCCGTATGAGCTGCCGAAATCCTGTTTGGCGACTTCAGAAGCGGCACCTACACCTGCGCGGGTCGTGCGTGCTGTCTTACCGTTAATAAACAGGTCGAACTCACTGGGTGGCTTGACACGGTCGGTTGGCAGAGCAAGCGCCTCGCCGCGTATCGGTGATACCAGATGTGCGGTGACGATGATAACGAGTTCGCTCTGATCCCGCTGGAAATCGGCGCTGCGGAACAGGGCGCCAAGGACGGGAACATCGCCCAGCCAGGGAACTTGGCTGGCTTGATCGACAAAGTTGTCCTGAAGAAGCCCGGCGATGGCAAAGCTCTCACCGTCGCGCAGTTCCACGGTGGTCTTTGCTTGACGCACGATAAAGCTGGGAACGTTGTCCCCGTTGATCGTGAAGCTTGAGCTGGTGTCGATGCTAGATACCGACGTGCCCATTTCAAGATTAATCAGATCGCCGTCCACAACCCGTGGCGTGAACAGCATTTCTACACCAAATGGTTTGAATTCGATGGCCACGACACCATCGTCCTGAGGAACCGGGATTGGAACCTCGCCGCCCGCAAGGAAGGACGCTTCCTGACCGGACAGAGCCGACAGGTTCGGCTCAGCAAGGTTGCGGACAAGGCCCTTGGTTTCCAAGGCTTGCAACAGCAGATTGACCTGCGCCGACCCGACCCCGAAGCCAAACAGCAGCACACCGTTTTCAACAGTGACAGGCGGCACGAGGTTTTGCGGGTTGAAACCACCAACAAAGTCATCGGTTGCAATGGAAAGCGTTGAGGAGAGCTCTTTCGCGACAGAGCGGTTCATTTCCGCAAACCGCACTTTCAACATGACCTGCTGGACGCCGCCAACAGACATCAGGTTCGAAACGCGTTCGGGCGCATAACGTTCCGCCAGTTCCAGTGCGCGGGCCAGTTTGGCTGCGCTTGAAACCGTACCGGACAGAACGATGCCGTCATTCGCTGTGCGAACCTCAATCGGTTCGGCGGGCAGGATCTGGCGCAAACGCTCTTTGAACTCGGTCACATCCGGGGCAACCCGGACCCGAACGTTGGCCAGCAGCATACCGGCGCCATCGAACAACGTCAGTGTCGTCAGACCGGGTGCTTTACCCAAAACATAGATGGTACGATCGGAAAGCGACGAAATGTCAGCAATGCCCGCGTTGGCAATGCTGAGTTCTGCAAAAGGTTGCTCGCTTTCAACAACGATCGCGCGGTTCATTGGAACTTCCAGTGTTTCCACTGTGCCCTTTTTGACCACGCGAAGGGTTTCAGCCCAGGCGGCATCGCCGACCGGGCCCACAACAAGCGTCAACCCCAGCAGGGTTGCGCTGATCCAGGAACGTATTGTCATGTGACCTGCCTCTCCGATCACGCCTCGTTTTTGGGTCTTATGCCCTATGGTTCAAAAGACTGCGCGAATTCCGAATTTATTGCAATAATCAATGGTTTCTGGAATTTTGTTTATGTGGACAATAGGCAACAATAACAAAAAAATGAGCCGCGCGAATGGCGCGGCTCGTAACCTGTAACGCTCTGAATTGACGTCAGTTTGTGCAGGGGATCTGGGTTTCGAACGTATCGCCGCCACGGCGGATGCGCGTGGTGCAAATCTGTTCCTTGGCGACTTCTGGTGCAGGCGCCGTCTCTTCGATGCCCAAGAGCTTTCGCTGGTCGACTTCGATCGCAGTTGCAACCGATTCATCGCTAACCCCTACAAGGGCAAGAGAAAGCCGGCCCGTGTTTTGTGCCTGAGCCAATGCAGCGACCTGTTCCGGTGTGGCTGCAACGGTGACAGTTCGTGCAATCGTTGTCCCTGTCACATCTGAACCTGTGCTTTGGTCCACGGCAACAAGCTGAATGCTCGTCTGAATCAAGCGCGTGATCCCGCCGGTGTTCCCTTCGGTCGTACCGCTGGAGCCGGTCCAGTAAATGTCCACGTTGTCGCCAGGGCGCAGAAAACCCGAAACGCCGGATGCCACATCAACGCTGATGGCAAAAGCGCGCATTCCTTTTTCAAGGCGAGACGTCAGCCCGGCCTTCTCACCAGGTTCGGTGACCTTAACGGCCAGAATGGCCTCGTCTTTTTCCATTGTTCTCAGAATAAAGCGCTCTTGAGGGCCGGTCTCTGGGAACAGTGCCGCAATTTCAGTGAACGTGCCTTCCGGGATCGCGTTTTCGGGCCAGTCGACGGCACGCACATCTTCCTGTGTCAGGCGCTCACCATATTTCAGAGGTCGATTCGAAACGTATACCGTCACCGTTGGAACAACTTCGACCTGAGCATTCGCCAGCGCTTCGGCCGCAGCCTGCTTCTGGCGGGCGAGTTCATTCTGGTACTCGGCAATATAGTTGCGCGCCATGTAAACCGCGCCCCCGGCCAAAGCCACCCCGACAATCAGAACAAGTCCGAATACCGCTCGCATGTATGCACCTCATAATTTCGTCGGTCAAAAAGTTAGCGACAGTATCGCGACTTTTGAACAGCATTATTCCTAAACTGCAATTGTGTCGAAATGTGGGACAAAATTGCCAGCAACAGCGGATTTTTACTATTCGTCTACAGGATTGCAGCCGAACCTAGGAGGAAGAGCAGTCGCAACTTCGGTTGGCGGGGTGCGCGAAAAACGACCGTCAAAGCCACGCTATCAACGGTCGTATTAACACGTTCATATTCTGGGAATTTGTGTCAGGCTTTAGCCGTCGCCACCTACAGTTCCGCCACCTGAAGACGATCCTCCGCTGGAACTGCTGCCCGAAGAAGACCCGCCGCTGGAGCTACCACCAGATGATCCAGCCCCTGAGCTTCCGCCAGCGGTGCCGGCAACGGTGATACCGCCGGCATTGTCGTTGTCACCAGTGCTAATGGTTGCGCTTGTTAGGGCTGTGTTCACATTCCCGCCGAAGTCGTCCGTCGCAGTGGAGATAGCAAAAAACAATGCCGAGCCCAGCCCAATGATCATGGCGGTCAACACAACCCAATCAACGGTGATGGCACCTTCTTCTTCTCTCGAAAATCGGTTAACGAATCTGAGCATGTTTCCTCTCCGCCCTCTCAGTTCCCGAGAGCCCAATAGCCCTATTTCCGGGTGCAAGTTTCCTGGGTTCATTTTAGCGTGATGTCAGTGGCGGAAATGCGGCCAAAGATTGAATTTCACGCCTTAGTCCGAGGATTGCCGGATTTCTCACTTTGAGCCGTCAGAAAAAGAGACCCTTGCGTGCAAAGCCCAGCGTGCATCTTATTGATGTTTGTGCACCAACAAAAAAACCGCGCCAAACTGGCGCGGTTTGTTTTTTTGCGAAGCGCTGGCTTAGTTGCTGCCAGCCGTGGTGATGCCGCCTTCTGCGCCGGTGTTGTCGCCGGTCGAGATGGTCGCTGCGTTCAGAGCGGTGTTCACGTCAGTCGCCAGGCCGGTCGCGCCGCCTTCGATCTGGTTGTATGCAACGGCTGCCAGGCCGATGACTGCTGCGGTCAGAACAACCCAGTCAACTGTTACTGCGCCGTCTTCGTCTTTGCGGAAGTTCTTGAAGAACTTGATCATGTTACGTCCCTCCTAAAGGATCAAAATAAGTCTGTTAAACCTTGGCGTGTTTCAGAGCTTTCTCTCTCAGTCCGCTCCAGTCCGTCTCGGTATGCATCTATGTTTGCCCGTTGCGCGTGGCAGGAATTGGGCCAAACGCATATTTTTTTTCGTCAACCTTAACTTTTTAGATACGATTTGCGTAAAGCATTGAAATACAAGAGATAAAAATACAAACAATCGATGTGATACAGGGGTGGGCGGTGCAAAATTGCGCCAAATGAGGCGAAATTGCCCCAATTCGCTTTGTTTTTCTGGCCTTGCGGGACGTTTTGAGGTTCAAATCACCTAAAAAGAGAACATGAGGCAGGCAAATGAATCTCCGGGACGCACTTACATGCGCCGGTGCACTGGTGTTTCTGGCATCTGGTGTTGCGCCCGCGGTCGCGACCGAGCCCGAACCCCGTGGCGTATACAAAAGGATCAAGGCACCACAGCCCGGCGAGCGTCGGCGCGTGACCGTGCAGATTTCACCTGAAGAACACGCAGCACGGCCCTCTGCGCCCAGCACCGGCACCGAGCTTGTGGTGCCAGAAATCATCAAACGCGCCAAGGTTCCGCCCGCCACCGCGCCTGACGCAGGCGTCAAAAGCAATCCCAAAGGGTCCTATAAGGCGTTCTGGGATCGCGTATCGCCCGAGATGGCGCAGGCTGGGGCAGGGCGTCTGGATGATGCGATCAACGCGCTGGCCGCGACCAGCGTCAGGTCCCCCCGTTTGCAGACATTGCAGAACATCGCGCAAGAGCAGGGGATCGAGATTCTGCGCTCGACCGTCGGGACCAATGTTTCGCCTGCTTTGGTTCTAGCCGTGATCGCCGTCGAATCCGCCGGGCGCGCCGATGCCGTAAGCTCCGCAGGTGCGCAGGGATTGATGCAGTTGATGCCCGCAACGGCGGCTCGGTTCGGCGTCAGCGACAGCTTCGAGCCCGGTCAGAACATTTCCGGGGGGGTGAAATACCTGAACTGGCTGATGGAAGAGTTCGGGAACGACCCGATTCTGGTTCTGGCTGGCTATAACGCGGGCGAAGGCGCGGTGCGCAAGCATAGCGGTGTGCCGCCCTATGCGGAAACGCGGGACTATGTGCCCAAAGTTCTGGCGGCGTTTCAGATCGCGCGGGCTTTGTGCACCACACCGCCCGATCTGATCTCGGACGGGTGCGTGTTTCAGACCAGCAGATAGAAAAAGCCCGCCCTGAATGGCGGGCTTTCTTTTTTAGTCTGGTTCAGTTGACCAATTGCGCTTCGGTTGCGGCGCGGATTTCGTCTTCGGTCACGCCCTCGGCCAATTCGATGATCTTCAGACCGCCCTCGACCACATCCAGAACGCCCAGATTGGTGATGATGCGGTCCACCACCTTCTTGCCGGTCAGCGGCAGGGTGCATTTTTTCAGCAGCTTGGATTTGCCGTGTTTGTTGGTGTGATCCATCACAACGATCACACGGCCCACACCGGCCACCAGGTCCATTGCGCCGCCCATACCCTTGACCAGCACGCCGGGGATCATCCAGTTGGCCAGATCGCCTTCTTCGTCGACCTCCATCGCGCCCAGCACCGCCGCAGCAATCTTGCCGCCCCGGATCATAGCAAAGGACGTGGCGCTGTCGAAATACGAGGTGCGGGACAATTCGGTGATCGTCTGCTTGCCTGCGTTGATCAGGTCGGGATCCTCTTCCCCCTCAATGGGGAAAGGGCCCATGCCCAGCATACCGTTCTCGGATTGCAGGGTGATGTCCTTGTCGCCCACATAGTTTGCCACCAGCGTCGGAATGCCGATGCCGAGGTTCACATACATGCCGTCTTCAAGCTCTTGCGCCGCGCGGGCGGCCATCTGATTGCGGTCCCAGGGCATTATGCGTCCTCCTTCTTGCGGGTGGTGCGCTGTTCGATGCGCTTTTCATGATCGCCCTGAATGATGCGGTGCACGTAGATGCCGGGCAGGTGGATCTGGTCAGGGTCCAACGAGCCGCGCGGCACGATCTCTTCCACCTCGGCCACGCAGATCTTGCCGCAGGTCGCAGCAGGGACGTTGAAGTTACGAGCGGTCTTGCGGAAAATCAGGTTGCCCGTGTCATCCGCTTTCCACGCCTTCACAATGGCCAGATCGGCAAAAATGCCTTCTTCCATGATGTAGGTTTCGCCGTTGAAGTCTTTGTGCTCTTTGCCGTCGGCAATCACGGTGCCGACGCCGGTCTTGGTGTAGAACCCGGGGATGCCCGCGCCGCCAGCCCGCATCCGTTCAGCCAAAGTGCCTTGCGGGTTGAACTCCAACTCCAACTCGCCGCTCAGATATTGACGCATGAATTCCGCGTTCTCACCGACATACGAGCTGATCATCTTTTTGACCTGCTTGGTCTGCAGCAGAATACCGATGCCGAAATCGTCGACGCCCGCGTTGTTGGACGCGAAAGTCAGGTTTTGCACGCCGGATTGTTTGATCGCATCCAGCAGCAGTTCGGGAATACCGCACAGGCCGAACCCGCCAGCCGCAATCAGCATGCCGTCCGACAGCACTCCGTCGAGTGCCTCAGAGGCATTGGCATAGATTTTCTTCATGGAAAACTCCCCCAATGACATGGTGATGCCGCAGGTTGTGCCGCCACGTCATTGGGAAGTCAATGAAACCAAAGCGCGTAGGTATTTCTACCCGGTCGGCAAAGCATCTGCGCTGTATTGTTCCGCAAAGGCGGCAGAGGGCGGGATCGGGGTGATCACGTCAATCAATACCCCGTTGGGGTCAGCAGCGATAAAGTGCCGTTGGCCGAAATCTTCATCGCAGAGCGGTTTCAGAATTCGCAGACCAGCGTGGGTCAGACGCTCGTATTCAACTGCTGCGTCGGCCACTTCAAAATTCAGGATCAGCCCGGCGGCACAGCCACGCCCAGCGGCTGGAATAGTGTCGTGATGGGCATCCAGTATCGCCAGATTGACGCTGGGGTCCGTGTCGGATTGCAGGTGAACGTACCAGTCGGCGGCAAAGGCAGGGCTGAACCCAAAGTGAGTTTGATAGAACTCGGCTGTGCCTTGCACGTCGTTTGTTTGGATGACGGGGTAATATTGTGTGGTCTTCATGTTGCGCTCCTTCAAATTTACGTACAATCTGTATGTATGTTGAAATAAACATACAGGCTGTATGTATGCAAGACAAAACTACGACACCCATACCGAATGCAGATCGTCGCGCAGCGATGCGTGCCCGGCTGATTTCACACGCCCGCGCGTTGTTTGTTGAAAAAGGGTATGCCGACACGTCGACACCCGAGATCGTGCGCGCCGCAAATGTCACGCGTGGCGCGCTGTATCATCACTTTACGGACAAGCAGGACCTCTTCCGCGCTGTTGTCAGGGCCGAGGCTGAAGCGTTGGCGCAAGCGATCGACAAAAGCGCACAGTCCGCGGGCGAGGCGCCGATGACTGCAGGCAGCATGGCGTTCTTTCAGGCCATGCGTGTATCCGGGCGGGCTCGTTTGCTACTGATTGACGGCCCCGCCGTGCTGGGACACGCGGAAATGGCAGCCATCGATGCGGGCGGCGGACGCCGAAGCCTGCACGAGGGGCTTGCGGCGGCGTTGCCGCAAGCTGATCCCTCTGAACTTGAGGCGCTGTCCGATGTCTTGTCGGCCGCTTACGATCGCGCAGCATTGGCCATTGCCCAAGGACAACCGCAAAAGCCTTATGTTCAGGTCATGACCCGACTGATCGAGGCCGCAACGCGCAGTTAAGAGCTTTTGGCCGTTGTCTTCTTGGCCGTCGTCTTTTTGGCTGCGGCTTTCTTCTTTGGGCCCGCCTTTTTCTTGGTGCCCTTCTTCGCCGCCCGCTCGTTGACCAATTCGATGGCCATCTCTTGCGTTACGTCTTCGGGCTTGATGTCCTTGGGAATGGTGGCGTTCACCTTCTCCCACTTCACATAGGGCCCATAACGTCCGTCCAGGACCTGCATCGCGCCACCATCGGGGTGCTCGCCCAGTTCCTTCAGAGGTTTGGCTGCAGCCCGGCGACCGCGCCCCGGATTGGCGCGTTTTTCAGCCAGCAGCTCAACGGCGCGGTTCATACCGATCTCGAACACGTCGTTGGGGTCTTTGAGGTTGGCGTAAACCGGCTTGGCCTCGTCGGCCAGCTGATGCATCAGGTAAGGCCCAAACCGCCCAAAGTTCGAGGTGATCATGCCGCCCTCGGGGTGTTCGCCGATCTGGCGGGGCAGGGACAGTAGGGTCAGCGCCTTTTCCAGATCCATGTCATCCTTGCTCCACCCGCGGGGCAGCGAGGCGCGCGGAGGTTTCTTGTTCTCGGGCGTCGGTTCGCCGCGCTGAACATATGGGCCGAACCGTCCGGATTTCAGCCAGATCTCGTCCCCCGCATCTTCGCCCAGCAGACGTTCCTCGCCCTCGGCCCCTTCACCTGCGATGGGACGGGTATAGTTGCATTCGGGGTAGTTGCCGCAACCGACAAAACCGCCGGTGCGTGAGGTTTTCAGGTGCAACTGGCCCACACCGCATTTCGGGCAGACACGCGGATCGGACCCGTCCTCGCGCGGCGGATACAGCTGAGGCGCAAGCGCTTCGTCCAACCTGTCCAACACTTCTGAAATGCGCAGTTCCGACGTCTCACCAATCGCAGCCGAGAAGTCGCGCCAGAACTTGCCCAGAAGGTCTTTATAGTCGCGGTCACCGGCGCTGACGTCGTCCAGTTCTTCTTCCAGATTGGCCGTGAATTCATAGCCCACATACTGACGGAAGAAATTCAGCAGGAAGATCGTGACGATCCGGCCCTTTTCCTCGGGGATCAGCCGGTTCTTGTCCTTGCGCACATATTCGCGGTCCTGAATCGTTGTCACGATTGAGGCGTAGGTCGAGGGGCGACCGATCCCCAATTCCTCCATCCGCTTGACCAGCGTGGCCTCGGTATAGCGCGGGGGGGGCTGGGTGTGATGTTGCAGCGCCAGCACGGCTTCGTTGTCGGACAGAATGGCGGCTTTATCTTCGGCTTTTGCGAACTGATCACGCAGCGACACCTTGGCGAACCGCGCCGGATCGCCCTGCATGATCTGCGGCAGGCGCTTTTCGTCGTCATCGGCCACATCGTCGCGGCCTTCTTCGTAAACGCGCATGAACCCGTCGAACAGCACCACCTGACCGGTGGCGCGCAGGCCGACCTGCCCGTCATCGCTGCCGATTTCGACCGTGGTGCGTTCCAGCCGCGCAGCGGCCATCTGACAGGCAATGGTGCGTTTCCAGATCAGATCGTAAAGTTTGCGCTGATCTTCATCCGTGACTTTCAGTGCCTTGGCGTCGCGCGACATATCCGTTGGGCGGATACATTCGTGGGCTTCCTGCGCGTTCTTGGCCTTGTTCTTATACATGCGCGGGCTGTCTGGCACATATTCGGCACCGTAGCGGTCCGCGATTGTCTCACGCGTGGCGGCCACCGCCTCGGGTGCCATGTCGATGCCGTCGGTCCGCATATAGGTGATATATCCGGCCTCATACAGCCGCTGTGCCACCTGCATCGCGTGACGTGCGCCCATGCCGAACTTGCGGCTGGCCTCCTGCTGCAGGGTTGAGGTCATGAAGGGCGCGCTGGGGTTGCGGGCCGCAGGCTTGGCCTCGACCGAGGTAACGCTCAGCGCACGGCTGGTGATCGCCTGAACCGCCAGTTCCGCCTGCGTGGCATTGGCCAGATCGTGCTTATCCAGTTTCTTCCCGGCCAGAGTGACCAGACGCGCCTCATAGGTCTGGCCGCGCGGTGTTTCGAACAGCGCGCGCACGGACCAGTATTCAACCGGCTTGAACGCCTCGATCTCCATCTCGCGCTCGACGATCAGGCGCAGGCAGACCGATTGCACCCGGCCCGCCGACCGGGCACCAGGCAGTTTGCGCCACAGAACCGGAGAGAGGTTGAAGCCCACCAGATAGTCCAGCGCGCGACGGGCCAGATACGCCTCGACCAGCGGCATGTCGACCTGACGCGGGTTCTGCATCGCCTCGGTCACTGCCTCTTTGGTGATGGCGTTGAAGGTGACGCGGCTGACCGGTGTGTCCTTTTTGATCGAGCGGCGCTTGGTCAGCGCCTCTTGCAGGTGCCAGCTGATCGCCTCGCCCTCGCGATCGGGGTCGGTGGCGAGGATCAGCGCGTTGTCTTCCTTCAGCGCGTCGGCGATGGCTTTGACATGCTTACGGCTGTCATTTCCAACCTCCCATTTCATCGAAAATTCATGGTCGGGATCGACAGATCCGTCCTTGGGCGGCAGGTCGCGAACATGACCGTATGAGGCCAGAACCGTGTAGTCGGGGCCAAGATACTTGTTGATCGTTTTTGCTTTGGCCGGAGATTCTACAACAACTACGGGCATTTAAGAGGAATCCTCGCTCGACGGGCTTTGCGCTTTGTATGGCCGTGCAAAATGTGTGCGGCAAGATCGAATTGTCAATGCGTTCCTTTGGTCACCGGCGGGGGCGCGTCGATTTGGTGCGTCTTCCGGTGGGCTAACGGCCCGTTTTGTCGCCACTTTGGCGTCAACCGGCCAAGGACAGAAGACCGCCGGGTTGGCGTTGAATCCGCCCATCCAGTTCCAGATCGACCAGAATGGGGCCGATTTCCCCTGCGGTCGCGGCGATGTCTCGGATCAACTGGTCCTCGGCAATGGGTGAGGGCCCCAGCCGCATCAGAATTTCGTTATGCAGCGCGGCAGGGTTGGAGGCTGGCTTTGGGTCGGGTGCAACCGGGGAGAGCGGTTCCCTGAACATCTCGGCGTGTTCAGGTGGCAAGGCGTCAATCACATCCTCCGCCGAGCGCACTAAAGTTGCCCCGTCGCGGATCAGCAGATTGCACCCCGCGGCGCGTGCATCAAACGGATGTCCGGGCACGGCCAGAACCTCGCGCCCCTGATCCAAAGCGTCGCGGGCCGTGATCAGGCTGCCGGATTTGGCTGCGGCTTCAACCACCACAACCGCTTGCGCCAGACCTGAAATGATCCGGTTGCGGCGCGGAAAATGCCGCGCCTGCGGGGTCACGCCGATGGGTTGTTCGGACAGGCGCAGGCCGGTTTCGGCAATGTCCCGTGCAAGATCCGTATTCTCAGCCGGGTAGATCACATCCACACCACCGGCCATAACCGCAATCGTCCCGGTATCGACCGAGGCCAAATGTGCGGACGTATCGATCCCTCGGGCCAGCCCCGAGACGATGACGAACCCTTTCTCGCCAAGCTCTTTCGCCAGCCCGCGCGCCATGCGGGCCCCCAGGGACGAGCAATTGCGCGCGCCGACCATGGCAATCGACCGCCGTTTCAGGACGGACGTATCCCCAATCGCCCACAGCATCGGCGGGGCGTCGGACAAATCGTTCAAGGCATCTGGGAAATCGGCGGACCCAAGGCACAAAAGCCGCGCTTTGGCGGCTTTTGCGGCCTTGAGCTCCGCCTCAATCACGCCGGGGGGGCAAATTTCATACCCTTCAATTCCGGCAGCGCGTGCCATTTCCGGCAGCGCGGCCAGCGCATTCTGCGCCGAGCCATGTTCGCGCAGAAGCCGACGAAACGTCGCCGGACCAACCTTGCGCGAGCGCAACAGACGGAGCCAGGAAAACCTGTCCTCTTCCGTGGTGGGTGGGAGTGGGGGGTGATTGGAAGAAAGCTGCTCTTCGGTCATCCGATGCTCCGCCTGATTGCAGAACTGGTTTACGATTGCGCGGGTTAACAGCCTGTGAATCTTGGAAAATTATACGCAATCTCTTTCGAGAAATGGCAAGAACATTCGCTAAACTGTTGAAATTTAACAAAACAAAATCTGCAGTGAATTTTTTGTCAATCGGTGGAACGCGTTGACACGAAGCCAAAAGAAAGGCGCAGGTTAACCCTGCGCCTTCCGAATAACTGGTTCGTCCGACTCAGGCGGCCGAGCCACCGACCGTCAAACCATCCATCAAAACCGTGGGCTGACCGACCCCAACGGGAACCCATTGGCCATCCTTGCCGCAGGTGCCCATCCCCGGATCCAGCGCCATGTCATTGCCCAGCCCCCGAATCCGCTTCAACGCGGACGGCCCGTCCCCGATCAGCGTGGCCCCTTTGACCGGCGCGCCGATCTTGCCGTTTTCGACCCGATACGCCTCGGTGCAGGAGAACACGAATTTGCCGTTGGTGATATCCACCTGACCGCCCCCGAAGCCAACGGCCCAGATACCGTCCTTGATATCGGCCACCAGCGCGGCCGGATCAGCCTCACCGCCCAGCATGATAGTGTTGGTCATGCGCGGCATGGGTTTGTGCGCATAGCTTTGCCGCCGCCCATTGCCGGTGGGCGCAACGCCCATCAGGCGCGCGTTCTGGCGGTCCTGCATATAGCCGGTCAGCACCCCGTCTTCGATCAACACGGTCCGCGAACTGGGCGTGCCCTCATCATCCACACTGATCGAGCCGCGACGGTCAGAGATCGTGCCGTCATCGACCACCGTGACGCCCTTCGAGGCGATCTGCTGGCCCATCAACCCGGCAAAGGCCGAACTGCCCTTGCGGTTGAAGTCGCCTTCAAGCCCATGACCGATGGCTTCGTGCAGCAGGATGCCGGGCCAGCCGGGGCCAAGCGCCACTTCCATCACGCCAGCCGGGGCAGGGACCGCATCCAGATTGACCAGAGCGATTCGCAACGCCTCGCGCGCCTTGTCCTGCCAATCGGTCGGATCCAGCAGCCCGCTTAGGCCAATGCGCCCGCCACCGCCTGCCGAGCCGCTTTCACGACGGCCATTCTGTTCGACAATCACCGAGACATTGACCCGTGTCATCGGGCGCACATCGCGCACCAGCACACCATCGGGGCGCAGAATCTCGACCTCTTGCACCTCGGCGCTGATCGAGGCGCTGACCTGCACGACGCGGGAATCAAGGTCGCGGGCGAAGGCGTCAATCTCGCGCAGGGTTTCGATTTTCACCGGAAAGGCGGCGGATTCGATGGGGTCCTCGTCCGTGTAAAGCCGCGTATTGGTGGCGCGCGGGGCCTCGGCCAGAGTACCGCCACCGTCGCCAACGGCCAGTCGCGCCGTCTCGGACGCGCGCTTTAGTGCCGGGATCGAAACCTCGGTCGAATGGGCATATCCGGCAACCTCACCTTGTACCGCACGCAGGCCGAACCCCTCGGACGCATCGTAGGATGCGGTGCGCAAACGCCCGTCATCAAAGACCAGAGCCTCGGATTTTCGCCGCTCGACAAACAGCTCTCCGTCCTCGGCCCCGGCTGTCGCGGACTGCAGTATAGACAGCGCTTCGTCATGCGGCAGAGCGTTTTCAAAGGGGCGAAACGGGGCTTGAGCCATGGGTTGGGACCTTTCGGGTTTGATCCAGATCAAAAATAGCGTCTGTTTGACGCAAGCATTTTGCTTTATCTACCAGCAGGAATATGGTTTTTAACGCGGCCAAAGACAACGGGAGAGGTGCGACCGATTCACACCTTTTCGCCAGGGACGCAAAGATCAAACGATCAGGACAGAACATGAAGAATGCTTTGATGCTTTCGGGCTTTATGACAGCCCTCTCCAGCCTTCCCGCCATGGCTCAGGAGCTTGAGATTATTGGCAAGCCGGTCGATGGCGGCCTTGGGTTCCAGCCTGCGGCCACCAGCCTTGCCGAAGGCATCCACAAGTTGGATACGATGATTCTGGTGATCATCACCTTGATCTGCGTGTTTGTGGCTGCACTGCTGGTTTACTGCATCGTGCGCTACAACCAGCGTGTAAATCCAACCCCGGCGCGGTTCTCGCACTACACCCCGGTCGAGATTGCGTGGACCTTGGGCCCGATCCTGATTCTGGTCTTTATCGGTGCCTTCTCGCTGCCGGTGCTGTTCAAGCAGCAAGAGATTCCCGAAGGCGACATCACCATCAAGGTGGTCGGGAACCAGTGGTACTGGACCTATGAATATGTCGATCACGATTTCGCGTTTGACAGCTATCTGCTGGGTCATCCGGCCACGCTGGACGAAGGTGCGCGGCCTGCGGATGCAGACGTCACTCCGTTCGTGCTGGACGATGCGATGCGCGCCAAGCTGGCCGACTCGGGCTATAGCGATGATGAGTGGCTGCTGGCCACCGACACTGCCGTGGTTGTTCCGGTTGGCAAAGTTATCGTGATGCAAGTCACCGCCTCGGACGTGATCCATTCGTGGACCATCCCGTCCTTCGGCGTGAAGCAGGACGGCGTGCCCGGACGTCTGGCCGAGCTGTGGTTCGAGGCTGACAAGGAAGGCATCTATTTCGGTCAGTGCTCGGAACTGTGCGGCAAGGACCACGCTTATATGCCGATCACTGTGAAGGTCGTCAGCGAAGCGGCCTATGAACAGTGGCTGCAAGGCGCGATCGACGAATATGCGGGCCTGCCGCAAAGCTATCAGGTTGCTTCGAACTAAGCACTGTGCGGGCAGGGCGACCTGTCTGCAATAAACAGCCAGCTGCGCGGTGGATCGCGCAGCTTTCGCCGCAAAAGGACCAGGAATGACCGACGCAAGCATCAATGCCAGCGCAACGACCGCACAGGCGCACGCGGATGAGGCCAGCTTTGGCGATTACTTCGCCCTGCTGAAGCCCCGCGTCATGTCTCTGGTCGTGTTCACGGCCTTGGTCGGTCTGCTGGCAGCTCCGGTTGCGGTGCACCCCTTCGTGGGTTTTTGCGCCATCCTGTTCATTGCCATCGGCGGCGGAGCCTCGGGCGCGCTGAACATGTGGTGGGACGCGGATATTGACAGGGTGATGAAGCGCACCAAGAACCGCCCGATCCCTTCCGGCAAGGTAGAAGAGGGCGAGGCGCTGGCAGTTGGGCTGGCCCTGTCCGGTCTGTCGGTAATCATGCTGGGCCTTGCGACCAACTGGTTCGCGGGTGCGTTTCTGGCCTTCACCATCTTTTTCTACGTGGTCGTCTATACGATGTGGCTGAAGCGCACGACGCCGCAGAACATCGTGATCGGCGGCGCTGCGGGTGCGTTCCCTCCGGTGATCGGCTGGGTTGCGGCAACCGGGTCGATGTCGATCGAGCCCTGGCTGATGTTTGCCCTGACTTTCATGTGGACACCGCCGCATTTCTGGGCGCTGGCGTTGTTCATGCGCTCGGACTATGACGACGCAGGCGTGCCGATGCTGACCGTCACGCATGGTCGTCGCGCAACACGCTGGCATATTCTGGTTTACACCGTGCTGCTGGCCCTGCTGGCAGTCGGCACGTCCTTCTCGGGCATTGGCGGCCCGGTCTATCTGACCGTCGCGCTGGTGCTGAACGCGCTGTTCCTGCGCGGCGCATGGCAGATCGCGCGCCGGACCGAGGACGATTCCGAGGCAGACAACTTCAAAGTCGAGCGTGGGTTCTTCAAGCTTTCGCTTCTCTACCTCTTCCTGCATTTCGGGGCTATTCTGGTCGAAGCCCTGCTGAAACCTTACGGCTTGGGAGGCTGGTCATGAGCCTGCGCAAAAGCCACGAACTGCATAAACGCCGCTTTGGCCGCAACCTTGGGGTCGGCCTGACCTTGGCGGCGTTCATCGTGATCATTTTTGGCCTGACGGTCGTGAAAGTGTCGGGCACAGACTTTGGCATGGCGACTGAGGAGGTACAGAACTGATGGCATTGACCGGCCCGCAGAAGACGGTTGCACAAACGGTGGGTGTGGTTGTCCTGATGGGCAGCCTGGCCTGGGCCGCTGTCCCCTTCTACGACTGGTTCTGTCGCGTCACTGGGTTTGGCGGCACCACCGGCGTGGCCGAAGCGGCCCCCGAAGACATCCTGGACCGCACCGTCACCATTCGCTTTGATGCCTCAAAGGCCAAGGGCATGGCATGGGAGTTCAAACCGGTTGAACGTGAGATGGAAGTGCGCATCGGCGAGACTGGTCTGGCCTTTTATGAGGCCTACAACCCGACCGACCGCCCCATCGCGGGGCAAGCGTCGTACAATGTGGCGCCATATTCGGCCGGCGGCTATTTCCAGAAAATCGCCTGTTTCTGCTTTGAGGAACAGGTGCTGCAACCGGGCGAGCGGGTAGAGATGCCCGTCAGCTTTTTCGTCGATCCCGAGATGGTCGAGGATCTGGAAGCGAAATATGTGCATACGATCACTCTGTCGTATACATTCTACGAAATTGACCTGCCCGAGGGCTTTGCCGCCCTGGACGCGCAGACCGATACAAACACGAACTAACGCCTTTAGGTGAGGGACACTGATGGCACACGCAAAAGACCATGATTACCACATTCTGAACCCCTCAATCTGGCCGCTTGTCGGCGCGATTGGGGGCTTTGTGATGCTGTTCGGAGCCGTCCTGTGGATGCACGGCATCACGCCATGGATGTTCTGGGCCGGTTTGGTGGCTGTTCTTTACACCATGTTCGCCTGGTGGTCCGAAGTGGTGGTCGAAAGCCGCCAGGGCGATCACACGCCGGTCGTGCGCATCGGCCTGCGCTATGGCTTCATCCTGTTCGTGATGTCCGAGGTGATGTTCTTCTTTGCCTGGTTCTGGTCGTTCTTCAAACATCGCATGTACCCGATGTACGACTATGCAGGCACTGAATACATCCAGCCGGATATCCATGCGGTTGACCCGTTCCACCTGCCGCTGATCAACACTCTGGTCCTGCTGCTGTCGGGCTGTGCGATCACCTGGGCGCACCACGCGCTGGTGCACGACAATGACCGCAAGGCGCTGATCAACGGTCTGGCCATTGGTATCGTTCTGGGCATCGCCTTCACCGCGCTGCAGGGTTTCGAATATTATGAATTGCTGGCGCATGAGGACTGGAAGTTTGGTGGCGACCAGTTCTACTCGAACTTCTTCATGGCGACCGGTTTCCACGGCGCGCATGTGATCATCGGCACGATCTTCCTGTCGGTCTGTCTGATCCGCGCGCTCAAGGGCGACTTTACCCCTGAAAAGCACGTGGGTTTCGAAGCTGCCGCCTGGTACTGGCACTTTGTTGACGTCGTCTGGCTGTTCCTGTTCTTCGCCGTCTACATCTGGGGCCAGGCCCCGCTGATGTAACACCGGTCAGGTGATCCAATTGCAAAAGCCGCCCTTCGGGGCGGCTTTTTCTCTGTTTGGGGCGCAAGATTGCGCCCGATACAATTGCGTGGTTGCAATCCGGCCCGCGCCGCCCTTAACAAGACGCCGGTTCCTGCAATGAGGTTTGCCCCCGCCATGCGCCGCTTTTTGTTTCTGCTGATCTTCGGCCTTGCCGGTCTGGCCGTGCTGGTGTCGCTGGGCGTGTGGCAGGTGCAAAGGCTGGCATGGAAACAGGGCGTGCTGTCCGAGATTGAAAGCCGCATTTCAGCCGACCCTGTGGCGCTGCCGCAGCAACCGTCTGAAGGCGCTGACAAATATCTGCCGGTCGTCGTCGAGGGCGAACTGGAGCCGGGCGAGATTCACGTTCTGGTTTCGGTCAAACAGGTCGGGGCAGGGTACCGCATAATCCAGTCCTTCAGCACGCAGGGCCGGACCATTCTGGTAGATCGCGGATTTGTGCCGACCACGGCGAAACAGACCGACCGCCTGACCGGGCCTATGCAGATCACCGGCAATCTGCACTGGCCCGACGAGATCGACAGTTACACGCCCGAGGCTGATATCGACGCCAACATCTGGTTCGCCCGCGACGTGCCCAATCTGGCCGCTGCTTTGGGGGCAGAGCCTGTCTTGCTGATCGCCCGGTCGCAAACCGACCCCGGCATCACGCCCTTGCCCGTCAGCACGACCGGCATTCCGAATGATCATCTGCAATATGCAATCACCTGGTTTGGTCTGGCTCTGGTCTGGGCCGCGATGACCGGGTACTTCCTGTGGCGCAGCCGTGCCAATTCTGAAAGTGACGCGACATGAAATACATCTCGACCCGTGGGCAGGCGCCCGAACTGAGTTTTGAAGAGGCGATGCTGACCGGGCTGGCCCGTGATGGTGGCCTGTACCTGCCCGCCGAGATCCCGGTGATGTCGCAGGATGAGATCGCAGCGCTGGCCGGGCTGCCTTATGAGGAAATCGCATTCCGGGTGATGTGGCCTTATGTCAGCGGGTCCTTTGCCGAGGATGAGTTCAAGGACATCATCGCCCGTGCCTATGAAGGTTTCGGCCACGACGCCCGCGCGCCGCTGAAGCAGTTGAACGAGAACCACTTCCTGCTGGAGCTGTTCCACGGGCCGACGCTGGCCTTCAAGGATTTCGCCATGCAACTGATCGGTCAGCTGTTCCAGGTCGCCCTGAAACGGCGCGGCGACCGTGTGACCATCGTGGGCGCGACCAGCGGCGATACCGGCTCGGCCGCCATCGAGGCGTTCCGGGGGCTGGACGCGGTGGACGTGTTCATCCTGTTCCCGCATGGCCGCGTGTCCGAGGTACAGCGCCGTCAGATGACGACACCCGCCGACAGCAATGTTCATGCACTGGCCGTAGATGGCGATTTTGACGATTGTCAGGCCGCCGTGAAAGATATGTTCAACGATTTCGACTTCCGTGACGGGGTCAAGCTGGCCGGTGTGAACTCGATCAACTTTGCCCGCGTGCTGGCGCAGGTGGTGTATTATTTCTCGGCAGCCACAAGCCTGGGCGCGCCGCATCGCAAGGTCAGTTTCACCGTGCCCACTGGCAATTTCGGCGACGTTTTCGCGGGCTATATCGCCAAACGCATGGGCCTGCCCATCGACCGTCTGGTGGTGGCGACGAACCAGAACGACATCCTGCATCGCTGCCTCTCGGGCGAGGGGTATTTCAAGGGCGACACTATCCCCTCGATCAGCCCGTCGATGGATATTCAGGTCAGCTCGAACTTTGAGCGCGCGCTGTATTACGCCTATGGCGAGGATGGCAGCGCTGTGGCGCAGTTGATGGATGAACTCAAGAATGGCGGCTTCAACGTCAGTCAGGGCGCGATGGAGGCGCTGCGCGAGAATTTCGACTCTGGTCGCGTGTCCGAGGAGGAAACGCTGGCGACGATCAAATCCACGCTGACCCGTAGCGCCGAGCTGGTCTGCCCGCACACCGCCATTGGCATCAAGGTGGCCGAGGATCACCGCGCGGCGGACGTGCCGATGATCACGCTGGCCACCGCGCATCCGGCGAAATTCCCGGCGGCGGTCGAGACGGCGAGCGGCGAACATCCGCCTCTTCCATCCCGCATGTCTGATCTGTATGAACGTCCGGAACGGGTGACGCGGATTGCCAATGATCTGGGCGCCCTTGAGGATCATATCAGAAGGCATATTGCTGAGTGACAGTCAGACAGGACCAGCTGAAGAACGGCTTTCGTATCGTCAGTGAACATATGCCGGGGCTGCAATCGGCGGCCATCGGCATCTGGGTGACCGCCGGCGGGCGGCATGAGCGGATCGAACAGAACGGCATCGCGCATTTCCTTGAGCACATGGCGTTCAAGGGAACCGAGCGCCGATCCGCGCTGCAAATCGCCGAAGCGATCGAGGATGTGGGCGGCTATATCAACGCCTATACCTCGCGCGAGGTCACGGCCTATTACGCGCGTGTGCTGAAAGACGACGTGGCGCTGGCGATGGATGTGATCGGCGACATCGTGCTGAACCCGGTTTTCGACCCGCGCGAGATTGAGGTTGAGCGTGGTGTGATCCTGCAGGAGATCGGTCAGGCCTATGACACGCCGGACGATGTGATCTTTGACTGGCTGCAGGAGCAGAGCTATCACGACCAGCCTTTGGGCCGGACCATTCTGGGCCCGACCGAACGGGTCAGCGCCTTCTCGCGTGAGGATTTGTCGGGTTTTGTGGCCGAGCATTACGGACCCGAGCAGATGATCCTGTCCGCGGCGGGTGCCGTGGATCACGATGCGCTGATGAAACTGGCCGAAGAAATGTTTGGCCATCTGCAACCGCGCAAGGGTTTGATCCCCGAAGCGGCCCGTTTCACCGGCGGTGAGGCGCGGCAGGAGAAAGAGTTGGAGCAGGCCCATTTCGCGCTGGCGCTGGAAAGTCCGGGCTACCGCGACGATGCGATCTATACGGCGCAGATTTATTCGACGGCCTTGGGCGGCGGCATGTCCTCACGCCTGTTTCAGGAGGTGCGAGAGACACGCGGGCTGTGCTATACGATCTTTGCCCAGACCGGGGCCTATGCCGACACCGGCACGACCACGATCTACGCCGGAACTTCGGCCGATCAGGTGGGCGAACTGGCGACGATCACAATTGATGAGATGAAGCGCGCGGCCGAGGACATGAGCCCCGAAGAGGTCGCCCGCGCCCGCGCCCAGATGAAGGCGGGGATGCTGATGGGGCTGGAAAGCCCATCGAACCGCGCGGAACGTCTGGCGCGTCTGGTGCAGATCTGGGGAAGGGTGCCCTCGCTTGAGGATACGGTCGCCAAGATCGACGCGGTCAGCACCGAGGATGTATGTGCCTTTGCCGAGAAGATGGCGGTGCAGGCCCCGGCGGCGCTGGCGCTGTATGGCCCCGTTTCGGGCGCGCCGTTGCTGGCGGAATTGCAGGAGAGGCGTGCGGCGTGATGCTGTTGGGCAGACGCAAGCTGAAACTCGAAACCGAGCGCCTGAGCCTGCGCCCGCCCGTCCATTCCGACTTCAACAACTGGACCGCGCTGCGACGATCCTCGAAAGATTACCTGACCCCGTGGGAGCCGATCTGGGCCAAGGACCATCTGAGCCGGAAATCTTTTACCAATCGCGTCTACTGGGCGCAGCGCTCGGTCGCCAGCGGCACCGCCATTCCGCTGTTCCTGTTCCGGCGTGAAGATGACGTGCTGTTAGGCGCAATCACGCTGGACAATATTCGTCGCGGCCCGGCGCAAGCGGGCACGCTGGGGTATTGGACCGGGCAGGCATTCGCACGCCGTGGTTACATGCGCGAGGCCATTGGGGCGGTTGTTCATCACGCTTTCACGCGTTTGGATCTGAGCCGGATCGAGGCGGCCTGTCTGCCGGAAAACGCGGCCTCTCGGGGGTTGTTAGAAAGCTCGGGGTTCAAATATGAAGGCGTGGCGCAGTCTTATTTGCAGATCAATGGGCGATGGCGGACGCATGTTCTGTACGCGAGTCTTCGATCGGATCGGCGCGGCAAGACGGACGCGGGGTAAGGGGGCGCTGCCCCCGTCGCGGCAGGCCGCGACTCCCCCGGGATATTTTTGGCCAGATGAACAAGGGGCATGTCGCACAAAAGTTGGCACCTGATTTGTGCCGTTCTGACATGCACAACTAAAGCGCATGACTTGGGGGCGTTCTGCGCTACACTCTGGGTATGCGCTGGTTGGTTGCGGCATTGATGGTGATTTCGGGCGGGGCCGCAGCGCAAGAGCGGCGGCCGAGCCATTGCATCGCCATTGCGGATGCAGCTCCGGGGATCGCGTATATCCACAAGGCGGCCTGGCAGGACCCTGTGCCTGAGTTTTCGGTCCGGATCAGTTATGTCGCCCATGCGTCTTTTCTGATCCAGACGCGCGGCGGATTGAACGCAGTGACGGATTTCACCGGGTTCATCGGTGGTGCCGACCTGATCCCGGACATCGTGACCATGAACCACGCCCACAGCACCCATTGGACGGCCCACCCGGACCCCGCGATCCCGCATGTTCTGCCGGGATGGGGCGAGTTCGGTCAGGGCATCGATCACTACCTTGATCTGGGTGAGATGCTGGTGCGCAATGTTTCGACCGATATCCGCTCGGTCTATGGTGGGGTTGAGGAGCAGGGCAACTCGATCTTTGTGTTCGAGGTTGAGGGCTTGTGCCTCGGCCATCTGGGGCATCTGCACCACGTGCCCTCGGACGAGCAATTCGCGGCGCTGGGGCGGTTGGACGTGGTCATGGCGGCGGTGGATGGGGGTACGACAATGCCATTGCCCGACATGATTTCGGTGCTGAGGCGGCTGAAAAGCTCGGTCATCATCCCGATGCATTGGTTTTCCAGTTTCTCGCTGGATCGGTTTCTGGTCGATATCCGCAATGAGTTCCCTGTTGTGCGTGAAGGCACGTCCGAAATCACCGTATCGTTGCGCACGTTGCCTGATCGGCCAACCGTTGTGGTGCTTGAGCCGGAATATCTGATTGATCTGGAATAAGGCTTGTGGGTGCCGTGCACCTTGGGCAATGAAGAGCAATGACCCTGAACCCCGCTGATGACCATCTTGCAGACCTGATCCGCTCAACCGTGGGGATCGATGTGCTGCGCCCGATTTCAGAGCGATATCTGGAAGAACCGCGTGGTCGGTTTTCCGGGCAGGCGGGCCTGTTGGCCCTGCCGCATTCGGTCGAAGAGGTTTCCGCTCTGGTCCGGCTTGCGTCCAATCAGGCGGTGCCCGTTCTGCCCTATGGCGGCGGTACAGGTCTGGTCGGGGGGCAGGTGATGCCCGACGGGCCGCCCCCGTTGGTGATCTCATTGGAACGCATGACCGCGATACGTGAGGTCTATCCCACCGAGAATGTCATGATCGCCGAAGCAGGCGCTGTGCTGGCCGATGTGCAGGCGGCGGCCGAGGCGGCGGGCCGGTTGTTTCCTCTGGCCTTGGCGGCGCAGGGATCGTGCCGGATCGGTGGCAACCTTGCGACCAATGCCGGTGGGGTCAATGTGCTGCGCTATGGCAACGCCCGCGATCTGTGTCTTGGGCTTGAAGCCGTGCTGCCAAGCGGTGAGATCTGGCATGGTCTCAGCCGGTTGCGGAAGGACAACACGGGCTATGATCTTCGCAATCTGCTGATCGGGTCCGAAGGCACGTTGGGGATTATCACGGCGGCGTCGCTGAAGCTGTTCCCGCGCCCCGCGGCGACCGGGACTGCGATTTTTCAAGTTGCCTCACCCGAGGCCGCGATCGACCTGCTTGGTGTGGCGCGCGATCAGGTGGGTGAGACGGTCAGTACGTTTGAGTTGATCCACAGGCAGGGGCTGGACTTCTTGACCGAGGTGTTGCCGGATGTGCGCCAGCCGTTTGACACGCCGCCGGATTGGTCCGTTCTGATCGAGCTGGGCCTGCCTGCCGGGCAAGACCCATACGATGCTTTGGAGGCCCTGTTCAGCGCTGCAAGCGCAAGGGGTTTGGTCAATGACGGGGTGATCGCGCAAAGCGAGGCGCAGCGTCAGGAGCTTTGGGCGGTGCGGGAAAACATCCCCGAAGCAAATCGCTTGATCGGTTCGGTCTCCAGCCACGACATCTCAGTGCCGATTTCGGCGATCCCCGAGTTCATTCAGCATGGGGCTGAGATTATCGGGGCGCTGGGGCCGTTCCGGATCAATTGCTTCGGTCATCTGGGCGATGGCAACCTGCATTACAACGTGTTTCCCCCCAAGGGGCAAAGCCGGGCAGATTTCGCCGAAGACCGCATGCTGGTTAAACAGGCGGTGCACGATCTCGTGCATGCGTTCGAAGGATCTGTCAGCGCGGAACATGGGATAGGTCGGCTAAAGACAGAGGATCTTGAGCATTTCTCTGACCCGACGAAACTGTCTGCCATGCGGGCGATCAAGGCGGCTTTGGACCCAAAGGGCATCATGAACCCGGGCGCTGTTCTAAAGATGTGATCACGGCCCAGCCGGGACCGGGCCGTGAAGAATAGTGCTTAGGACGCAGGCAGGATCACCTTGTCGATGACGTGGATCACGCCGTTGCTTGTCTCGATATCGGCCTGAACAACGTTGGCGTCATTCACCATCACGCCCGAGTCCAGATCGATGGTGATGTCACCACCCTGAACGGTCGCAGCGGTCATGTCGTCGGACAGATCGCCCGACATCACCTTGCCCGGCACGACATGGTAGGTCAGAACCGCCACAAGCTGATCTTTGTTTTCCGGCTTCAGCAGGTCCGCAACCGTGCCCTCGGGCAGCGCTGCAAAGGCTTCATCGGTCGGGGCAAACACGGTGAACGGGCCCTCACCCTTCAGCGTATCCACCAGCTCGGCAGCCTGAACAGCTGCAACAAGGGTTTCAAAGCTCCCGGCGGCGACGGCGGTGTCGACAATGTCTTTGCCGTGGCCATCGGCCATGGCGGATGTGTTCAGAAGGATCGAAGCAACACTGACGGCGGCGAATTTGCGAAACATAACGTAGTCTCCCTGGTTTGGGATGCTCTCAGCAGCATCAACCGGGATACGCCGGGCGCATGGAACAGATCACATGAAACGCGCAAAGAATTGGCTTGAAAACTGGCGAAGCCGGGCTACGCCCGAGCCTTTTCAGATTTCCACTCAAAAATATGTGATTTTGTTTGGGTCAAAGACCTTCGAATTCGCAAAGGATGTGCACATCCATGCCCATCTCTTCCAGAACCTTGCGGCCGCCAAGTTCGGGCAGGTCGATGATGAAAGCGCAAGAAACGATTTCGCCACCCAGACGTTCGATCAGCTTGATCCCGGCCGCCGCAGTGCCGCCTGTCGCCAGCAGGTCGTCGACCACCAGGATTTTCTCGCCGGGCAGGATGGCGTCATCGTGGATCTCGACAATCGCCTCGCCGTATTCCAGTTTGTAATCTTGACTGATCGTGGTGCCGGGCAGTTTGCCCTTTTTGCGGATCGGCACAAAACCGACGCTAAGCTGGTGCGCGATGGCGCCGCCGAGAATGAACCCGCGCGCTTCCAGACCCACAACCTTGTCGATCCGTTCGCCTGCGTAAGGGTGCAGCATCTGATCGATGGCCATGCGAAACCCGCGAGGATCGGCAAACAGGGTTGTCACATCGCGGAACATGATCCCTTCATGAGGGAAATCGACGATGGTTCGGATGTAGTCTTTGACCGTCTTGTTTCTGGACATGAGGCAACCCTTTGGCGTCAAAACACGCCGGGCTGTTTGGCCCATCAGGGTCAGTCATGCAAGAAAAGAATACCGCCTGCGCCTATTTGCGGCGGTCCGGGGACGCCTTGGGCAAACCGTAGTATCGGTACAGCGCTGCGGGCAACCACGACAGGTGCGGTTTGCGCCAGTTGCGCTGATCTCGCAAAAGAAATGCCTGAGCAGTATGAAGGTTCATTGCCATAATCCTATTTTTGTTGTTATGTGCCCGATATCTACAACCTCTATGCCATGTATATACATTGCATCGCAAAGAGATTCAAGGTTCAGACGGGAAAAAGACGCGTGGCAAAGAAAGACGGTAAGGGTTCCACCAAGAAAAACAGTCAGTTGGTCTTGCGTCTGGACAAAGATGAGCGCGATGCTTTTGTCGAATTGTGCAAAGAGCTCGACACCTCGGCAGCGCGCGAAATCCGCCGCTTTATTCGCGGTTTCATGAAGGAAAACGCCGAGGAATAGGTCAGGCGGGACGGCGCAGTACCGCGGTTGCGATGCCCATTCCGATCAGCGCGATCCCTCCAGCCCGTGTCAGGGCGGTGATTACCCCCGCGCGTCCGATCATCACGCGCAACCGGTCGGCCAACAGCGCATAGGCCAGCGCATTCAGCGCGGCAAGTCCGACGAATGTGGCGATCAGGATAACGAATTGCGGACCCAGAGGCTCGGCAGGGCGCAGGAACTGGGGCACAAAGGCAATGAAGAACGCAATGGATTTGGGGTTCAGCGCGGTCACTGCGGCAGCGTGACCAAAGACGCCTCGGGCGGTTACATCGCGCCCGGTCTCTACCGGGGTCAATCCGCCAAACGGGGCGCTGCGCAGCAGCTTAAGCCCTAACCAGACCAGATAGACCGCTCCGACCCATTTCAGGACGGTGAATAACGTCGCCGAGGCCAGAACCAGCGCGCCCAGCCCCAAAAGCGAGGCCGTCATGGCAATCAGATCACCCAGCGCAACCCCGGTGGCCGAGGCCACGGCGACGCTGCGCCCCTTGGACAGCGCATAGCTGAGGACCAGCAACACTGTTGGTCCAGGGATCAGCAGCAGCGCAGTTGATGCGGCGACAAAGGCCAGCCAGAGTTCGAAAGACATGGTTCACCCGGATTTGTGCAACCCGCAGCAAGCCCATTTGGCGCGCTGGGGTCAAGAGTTTTGCTGTGAGCGCCACAACATTAACCCCAGATTAAGCTTGGCGTATGTTTCTTGAATCTGGCAAACCGGCCCCCAGACTAAGGGCATCACTGCATTCGGCGGAGTCATCGATGAACCGAACTCAAAAAGTAGGGCAGGGCACCGCGCCAAGCGATGCGCCCGGTACGCGTCGTGTGACCCGGCTGTTTGTCACCTTGTTTGCTTTGGTCGCCGTTCTGTATCTGGCCGCTGTCGGATACATGTACGTTAATCAACGCAACTTGCTGTTCAAACCGATGGGGGATTTGCCAGAACCCGGAGCAGTCGGGTTGGCGGATGCGGACGTCATCACATTGCCCATGTCGGATGGAACCGAATTGACCGCATGGTCAGCACCGCCAGCCAGCGAAGATGCGCCAACCGTGTTGTTCTTCCACGGTCAGGGCGGCAATCTGGGCGACCGGGCGGCGCGCCTTCGGGAAATCCTCAACAGCGGCTACGGGCTGCTTGCGCCCAGCTATCGCGGCTATCCCGGCAGCGCAGGTGAGCCATCCGAGGTGGCGTTCGTGTCGGATGGGCTGGAACTGTTCGACTGGCTGAACGATCAGGACAAACCCGTCCTTTTGCATGGCCAAAGCCTGGGCACGGGAGTTGCGGCGGCCGTTGCAGCGCAGCGCCCGACGGCCGAGTTGCTCGTGCTTGAAGCCCCGTTTACCGCAACCGTTGACGTGGCGGATGAGCGTTACCCGTGGCTGCCGGTCAAAGCGTTGATGAAGGACCATTTCGCCACCCGTGACATCATCGCGGATATCGAGGTCCCGACGCTGATCTTCCACGGCTCGGCGGATACGGTTGTTCCTGCCCATCACGGACAGGCTTTGGCGTCACTGGCCGAGGATACGGCCAGCCTGTATCTGATCATCGGTGGAACACATGATGATTTGTGGTCACATGGGCTGTGGCAGGTGGTTCAGGACACGCTACCCCAGCCCTGAGCGCATCAAAGAACGCGTCCAGCCACCGCGTCCAACTTAGACAACAAGACCAGATCGCGCTTTTCCGGGGCCGTAAGGATCGCATATTCCAATGCCCGGTCACATCCGTGCGGGCAGGGCACGCGCACGGCCCCCAGCAAGGATGGCAATCCTTTGACCAACGCCTGTCCCTTTTCGGCATTGCCGGTCAGGGTTGCGATGATGGCGGTGACATCAACCTCGCCATGGTCCGGGTGCCAGCTGTCATAATCGGTGACCATCGCGATGGAGGCATAGCAAAGCTCGGCCTCACGGGCGAGTTTCGCCTCGGGCATGTTGGTCATTCCGATGACATCACAGCCCCATTGCTCGCGATACATCTTGGATTCGGCCAGCGACGAGAATTGTGGCCCCTCCATCGCCAGATAGGTTCCGCCGCGATGGATGTTGATACCTGCAGCCTTACCGGCGGTCTCACACGCATCGCTCAGCCGTGGGCATGTGGGGTGGGCAACGCTGACATGCGCGACGCAGCCGGTGCCAAAGAAGCTTTTCTCGCGCGCAAACGTCCTGTCGATGAACTGATCGACGATCACAAAATCGCCCGGAGCCATATGCTCGCGAAACGATCCACAGGCCGAGACCGAGATCACGTCCGTCACGCCAAGACGTTTCAGCGCATCGATATTGGCGCGATAGGGGACTTCGGTTGGCGAATGCACATGACCACGCCCGTGGCGCGGCAGGAACGCCATCTCGACCCCATCCAACGACCCGGTCAGGATCTGATCGGACGGTGCGCCCCACGGCGTCTCGACCGTGACCCATTGCGCGTTTTGCAGGCCATCGATGTCATAAATACCCGATCCTCCGATCACGGCGATTTTTGTTTGGGTCACGTTCGGCCTCCGTACTGAATTTCTGATACCCGAGTTCTGCGACCCGGCGATCAAATTGGCAAGTGCGGTCAACTGTTTGTGTCTTGTGCACGTGTCCTAAGGGTGAAGTCATGCAAGAAATGCATAGCGGGTTCCCACTTATGTGGTATCTCAGCCCGGGCTTAACCGGTAGAAGGCCCCCTTCGCGCGAACATAACGACCCACAGGACCGTCTCATGCCCCGAGCCATGCTGGCAAGCTTTGCCAACCGTATAGCCAAACCCGATCTGCGTTGGGTTCCGGACGAGGGGCTGACCGTCTCGCGCCTGCGGATCGAGCTGTTGTCGGGTCTGACCGTGGCACTGGCGCTGGTGCCCGAAGCGGTGGCGTTTGCCTTTGTTGCGGGTGTGCACCCGCTGGTCGGCCTGTACGCGGCGTTCTTGGTCGGTCTGATCACGGCTCTGATCGGTGGTCGCCCGGGCATGATTTCGGGCGCAACGGGTGCCTTGGCCGTTGTAATGGTGGCGCTGGTGGCGCAGCACGGGGTGGAATACCTGTTCGCGACCGTGGTTTTGATGGGTATTTTGCAGGTCATCGCCGGTGCCATGCATTGGGGCCGGTTCATTCGCCTTGTGCCGCACCCGGTGATGCTGGGCTTTGTGAACGGTCTGGCCATCGTGATCTTTCTGGCACAGATGGGCCAGTTCAAAGTGCCCGGCTCGATGGAAAACACCGGCCATGGGATGAGCGGGGGCGAGTGGCTCTCGGGCGCGCAGCTGTATACCATGCTGGGCCTTGTGGCGCTGACAATGGCGGTGATCTGGGTGATGCCTCGGATCACGCGCATCATTCCTGCGCCACTGGCCGGTATTCTGGTGGTTGCGGCGCTGGTGATCGGCTTTGGCCTGGACGTGCCGCGCGTCGGCGATCTGGCCTCGATCGAAGGCGGGCTGCCCGCGTTCCACATCCCGATGGTGCCTTTGAACTGGGAAACACTTGAAATCATCCTGCCCTATGCCGTCATTCTGGCTGCCATCGGCCTGATCGAATCCCTGCTGACGCTGAACCTTGTGGGTGAAATCACCGGCAAACGAGGCGGAGCTTCGCAGGAATGTATCGCTCAGGGCGCATCGAACATTGTCACCGGTTTCTTTGGCGGCATGGGTGGTTGCGCGATGATCGGTCAGTCGATGATCAACGTGAAATCCGGTGGCCGAACCCGGATCGCGGGCATCGCGGCCGCCCTGTTCCTGCTGATCTTCATCGTGTTTGCCTCGAAGCTGATCGAGCAAATCCCGCTGGCCGCACTAGTGGGCGTGATGTTCATGGTGGTAATCGGCACCTTCGCCTGGAACTCGTTCAAGATCATGCGCAAGGTCCCTGCCATGGACGCCTTTGTGATCGTTCTGGTGACTGTCGTGACCGTGATGGAAGACCTTGCGGTTGCCGTTGTGGTCGGTGTGATCGTCTCGGCGCTTGCTTATGCCTGGAACAATGCCAAGCGCATCCATGCGGTCACGCGCGACTCCGAAACCGAGAAAGGCGCAAAGGTCTACGAAATCCAGGGCCCGCTGTTTTTTGGCTCGTCAGACGGCTTTGTTGAGTTGTTCGATGTGCCCAACGATCCCGACACGGTGATCGTGGACTTCGCCGAAAGCCGGGTCGTCGATCAGTCCGCCCTGCAGGCCATCGAGAACATTGCCGGTAAATATGAGGCCGCAGGCAAGCGCGTGATGCTGCGCCATCTCAGCCACGACTGCCACAAACTGCTGAACAAGGCGGGCCACCTGATGGTGGATAGCGACGATGACCCGGATTATGGCCTTGCCGTCGACTATTCTGTTCGCACGGGCATTCTGGGCGGGCACTGAGTCTTTATGCGAGGCTCTGCCTCGCGCTCCGAGGTATTTGGGGCCAGATGAATGAAGGATCCCTTGTTTCATCTGGCTGAAAATACCTCGGGGGAGGCGCGCGTAGCGCGGCGGGGGCAGAGCCCCCAACCCCGTCAATCGTCGGGGCGGTTCAGCGAGAATAGCTCGGTGACCACGGAATAATCCCGATACCCAAGCCGGGCCAGCGGTTTGAATGAGGTCACGTCGAATTTCCCGTCGCGGATGTGGTCGTCGTGGAGGTGGATGCCTGTGACCTCGCCGAATACGACCCTGTTGGCTTCGCCCGGCAAGGTGACGATCTTGGTCAGTTTGCATTCCAGTGCTGCTGGCGCGCCAGCGACCCGGGCGCATGGGATGGTTTCGCACTCGACAGGTGTCAAACCGGCATGTGCAAACTCGTCGGTCTCTTTTGACAAACCCGCTGAACTTGCGTTCATTGCGTCCTGATGGGCATGGGCGACGACGTTTACACAAAAAACCTGTGTGGCTTCGATATTCGCAATGCTGTCCTTGCCGCCGTTCTGATCATGCTTGGTGCCGGTGGTTGCAAACATCACCTGTGGCGGCGTGTAGGCGACTCCGTTGAAGAACGAATATGGCGCCAGATTGTTGATCCCATCCGCGTCGCGGGATGAGATCCAGCCGATCGGGCGGGGCGTGATGATGGCATTGAACGGGTTGTGCGGCAGGCCGTGGCCGTCTTCGGGGCGATAGAACATCTGATCTCCAAGCGTTTGCCCAAGGCGTAGCGAAGTGCTAGGGCGATTGCCAGCAAGGAAAAGAGGGCAAGCGTGCAGCAATTCGGGATCAGGCCGGAAGAGCCGGACGATTGGTGGGAGGTCGAGGCCCTCTATGACCTGTGCTTTGCACCGGGGCGCGAGGCGCTGTCGTCCTATCGTCTGCGCGACGATGTCCCTCCGGTTTCCGGGTTATCACTGGTGGCACGGGACGGGCAGGGTATTCTGGCAGGGGCTATTCGGTTCTGGCCGGTCCATGTGGGTGCGGATGATGCGTTGCTGCTGGGGCCAGTGGCGGTGCACCCCACGCATCAGGGTGAAGGATTGGGCGGATACCTGATCCATGCCGGGGTCGAGGCCGGGCAGGCCAAAGGGTGGAAACGGGTCATGTTGGTGGGAGATGCGCCTTATTACGCGCGGTTTGGCTTTGCCCGGTTGAGCGGGGTGGAGATGCCCCCACCGACCAACCCGGACCGAGTTTTGGGTCTGGAATTGCACCCCGATGCGTGGGTCGGTGTGCGCGGCCCCGTTACACGCTGGATGCGCTGAGCTATTGAAACCGCGCTCGTCAGCCCCGATGTTTCCATGACAGGAGGGCACAGATGCAGGACGTGGTTCTTGTCGAAAATGTAGATGCCGAGGCCGAGCTGGACCGGCTGGCGGAACATTACAAATCCGCTGGCGGGGCCGGAGTGAAACTGCTGAACGCGCTGGGCGGATCGGCGGAGTCTCTGCTGGACCAATTGCCCGACCCTGTGCGTCAGGGCCTGACCGGAGCGACGGAACGGGCGCTGTGGTTGGCGATTCATGCGGCACAGGGTTCGCGTCGCGCAATTCCGGATCAGAAACCCTGGGTCAATACCGCTGTGACAACCGCAATGGGGGCAGCGGGCGGAATGGGCGGTCTGTCCACCGCTTTGATGGAACTGCCTGCAACGACTGCGATGCTACTGCGCTCTATTCAGGGGGCGGCGGCGCGGGAAGGCTTTGATCCGGCTGAGGAAAACGTCAAGTTCGATTGCGTTCGGGTTCTGTCGGCGGCTGGACCGCTGTCCTATGATGATGGCTCGGATCTGGGGTTCTTTTCCGTGCGTTTGACGCTGACGGGCCCGGCGATGCAGCGCTTGATTGCTGCTGTGGCACCTCGGCTGTCGATTGTCTTGGGGCAAAAGCTGGCGGCGCAGTCTGTACCGGTGCTGGGCGCCTTGGCCGGAGGCGGCACCAATTACGTCTATACACGCTACTACCAGCAGATCGCTCATGTGCATTTCGGCCTGCGCCGACTGGCCATTGACGCCGATATTCCACATGACGAACTGGTGCGGAAACTGTCGGCCAGAATGTAGGCCAATCCGCCTGTTCCTTGGCTTGAGCGTCATTATGTGGTATCCAGACACGTAAGGGCCGCAAAATAGGATAAAAACCGGCGGTCTGGCAGACAGGCATGACCCTCATGGCGGAAGGGATTGGCAGCGATGAATGCCCGGCTTTCATCCGATCTGTTGCACGGCACCGGAAATCTTCCGGTTTTGCCGCAGGCAGCCGCCTTGTGCTACCGGATCGAGAAAGGGCGGCCTGAAGTTCTTTTGATAACGACGCGCCAAACCCATCGGTGGATCATTCCAAAAGGCTGGCTGATGCAGGGGCTGTCCGAGGCTGAGACCGCCGCGCAGGAAGCCTGGGAAGAAGCCGGTATCATTGGGCGGTGCAGCCCGCAAAAACTGGGGCAATTTCCCTTTGTCAAACTGCGCGCCAGGAAAGGGCCAGCGCTGTGTATGGTGGATGTTTTCCCGCTATACGTAAAATCCGTTGCTCGGAATTTTCCCGAGAAAGGGCAGCGCAGGCGAGAGTGGTTCTCGCCCAAAAAAGCGGCCGCAAAGGTTGCGTCACCTGAACTTGCCGCGATTTTGCGCGACTTTAAGCCTCGGCTGCATTGAAGGGCGGCCAGAGGGGCTTGATATTGCCTTGTCGGTCGGTATCTATTCGGCAATCGATTTTTGGACGGACCATGATTCAATACGCATTGAAATGCCGTGAAGGCCACACTTTCGAAAGTTGGTTTCAGTCAGCGGAAGCGTATGACAAGCTTGCGGCGGCGGGGCTTGTGACATGTGCCGTTTGTGGCAGCGCGCAGGTGGAAAAGGCGATCATGACACCGCGCGTTCGTCCTGCACGCAGCGCCGCGAAACAGCCAGAGGCTCCGGCGCCGGCGCAGAACGATGTCAGCGTGGCAACCCCCGCGCCCGATGTCCAAAAAGTTCTGGCCGAGTTGCGGCGCAAGGTCGAGGAAAACTCGGATTACGTAGGCAAGGATTTTGCCAGCGAGGCGCGGAAAATCCATCTTGGCGAAGCGCCGGATCGGGCGATCTATGGTGAGGCCAAACCGGATGAGGCGAAGGCCCTGATCGAAGATGGTGTACCAGTTGCGCCGCTTCCTTTTGTTCCCAGCAGAAAGACCAACTGAGACATGCATATCCTGATTACCGGGGCCAATCGCGGTATCGGAAAAGCGCTGGCAGATCAGTATCGTAACGACGGCCATCAGGTGACGGGGACGGCGCGGGACGACAGTGCCGAAATGCGTCTGGACGTGTCTGACCCCGCGCACCACAGCGCCATGGCGGACCGTTTGCAGGGACAGCCGGTGGATCTGCTGATCTGCAATGCAGGGGTCTATCTGGACAAGGGGCAGGGCATTGATGGCTACCCGGCCGAGATGTGGGCGCAGAGCTTTGCGACAAATGTGACCGGTGTGTTTCTGACCGTTCAGGCGCTGTTGCCGAACCTGCGTGCGGCGCGGGGTCGGATTGCGATCATTTCATCTCAGATGGCGTCACACACACGTGCGCCGGGCGGTAGCTATATCTACCGGTCTTCCAAAGCCGCTGTGCTGAACCTGGGCCGGAACCTGGCCACCGATCTGCGCTCGGACGGTATTGCGGTTGGAATTTATCACCCCGGCTGGGTCAAGACGGATATGGGCGGATCGGCCGCAGACATCCATTTGGATCAGGCCGTATCCGGCCTGATTGACCGTTTCGACAGCTTGTCGCTGGATACATCGGGGTGTTTTGAAACCTATGACGGGCAGGCGCACGCCTACTGAGTGTTCAGGGCCGCCTTGGGCAGTTCGTAAACCTCACCGGGTTCGATGAAGATCACCAGCAAATCGCCGCGGGTCTCATAGGTGAGTTTCGAGGTTGAGCTGCTGGAATCGGGAATGCCATCGGTGAAATAGATGTTGCGCACCTCGCCATTGCCCAGACCAACGGCAAGTGTTGCGCTGCCATCGTCGCGCCGGCGCAGTTCGGCATTGCAGGTTTTCAGCGGATCTCCGGCGTTTGCGGCGCATGGGATTGTGCCCAATGCGTTCTGACCATCGGTTCCAGCCAGGCTTGTAACCTGAGCCGTGGCGGCAGAGGACAAAAGGGCGAAGGCAGCGGCAAGACGGAGCATGAATAACCTCTTGGAATGATTGCGATGCGCAGGCTGACACCACGCCTGCCCATTGTAAAGCGGCCCTGCGTCGCAGGCAAAGCCTGTTTGCGCCCTTGCCCTTGTTCCCCCCCTCGCATATGAGGCACGGAACCATAAGTCCAAGGCGCGGAGACACCTGCCCCCATGCCCGTACTCGTAATGAAATTCGGTGGCACTTCGGTTGCCAACCTTGACCGCATCCGCCGCGCTGCAAAGCGCGTGGGCGTCGAAGTGGCCAAGGGATACGACGTGATCGTCATCGTCTCGGCCATGTCCGGCAAGACCAATGAGCTTGTGGGTTGGGTCAACGAAACCTCGCCCCTGTTTGACGCGCGCGAATATGATGCCGTGGTGTCCTCGGGCGAGAATGTGACCGCCGGTCTTATGGCGTTGACCCTGCAGGAAATGGACATTCCGGCGCGCAGTTGGCAGGGCTGGCAGGTGCCGCTGCTGACCAACGGGGCGCATTCCGCCGCCCGGATCGAGGAAATTCCGACCGATAACCTGAACCAGAAGTTTGGTGAGGGCATGAAGGTTGCCGTTGTGGCCGGGTTCCAGGGCATCAGCCCGGAAGGCCGTATCACAACGCTGGGTCGCGGTGGGTCGGACACGACCGCTGTGGCCTTCGCCGCCGCGTTTGATGCCGAGCGCTGCGATATCTACACGGATGTGGACGGCGTCTACACGACCGACCCGCGCATCTGCGAAAAGGCGCGCAAGCTGGACCGGATCTCGTTCGAAGAAATGCTGGAACTTGCCTCGCTGGGCGCAAAGGTGCTGCAAACCCGCTCGGTCGAGCTGGCGATGCGCTATAAGGTGAAATTACGCGTTCTCTCAAGCTTTGAGGAACAATCCGACGAGGCCGGTACGCTGGTCTGCGACGAGGAGGATATCATGGAATCCAATGTTGTGGCCGGTGTGGCCTATTCCCGCGACGAAGCCAAGATGACCGTCGTTTCCGTGGCCGACCGCCCCGGTATCGCCTCGATCATCTTCACTGCACTCAGCGATGAGGGCGTGAATGTGGACATGATCGTGCAGAACATCTCGGACGAGGGGCGCACGGACATGACCTTCTCATGCCCGACCGATCAGGTGGCGCGCGCCGAAAAGGCGCTGCTGGCGATCAAGGAAAAGGGCGAGCTGAACTATGCCGAACTGGTTGCGGATAACGATGTCTGCAAGGTCTCGGTCGTGGGAATCGGCATGCGCTCGCAATCGGGTGTGGCGGCCAAGATGTTCAAGGTGCTCTCGGATGAAGGGATCAACATCAAGGTTATTACAACCTCTGAGATTAAAATTTCCGTGCTGGTCGATAGGAAATACATGGAACTTGCGGTTCAGGCACTGCATGATGCCTTTGAACTGGACAAGGCGGCCTAAGCTGATCGGCCAAAGGTTTCGCCTGACACGCTAATTTGGGTGGGCCATGGCGGACGGCACCGAAACAGAATCCCGCAAGCTGCTGGGGCGGCTGCGCGAAGAAATGGCGAGCGAGGCCGCTGGTCAGGAACGTCTTGACCGGATCACGCAACTGATTGCGGACAGCATTCAGCGCGAGGTGTGCTCGATCTATCTGTTCCGGGATGAGGAAACCCTTGAGCTTTGCGCAACCGAAGGTCTGTCGCCCGAGGCGGTTCACAAGACCCGTATGCGGCTGGGCGAAGGTCTGGTGGGGCGCGTCGCCAAATCCGGCAAAGTGGTGAATACGGCCGATGCGCCGTCGGCCAAGGGCTTCCGTTTCATGCCCGAAACCGGCGAGGAGCGGTATTCCTCGTTTGTGGGTGTCCCGGTGCAGCGGCTTGGTCAGAAGCTGGGCGTGCTGGTTGTGCAATCCCGCGAGGCGCGCGAGTTTTCATCCGACGAAGTATATGCGCTGGAAGTTGTCGCCATGGTACTGGCCGAAATGGCCGAGCTTGGCGCCTTTGTCGGCGAGGGCGCGGCCCTGTCGCCGTTGCACCAGCAATCTGTTCTGCTGCGGGGCGGACCAGCGCAGGAAGGGGCGGCGGAAGGCCATGTCTGGCTGCACGAACCCCGCGTGGTGGTCACCAACCCGATTGCCGACGATCCGCATCGCGAGCGTGAGCGTCTGGTCGAAGCGGTCGAAGAACTGCGTGTTGGCGTCGACAAAATGCTCGAGATTTCTCAGGGCGGCGACTCGGATCAGTTGAAGGTGCTGGAAGCCTATCGGATGTTTGCGAACTCCAAAGGCTGGATGCGCCGGATGGAAGAGGACATCGCCCTGGGCCTCAGCGCCGAGGCGGCGGTGGAAAAGGAACAATCGCAGGCCCGTGCCCGTATGGGTCAGGTGACCGACCCGTATCTGCGGGAACGGCTGGCCGATCTGGATGACCTCAGCAACCGGTTGCTGCGCATTCTGACAGGACAGGGCAAAACCGACAGTTCCGACCTGCCGCCCGATCCGATTCTGGTGGCGCGCAACATCGGCCCCGGTGATCTGTTGGAATATGGTCGCTCGCTGAAAGGTATCGTGCTGGAAGAAGGATCTGTCGGCAGTCACGCGACCATTGTGGCGCGGGCCTTGGCGATTCCGTTGGTCGTGCATGTGGGTCGGATCACGACCGAGGCTTTGAACGGCGATCACGTCCTTGTCGATGGCGATCAGGGCGTGGTGCACCTGCGCCCCGAGGACACTGTGGTCAGCGCCTTCCGCGACAAGATCGCGATGCAGGCCAAGGCGCAGGAACGCTATGCCTCGATCCGGGAAACGCCGACTGTCACGCAAGATGGCGCGCGGATAAATCTGGTCATGAACGCGGGGCTGATGGCGGACCTTCCGTCGCTGGACAATTCGGGCGCAGAAGGCGTGGGGCTGTTTCGGACCGAGTTGCAGTTTCTGGTCCGCAACCAGATGCCCAAACGGTCGGAATTGGTCACACAATACAAGCGCGTGCTGGATGCGGCGGGTGACAAGCGTGTGGTGTTCCGCACGCTCGACATCGGCTCGGACAAGGTTCTGCCTTACATGAAGCACGTGGCCGAGCCGAACCCGGCGCTAGGCTGGCGCGCGATCCGCGTTGGGCTGGACAAGCGCGGCGTGATGCGGATGCAGTTGCAGGCGTTGATCCGGGCTGCAAACGGGCGGCCGCTGACGATCATGTTCCCCTTCGTCGCGCAGGCCGATGAATTCCGCGAAGCCCGGTGGGAGGTCAACAAGACCATCGAGCGGGAAAAGCGTCTGGGTCACGTGCTGCCCGAAACGCTGGAAGTGGGCGCGATGCTGGAAACGCCCTCGCTGGGGTTCGCGCCGCAGAAATTCTTTGACGAGGTCGATTTCATCTCGATCGGTGGCAATGACCTGAAGCAGTTTTTCTTTGCTGCCGACCGCGAAAACGAACTGGTCCGCCGCCGCTATGACACGCTGAATGTCAGCTTCCTCAGCTTTATCGAGCGTATCGTCGAACGCTGCGATATCTCGGACACCCCGCTCAGCTTCTGTGGTGAGGATGCCGGGCGTCCGGTCGAGGCGCTGTGTCTTGCGGCCATGGGGATTCGGACCTTGTCGATGCGTCCGGCTTCGATCGGGCCGGTCAAAACCCTTCTTCTGCGCTCGAACCTGCAGGATGTGCGCAAGATCATCGCGGATGCGCGCCACAGGGGTGAGCAATCCGTAAGGCCATCGGTGATGGAGTGGCTGCGCAACCAGCCATAGGTGGAAAACCTGTCGCATTCCGCAAATCCAAGCTTGATTTTTCTTCGCGGCCTTTCTATTGACGCCTTAAATGTTAGCGATAACAGTTTTGCGTTTTGGGCGCTTCGTGCCCAATGAGCCGGTCGTGCTAAGCTGACGACAGAGAATTCGAAAGGAACCTTGCCATGGTGTCTCGCGTAATTCCGGTGGATCCGTTCGACCTGGTGCTGTTTGGTGCGACAGGCGACCTGGCGCAGCGGAAGATCATTCCGGGCCTCTATCATCGGTTCCAGGTTGGCCAGATGCCGGAAGACGCCAGGATCATCGGCACAGCGCGGTCAGATATGGACAGCGCCGCGTTCCGGGATCAGGTGCGCAAATCGATGGACGAATTCGCGCCCGGCTTTGACAAGGCCACGCTGGACCGCTTTCTTGAGCGGGTCGAATATGTCCCCGTGGACGCGCTGGGCGCGGCGGGCTGGGATGATCTCAAGTCCGTTTTGCGCGAGGATGTGGTTCGTGCGTTCTATCTGTCGGTGGGGCCAAGCCTGTTCTCGGGAATCGCAAAGCGCCTTCAGGATCAGGGTCTTGCGACACCCGACAGCCGCATCGTCGTGGAAAAGCCATTTGGGCATGACCTGGCCTCGGCCAAGGCGCTGAACGAAGGTCTGCGCGCCTGTTTCGAGGAACATCAGATTTACCGCATCGACCATTATCTGGGTAAGGAAACGGTGCAGAACCTGATGGCGCTGCGCTTTGCCAATTCGCTGTTCGAACCGCTCTGGAATTCGACCCATATTGATCATGTGCAGATCACCGTGGCCGAAACTGTGGGGGTCGAAGGGCGCGGCGCGTATTACGACCAGTCCGGCGCCATGCGGGACATGATCCAGAACCACCTTGTGCAGCTTTTGTGCCTGACCGCGATGGAACCCCCCTCGAATTTTTCGCCAAACTCGGTGCGCGACGAAAAGGTCAAGGTGATCAAGGCGTTGGAGCCGGTTGATGCCAAAGACATCGCGCGCGGCCAGTACCGTGCGGATAAGGGCGAAGGCGGATATGTCGATCACGTCGGCGATCCGGCCAGCCGCACCGAAAGCTTCATTGCGCTCAAGGTCCATCTGGGCAACTGGCGCTGGGCCGGGGTGCCGTTCTACCTGCGCACGGGCAAACGGCTGCGGGCGCGCGAATCCGAGATTGCGGTGTTCTTCCGCGACCCGCCCCATACGATTTTCCCCAATGTCGGCCCCTTGCGCGGCAATGTGCTGGTGATCCGCCTGCAACCGGATGAAGGCATCACCCTGCGCACGACGATCAAAGACCCGGGTCCGGGCGGCTTCCGCCTGTCCGACGTCTCGCTGGATATGAGCTTTGCCGACGCGCTGGGCGACGATGCCAGCGCCCCGGACGCCTATGAGCGCTTGATTATGGACGTCATCCGTGGCGACCAGACCTTGTTCATGCGGGGAGACGAGGCCGAGGCCGCCTGGGCCTGGGTTGATCCCATCATTCAGGGGTGGGAACAACGCGGCGACCGCCCGTCACGCTATGATCAGGGCAGTTCGGGGCCGGAAGAAGCACTGATGCTGATGCATCGCGATGGACGCCGCTGGCGTCAGATCGGAGGTTAGGAATGGTTCACACCGTCATCAAGGACGTCACCCAGCGGATCATCGACCGCAGCGCCGACCTGCGTGGCCCGCATCTGGAACGGATGGAACAGGCCAAATCCAAAGGCCCCGCGCGGGGGCATTTGTCCTGCAGCGGTCAGGCCCATGCCTATGCCGGGGCGGGCACAGATCAGCAGGCCATGGCCACAGGTACGGCGGGCAATCTGGGTATCGTCACTGCCTATAACGACATGCTGTCCGCCCACCAACCGTTCGAGCGCTACCCCGAGCTGATCCGTCAGGCCATTCGCGACGCAGGCGGAACCGCTCAGGTCGCAGGCGGTGTGCCCGCCATGTGCGACGGCGTCACCCAAGGTGAGGCGGGGATGGAATTGTCGCTGTTCTCGCGCGACGTGATCGCATTGGCGACCGGAGTATCGCTCAGCCACAACACCTATGATGCTGCCGTGTTCCTTGGCGTCTGCGACAAGATCGTCCCCGGTCTTGTGATCGGCGCACAGGCGTTTGGTCATCTGCCCGCGGTGTTCCTGCCTGCCGGTCCGATGACCAGTGGCTTGCCGAATGATGAAAAGGCCAAGGTTCGCCAGAAATTCGCTGCAGGAGAGGTTGGTCGCGAAGAACTCATGGCCGCTGAAATGGCCGCCTATCACGGCCCCGGCACCTGCACCTTTTACGGCACTGCCAACACCAACCAGATGCTGATGGAGTTCATGGGCCTGCACCTGCCGGGCTCCAGCTTCATCAATCCAAACACGCCGCTGCGCGATGCCCTGACCGAAGAGGGCGCGCGCCGTGCGCTGTCGCTTAGCGCTTTGGGCAATCACTATACGCCAGTGTGCCAGATCCTGGATGAACGCGCCTTTGTGAACGGGATCGTGGGTCTTATGGCTACCGGTGGATCCACGAACCTGCTGATCCACCTGATCGCTATGGCCCGCGCGGGTGGTATCGTGCTGGACTGGCAGGATTTCTCGGACGTCTCCGCCGTGGTCCCCTTGGTTGCGCGGGTTTACCCCAACGGTCTGGCCGACGTGAACCACTTCCACGCCGCCGGAGGGTTGGGCTACACCATCGGCACCTTGCTCGAGGATGGCCTGCTGCATCCCGACACACTGACAGTCGCTGGGCAGGGCCTGCACAACTACACCAAAGAACCCAAGCTGATCGGCGGAGAATTGACGTGGCAAGACGGCACGGGCCACAGCCTGAACGAAAAGATCGTCCGTTCAGCCAAGGACCCGTTCCAACCCACCGGAGGCCTGTCGCGCCTGACCGGTAATCTGGGCACCGGGGTCATGAAAGTGTCTGCCGTCGCGCCTGAACATCAGGTGGTCGAAGCCCCGGTCCGCGTGTTCCACGATCAGGACGAAGTCAAAGCCGCCTTCAAAGCCGGTGAGTTCACCGATGACGTCATTGTTGTCGTGCGTTTCCAGGGGCCGAAAGCCAATGGCATGCCCGAGCTGCACTCGCTGACCCCGATTCTGTCGATACTGCAGGGGCGCGGGCAGAAGGTTGCGCTGGTCACAGATGGCCGCATGTCCGGCGCATCCGGCAAGGTTCCGGCGGCAATCCATGTCTCGCCCGAGGCGCTGGATGGCGGTGCAATCGCATATCTGCAGGATGGCGATCTGGTGCGGGTCGATGCGGTGAAAGGTGAGCTGGAAATCCTCACCGATGGGGTTCTGGACCGGGTGCCTGCGAAGGCCGATCTCTCGGCCAATCAATTTGGTGTCGGGCGCGATCTGTTCGGCACATTCCGCGCCAATGTCGGGTCCGCCGACACCGGTGCCAGCATTTTCGGAGTGTAAGCCATGTCCAAAACCCAACGCACGCGCGAGATTTGCTCCCTGGCCCCGATTGTTCCGGTTCTGGTCGTGGACGATGCCGCCACAGCGCGCCCGCTGGCCGAAGCACTTGTCGCTGGCGGCCTTCCGGCGCTTGAGGTCACATTGCGCACTCCGGCGGCTCTGGACGCAATCCGGGCCATGGCCGACGTGCCGGTCGGTGTCGTTGGGGCCGGAACACTGGTCACGCCCGACGATGTCCGCGCCGCGAAAGAAGCGGGCGCGCAATTCGGTGTTTCACCCGGCGCGACCGACGCATTGATTGCTGCCTGTGAGGCGGAAGGCCTGCCCCTGCTGCCCGGCGCAGCCACCGCCAGTGAGGCGATGGCGCTGCTGGAACGGGGCTATGACATGCTGAAATTCTTCCCTGCCGAAGCCTCGGGCGGCGCGCCCGCATTGAAAGCGATCGGAGCACCTCTGCCCCAGATCAAATTCTGCCCCACAGGCGGAGTTTCCCCGGCAAATGCGCGCGATTACCTCTCCCTGTCCAACGTGGTCTGCGCCGGTGGCAGCTGGGTCGCGCCGAAACAGATGGTGCAGGATGGCGACTGGGCAGGCATTGAAACTCTTGCGCGCGAGGCGTCCCGCCTGACGGATTGACGCCGCCCAAAGCAACGCTAGGGTAAGGATCAATTCATACAGGTTGATCCCATGACAAACCAAATCTCCCTTGCGCAGGGGCGCGGGTATCTGGCGATTCCGGGTCCGTCCGTCATACCCGACGCGGTTCTGCAGGCGATGCACCGACCGTCGCCCAATATCTACGAAGGCGCGCTGATCGAGATGATGCCCGCGTTGACCCGCGACCTGCGTCGCGTGGCCCGCACGGATCACAATGTCGCCATCTACATCTCCAACGGCCACGGCACGTGGGAGGCGGCGCTGTCCAACGTGATCGCACCGGGTGAAACGGTGCTGGCCCCGGCTTCGGGCCGGTTCACCCATGGCTGGGCCGAGATGGCCGATGGGATCGGCGCCAAGGTCCAACTGCTGGATTTCGGCACCGCGTCGCCGTGGGATTTCGACCAGATATCCGAGGCCCTGCGCGCGGATACCGCCCACCAGATCAAAGCGGTGCTTGCGGTGCATGTCGATACCTCAAGTTCGGTCCGCAACGATATTCCAACCCTTCGCGCGCTGCTGGACAATCTGGATCATCCGGCGCTTCTGATGGCCGATTGCATCGCCTCGCTGGGCTGCGACCGGTTCGAGATGGATGCCTGGGGCGTCGATGTCATGGTGACCGCCTGCCAAAAGGGGCTGATGACCCCGGCAGGCGTTGGTTTTGTCTTCTTCAACGACAAGGCACAGGCGAAACGTGCAACCATGCCCCGCGTCTCGCAATACTGGGACTGGGTGCCGCGCGCCAATCCCGATCTGTTCTACCAGTATTTCAACGGCACCGCGCCCACCCACCACTTATATGGTTTGCGCGCCGCGCTGGACATGATCCATGCGGAAGGGATCGAGCATGTCTGGGCCCGCCACGAACGTCTGGCACAAGCCGTTTGGGCCGCCTGCGAGATCTGGTCCCAGGGCGATGCCCTGCACATCAACATCGCCGACCGCCAGCACCGCAGCCACGCGGTGACCGCGCTACGCCTGACCGATGGACGCGGAACATCACTTCGCAGATACACCGAGACCCAATTGGGCCTGACACTGGGGATCGGGCTTGGAATGGCGGATGAAGACGGCTGTTTCCGCCTTGGCCATATGGGCCATGTAAACGGGCAGATGATCATGGGGATGCTGGGTGGCGTCGAATCCGGCCTTGCTGCGCTGAACATTCCCCGCGGCTCAGGCGCGCTCGATGCTGCAGCTGCCGTTCTTGCGGGGTAACCCCTCAACAGGATCCGCTGCTTCATCTGGCCAAAAATATCTTCGGGGGGAAATCGCGCAATGCGCGATTGGGGGGCAGACAGCCCCCCCTGCGCCGATCACATCCCGCGCGCCGCGTTCAGCGCTTTGGGCAACGCGACCGCAAATGCATCCAGATCAGCATCCGTCCCGCAACTGACCCGGATACAGCGATTTTGCGGGGCAACAAAAGGCATCCGCACAAAGATTCCCTGCGCGACTAACGACTCCAATACTGCCTTGGCAAAGACACCATCCCGACCGCAGTCAATCGCCACGAAATTGGTGGCCGAGGGCAAGGGCACCAACCCATTGTCCCGCGCAATCTGGTTGATCCGATCCCGAGCCGCGTCGATCAAACCCTGAACCTGCGCCAACCAGGCCCCATCCGCCAACGCGGCCAGCGCCCCGGCCTGTGCCGCGCGGTTCATCCCGAAATGATTGCGCAGCTTGTTGAAGGCCAAAATCAGTTCAGGCGCACCAATCGCATAGCCGACCCGTGCTCCGGCCATCCCGTAGACCTTGGAAAACGTGCGCATTCGGATCACGCGCGGGTCTGCCGCCGACACCGGCGCTGCCGTGCCTTCGGGCGCGCATTCCACATAGGCTTCGTCCAACACCAGCAGGCAACCTTCGGGCAGTGCCCCCATCGCTTTCACGATATCCTCCCCGCTGTGCCAACTGCCCATCGGGTTGTCCGGGTTGGCAAGATAAACCAGCTTGGCCCCAACCTCGGCGGCCCTGGCAAACAGGGCAGACGGGTTCTCGTGGTCCTTGGTATAGGGCACCTTGTGCAAAACGCCCCCATAGCCCGCCACGTGATAGTTGAACGTCGGATAGGCCCCATCCGAGGTCACAACCGCGTCGCCCGGACCTACAAGCAAACGCACGAGATAGCCCAGCAGCCCATCGATGCCTTCACCAACCACGATATTCTCGGCTGACACAGCATGATGCTCGGACAGAGCAACGCGCAGATCGTGGTTTTCCGGATCTCCATACATCCAGATCTCGCCCGCCGCCTGTCGCATCGCCTCAATGGCGCGCGGCGAGGGGCCGAACACGCTTTCATTCGCGCCCAGCCGGGCCGTGAATGGCGCACCGCGCTGACGCTCCTGTGTTTCGGGACCGACAAAGGGCACGGTGGCAGGCAGGGATTGCGCAAGGGATGTGTATCGTGGTCCGGTCATACGTGCAGATAAACGCAAGTCGCGCGGCTGGACAAGGCTCAGCCAAGGCTGGCCTTTGCCCTGACGTCGCAGTGGAACTCGGCCCGCCTTTCGGGGCATGCTGACAAAAACCAGAGTTGGGAGGCCCTGCATGGCGCGCGTATCCGTCGAATACAAAGACCACATTGCCCACGTAACGCTGACACGCGGCGACAAGATGAATGCGCTGGATGACGCGATGTTCAAGGCGATTGTGTCGGCCGGGCAGGACGTCGCGGCCTCGGACGCCCGCGCTGTTGTACTGTCGGGCGAAGGCAAAAGCTTTTGTGCGGGTCTGGACATGGCCAGCATGGCGGGGCTGGCGCAGGCCGATCCGAACGAGATGCTGATGCCGCGCACGCATGAGGACGCCAACCCCTTGCAAGAGGTCGCGATGATCTGGCGGCGCGTGCCGGTGCCGGTGGTCTGCGCCATTCAGGGCGTGGCCTATGGCGGCGGGCTGCAAATCGCGCTGGGCGCGGATATCCGCATCGCCCACCCCGAGGCCAAGCTGGCCCTGATGGAGATGAAATGGGGCATCATCCCGGATATGGGCGGCATGGTTCTGCTGCCGAATCTTGTGCGCTCGGATGTGCTGCGCCTGCTGACCTACACCGCGCGCCCCATCGGCGCGGCACAGGCCGCCGAGTGGGGGCTGGTCACAAAACTCTCGGACGATCCGCTGACCGAGGCGCAGGCACTGGCCGAAGACATCGCGGGCAAAAGCCCCTCGGCCATCCGTGCGGCGAAACGGCTGATTGATGTGGCCGAGACCCGGCCCCGCGCCGACGTGCTGCTTGAGGAGTCCGCCGCGCAGGTGGAACTGATCGGCAAGCCGGATCAGATGGAGGTCGTGATGGCCCAGATGCAGGGCCGCAAGCCCGAGTTCAAATAGTCACCGCATGAAGGCCCGTCGCGCATCGCGGGCCATGTTGTATCGCATCTCAAGTTCGGCGATGCGGGCCATGGCGGCCTTGCGGGCCTCGGGGTCAGTCAGCGCGGCATAATCCTTGCGGGCGGCGTCCAGATTTTTCCGGATCTCGAATTCTTCGGGCAGCACACCGGCCTGCGCCATGATCCGGTGCCCGGCGGCAATGGCGGGATCGCCTTGCGCCTCGGCAGACCGGTCGGGCAGGGGTTTGCCTTCGCCCTCAAGCCCCTGCAACTGGCCCTCGGCCTGCGCCTTTTTGATCCGGCATTCGATCAGTTTTCCCAGCGGTCCAAACATGTCTTCACTGTACCTCAATCTCGGTCCCGGCAGCTAGCGGATTCGGTTTGTCGCCAGATAAGCGATGCCACCCGCCGCCAATCCCCAGACCGCGGCACCCAGCCCAAAGACCGTAACCCCCGAAGCGGTGATGGCAAAGGTAAGGATGGCCGCCTCGCGTTCGGCAGGCACTTCGAGCGCGGCAAAGGTTGCGTTCGCCATCACGCCGATCAGCGCAACTCCGGTCAGGGTTCCCATCAACAGCGGGTCGGCATGGGCAGCAAACCCGGTGATCGCCACAGCAAAAACGCCAAACAGGCAATAGAATACACCGGCCATGACCGCCGACCAATAGCGTTGATCCCGGTCCGGGTGGCTGTCCTCGTTCGAGCACATCGCAGCGGTTATTGCGGCAAGACAGGTGGCGGGGGCTCCGAACGGGGCCGACAGGATGCTGGCCCCTCCGACCGCCGAGAACAGCTTGCCCGCATCCGGTGTGTAGCCAAAGCTGCGCATCACCGCGATGCCGGGGATATTCTGCGTGGCCATGGTGACGATGAACAAAGGGATGCCGATCCCGACAGCGGATGCGACCGAGAATGTGGGCATGGTCCAGACCGGCGCGGCCACCAGATGCTCGGGGCGGACGGGGCTGCCTCCGGCGTTCAGGACAACGACGATTGCCGCCGCGACCACGGCGGCGGGGACGGCGAACAGCCGGTTGAAACGGCCCGCAATGAACCAGGTCAGGATCACCGGCAGGGCCTGCCACGGCAGTTCCACGGCGGCTTTGAAGGGAATGATGCACAGGGGCAGCAGCACCCCGCCCAGCATGGCCTGCGCCAGTGTCGTCGGTATCGCCGCCGCCAACCGCCCCAGCGGTCGCCAGAGACCGGCCAGAACGGTCAGGGCCCCGGCGCACAGAAACGCGCCGACTGCCCCCGAAAAGCCAGCAGCAGGCGTGGCCGAGACCGCAAGCAGCGCCGCACCGGGCGTGGACCATGCCACACTGATCGGCTGCTTGTGCCAAAGGCTGAGGATGATGGCCGCCAACCCCATCGCAATCGCCGCCATCATCAGGCCGGATGCGGATTCAGCGCCCGATGCGCCCATCGCCGCAAGACCCTGCAACACAATCGGAAAAGAGCTGAAGAACCCGACCACCGCCACCACGAGGCCGGTCGAGATTGTCTGCACGGGGGGAAGCGGGTGCGCCATTGCTGCCTCGGGCTTGTTTGAGCAGATTGCTAACAATCGCGGGCTATCATGAGCAAGTGGAAAGCTGTGTCGCCCATAGAAAACCCCGCCAGACGGGTGGCGGGGTTCGGGATTTCCGTATTTGGAACGAGAAGAAGATCAGGCGATTTCGGCCAGACGGGCGAGCGCTTCGTTCAGTTTCGCTTCTTCCTCTTCGCGAGCGGCGAGGTTGGCTTTGGCTTCCGCGACAACCTCTTCCGGGGCCGAGGCCACGAATTTGGGGTTGTTCAGACGACCGCGCAGGCCACCCAGTTCCTTGGCCAGCTTGCCTTTGGCTTTTTCCAGCCGTTCCTTTTCCGCGCCGATGTCGATGATATCCGCCAGCGGCAGACCGAAGGAAGCTCCGGGCGCGGCGATGGAGATGGTGCCTTTGGGCAATTCGTACGCTTTGGTCAGGCTGTCGATCCGCGCCAGACGTTTGATCAACGTCTCGTTGCGGTCCCAAGCGGCTTGGCCATCTGCGTCGATCTCGGTCACCAGCATCGGCACATAGAGCCCCGCCGGAACCCGCATCTGCGCACGGGCCGAGCGGGTGTTTTCGATCACCGAGATCACCCAGTTCATCTCACGATCCGCATCGGCGTCGATCAGGTCGGCGGCGGCATAGGTCGGCCAGTCGGCGTGGACGACCATTTTCGCGCGGGTGCCGGTCAGGCCCCAGAGTTCTTCGGTGATGAAGGGCATGATCGGGTGCAACAGGACCATGCACTGATCCAGAACCCAGCGCATGGTAGCGCGGGTTTCGGCCTGTGCTTCGGTGTCGTCGCCTTGCAACAGGGGTTTCGAGAGTTCGACGTACCAGTCGCAGACCTTGCCCCAGACAAAGGAGTATAGCCCGTTGGCCGCGTCGTTGAAGCGATAGCTTTCCAGCGCCGCGTCGACTTCTTCGCGCACGCGGGCGGTCTCGCCGATGATCCAGCGGTTCACGGCCGCCTTGGGTTTCAGGTCGGCGACATCCAGTTGTGGGACGGCGTCGGTAAAGACCTCGTTCATCTCGGCAAAGCGGACGGCGTTCCACAGTTTGGTGCCGAAGTTGCGATAGCCGGTGATGCGCTCACGGGACAGTTTCAGCACGCCGCCAATCGCCGCCATCGAGGCGTTGGTGAACCGCAGCGCGTCGGCGCCGAATTCGTCCACGATCTCCAGCGGGTCGATGACGTTGCCGGTGGTTTTGGACATCTTCTTGCCCTTCTCGTCGCGGACGAGCTGGTGCAGGTAGACGGTGTGGAACGGAATCTCGTTCACCACGGCCAGTTGCATCATCATCATCCGGGCGACCCAGAAGAACAGGATGTCGAAGCCGGTGATCAGAACATCCGTGGGGAAGTAGCGCTGCATATCCTCGGTCTGCTCGGGCCAGCCCAGCGTGCCAATGGGCCAGAGGCCGGAGGAGAACCATGTGTCGAGGACGTCGGGGTCGCGATAAATCGCAATCGTGTTGTTCTCATCGCCCTCGAAACAGTTCTTTCCAAATGCATCGTTCCAATCGGTTGCAGCGATAACGCTTTCTGCCGCATCTCCATAGTATGCGCGCGCTTTCTCTAGAGCCTCCTCTTCCGTTGCTCCACAAAACTGCGCGGTGAAATCCGCAACATTTGTTGTTTGTTGCCATTTCTCTTTTTCTGGACCGAACCAAACCGGAATCTGATGCCCCCACCACAGTTGGCGCGAGATGCACCAGGGCTCGATGTTTTCCAGCCAGTGGTAATAGGTCTTCTCGCCCGACTCGGGGATGATCTTGACCGTGCCGTCCTTGACCGCATCCAGCGCGGGGCCGACGACCTTTTCGGCATCGACGAACCACTGGTCGGTGAACATCGGCTCGATCACAACTTTCGAGCGGTCGCCGAAGGGCTGCATGATCGGTTTGCTTTCGACCAGCGGAACCAGCGCCGCCGGGTCGTCATCTTCGCCCAGCTTGGTGCCCAGAACAGGGTTGTCGGCGCGGGTCATCACCGCCAGACCGTCATTGGTGATCTCTTCGACGACTTTCGCGCGCGCTTCGAACCGGTCGAGGCCGCGCAGGTGGTCGGGGACGAGGTTGATTGCGTCGATCTCGTTCTCGGTGAATTCGCGCCCACGGGCGTATTCCTGCGCCTTGCCCGCCTCGTCGGCATAAGGCGCGCCATCGGCCCGCATCGTGCCTTTGGTGTCCATCAGGCGGTACATCGGTATGCCGCCGCGCTTGGCAACCATGTTGTCGTTGAAGTCATGCGCGCCGGTGATCTTCACCGCGCCCGAGCCGAAATCAGGATCAGGGTAGTCATCGGTGATGATTGGAATCTGACGGCGATGCTCTTTCGGGCCAACCGGGATTTCGCAGAGTTTCCCGACAATTGGCGCATACCGTTCATCTGACGGATGAACCGCAACCGCGCCGTCGCCTAGCATGGTCTCGGGTCGGGTCGTGGCGATCGAGATGTAATCGCGTTCTTCTTCGAGGATGACGTTCCCGTCCTCGTCCTTCTCGACATAGGTATAGGTTTCACCACCAGCCAGCGGGTATTTGAAGTGCCACATATGACCGGCGACTTCGATATTCTCGACCTCAAGGTCCGAGATTGCGGTTTCGAAATGCGGGTCCCAGTTGACCAGTCGCTTGCCGCGATAGATCAGGCCCTTTTCGTACATATCGACAAAAACTTTGATGACCGCGTCGTGAAAATTCGGAGAATTTTCGTGCCCCGTGCGCGGGTCGCGTGGCGCGCCCGCCATTGTGAAGGCGTTGCGCGACCAGTCGCAGCTTGATCCCAGGCGCTTCAGCTGCTCGATGATCGTGCCGCCATATTCGCCTTTCCACTCCCAGACCTTGTCCAGAAACGCCTCACGCCCCAGTTCACGCCGGCTTGGCTGCTGCTCGGCGGCCAGTTTCTTTTCCACCTGCATCTGGGTGGCGATGCCCGCATGGTCCTGACCGGGTTGCCACAGCGTGTCGAACCCGCGCATCCGGTGCCAGCGGATCAGGATGTCCTGCAGCGTGTTGTTGAACGCATGGCCCACATGCAAAGCGCCTGTTACGTTGGGCGGCGGAATCATGATGGTAAAGCTTTCGTCGCGAGATTTGTTCGCGCCTGCCTTGAAGGCTCCGGCCTGTTCCCAGGCCTTGTAAATGCGGGCCTCGGCCTCGGCCGCGTTGAATGTCTTTTCCATCGCCATGGGGTGCGTCCTGCGTCGTCAATCCTTGATCAGCGCCTGCAATAGCGAATGGACGCGGGAAGGGGAAGGGCCTGCGCGCCTAGGTCATGCCAAAGCGGGCTTTGAAATAGGCATCGACGCGCTGATAGGCCGGTTCGTGGAAGTCGAGGGTCAAAAGCGAGTGGTCCTTGCCCGGATATTCCTTGGTTTCCAGCAGATCGCCAAAGGCCTGTTCCAACGCGTCCATCAGTTTCTTCGGGGCCAGCTTGTCGCCTTCGTATCGCATTGCCAATCCGGGGCCTTTCGCCGTCATACCGGCCGAGGCTGCGGCGATGTCCTGCGCGCTCATATGCAGGTGCTTGCCGCCAAAAATGGGCAGGGCGGGCTGGCTGGCCACACCGCCCACCACGGCATCTTCGGCCATCAGCGTTAGGGCGAAGCTGCCAGTCAGGCACATGCCGATGACACCGACGCCTGCGCTGTTTTCGCGCTGCTTGATCTCTTGCGTCAGGGCGCGCATCCATCCGGCGATGGGGCTTTGCTTGCCTCTTGCGAAGATGTTGAACTCTTTTCGCACGCAAAACAGTCGGGCGGCGTTCTTGGCCATTTCAATCTTGCCGAAGGTACCGAACAAATGCGGCAGGTAAACGCGGAACCCTGATGCGTTCAGCTTGGTTGCCAGATCCAGCGTTTCGGGCCCGATGCCAGGCAATTCCTGCAAGATCAGGATCGGAGGGCCGTTGCCGCCGACGTAAACATCGTGCGTGGTGTTCTGCCCACCGGTCAGCGGGGCTGTGAATGGGAAAACGGTGTCATGTGTCCAAGCCATGGCTTGCATGCTACCTGATTTCTGAAACGCAGCAACATTTGGGCGCACGGGTACCGAAAATCGCTGCTTTGGCGTGGGTCCGCAACGTGAGGCGCGTCACAGACCATGCGCTAACAATCTGCTACAAATTGTAACTCAGATAGCAATACCGCGAGCAGATCGGCTGCCCAAAAACTCATATCTGGGGTAGCTGCGGCGCTCAGGTGAAGACTTTGGTCTGACATGTTGTGTTGTTTGTGTTTTGTTAATGGTTTCAGTGTCATGAAGATCATAACAAGTTTGAATTCTCTGGTTTGGGATGCTGTCGATCCGGCGGTGAGATTGGTCATGATCCTTGGTGCCAATCGGCAACGGCTCACGCCTTCGTTCATGGCCTGTGCCTTGCCCCAGGCGTTTGGGATACCCATGATCAGGTTTACCCCGGCGGTTGTGTTGGCGATACCTGTATCTTCGGGATCGGCGGCAGAGATCGGGGCAGCTTGGCAGGCGCACCGGTCGCTTGGAAGATACGGCCGGAGACGCGCCCAAGGCGTACAGGGTGCAGCGGGCTGAGATGTCCGCCACATCCCAAAACGAATAGGAAGTGCTGAAAGATGAATTTGTCGCGGTTGAGTAGGAGGGTTCTTGGATGGCTCGGACGGCCATTGCGATCCGAGCATTCCGCCGAGACGCCGCATCGCGAGCCGATCAGCCATGTCATCATTCTTGACGGTACCATGTCGACGCTGGAGCCGGGGTTTGAGACCCACGCCGGTCACACCTACCGTTTGTGCCGCGAGGCCGGAAGTCAGGTCTCGGTCTTCTACGAATCCGGTGTTCAGTGGGAAAACTGGAAATCTTCGCTGGACGTGATGATGGGGCGCGGCATCAACCGGCAGATCCGCCGGGCGTATGGGTATCTGGCGTCTCGGTACAAGCCGGGCGACCGTATCTACTTCATCGGCTATTCGCGGGGGGCTTATGGGGTGCGCAGCCTGGCCGGGGTGATCGACATGATCGGGTTGCTCAAGGCCGAACACGCAACCGAGCGCAATATCAAGCAGGCTTACCGCCATTATGAGTGCAACCCCAGCGGCGCCGCGGCGCGGGATTTTCGACAACAGTTTTGCCATGACGAGATCGCTATCGAGATGATCGGCGTGTGGGATACGGTGAAAGCGCTGGGTCTACGCCTGCCGCTGCTGTGGCGCTGGGCCGAGGATCGGCATGCCTTTCACAACCATCATCTGGGTCGCGCCATCCGGCACGGCTATCACGCCATGGCGCTGGATGAGACCCGCGAAGTCTTTGAGCCCGTCTTGTGGAAATGCACGCCCGACTTTCAAGGCCATGTCGAGCAGGTCTGGTTTCGCGGCAGCCACGGCGATGTGGGCGGCCAGTTGAATGGATTTGAGCAGGCGCGACCCCTTAGCAATATCTCTCTGATCTGGATGCTGGATAAGGCCGAGATGCACGGGCTGCCGCTGCCCGAAGGGTGGCGCGACCGGTTCCCCACAAATGCCCATGCGCCGTCTGTTGGCACGTGGCGCGGGTGGGGCAAGATTTTCCTGCTGCGCAAGCATCGAAAAGTGGGGAAGGATCGGTCGGAACGGCTGCATGTCTCGGTCGCACCGGATGAGTTGCCGCGATGGGTGCCTATGCCGGATTTCCCGTCACATCCGGCGCAGTAACCTTCGGCTTAATCGAATAGTGCCGAGGGGTGTTGGGACCGAAACGCTTCGAACGCCGCCTGAATGTCCTGTTCAATGTTCCGTGTCAAAGAAAGGTCGGGCAGGGTGTCCATCGGAAAAAACGCCACGTCGCTTGTCTCGGGTCCCGGTTTCGGTGTGGCCGCACCCGCCTCATCACACAGAAAGAACAGCTTGTAGAAATCCCGAATGTCTGCCGGGTACGGGTGCCGTGCCTTGTGCCGAAGCGCATAAAGGTGCCGTGCACGAACGCGCAATCCGGCCTCTTCCCAAACTTCACGCTCGATGTTTTCCGCCGGAGAGCTTCCGATATCCGCAAATCCGCCCGGCATCGCCCATTTGCCGTCGCTGCGCTCGCGCACCAGCAGGATGTGGCCGTCGCGGATCACGGCCCCTCGAATGTCGATGCTGGGCGTGGCGTAGCCGCCCGCATGTTCGGATACCAAAGCGTCGAGTTCCGACAGAGGGATGCGCCCCAGATCGGCCAGCATGGCGCGGGCCATGTCGGCGATCTCGTCATAGCGTTCGCGGTCGAACGGGTCTTTGGTGAAATGCTGGCCGGTTTCGGCCAGAGCCAGCAGTCTTTTTGCCCGGGTGAGCCAGGTATCCTCCATCGCGGTCGGATCCTGGCGCATCGGATTTAGCGGCGACGGTCCCGGCGCGAGCTCATGGGCTGGAAGGCCACGCCCACATGTGCCTCGCAATAGGGTTTGCCAGCCTCAACGGGCAGGCCGCAGAACCAGAAATCATCGGTCGCGGGGTCACCGACGGGCCATTTGCAGGTCTTCTCGGTCAACTCCATCAGCGTCAGCTTCTTGGCCTTCTTCTCAACCTCGTTGACCTTGGCCAGCGCCTCGGGGCTGATTTCGTTGGCCGAGGGCTGCGGCGGCAATGGCTGACCGGCAGGGATGATCTGACGGCGGGCCGGAACCGCTGGTTTGGCTTCCGCCGCCGGGGCAGGGGCCGGGCGCGCCGGTTCGGTTTTGGGCGCAGGCTTGGGCTTGGCCTCGGCCTTGGGTGCGGGTGCCGGTTTTTCCTTGGGTTCGGATTTCGCCGGGCTGGCGCCGGTTGCCCGGTTCGACAGGCCCAGACGATGCACCTTGCCGATCACCGCGTTGCGCGTCACGCCGCCCAGTTCCTTGGCGATCTGACTGGCCGACTGGCCCTCGCCCCACATCTTTTTCAGCAGTTCTACGCGCTCGTCGGTCCAGGACATGGGTTGCCTTTCAAAAAACGGGAAAGCGGCCCCGGATTCGGGCCGCCTTGGGAATTCGTGTCAGCCCCCTATTCTAATCACTGCGCCCCGAGTTACAAGCAGTCTTCGAATCGGATTGAGGTCAGATGATGCAGAGCCCCGCAGAGCAGAGTGAACCACGGTTTGGTCCGTTCAACTGGATGGGTCTTTATACGCTGGCGCAACGCGAAACGCTGCGCTTTCTGGCGGTCTGGACACAAACCTTGCTGGCGCCCTTGGTGACCGCCGGTCTGTTTCTGCTGATCTTCAACATCGCCATCGGCCCCAGCCGGTCGGACGTCATGGGTGTGCCGTTTCTGACCTTTCTGGCCCCGGGCATCATGATGATGACGGTGATCCAGAATGCATTTGCCAATACGTCCTCGTCGATGGTGATCTCGAAGGTACAGGGTAACATCGTCGACACACTGATGCCGCCGCTCTCTCCTTTGGAGATCCTTCTGGGCTATCTGGCAGGCGGTATCGCCCGCGGCGTGCTGATCGCCTGTGTCGTTGCGGCTGCGCTGGCTTTGGTGTTGGGGATCGTGCCGCAACACCCGCTGGTCGCGTTGATCTTTGTCATCATGGGCGGCGCATTCATGGGGGCCCTGGGGCTTTTGGCCGGGATATTCGCCAACAAGTTCGACCAGATGGCGGCGATCACAAACTTCATCGTCACCCCGCTGGCGTTCTTGTCGGGCACGTTCTACTCGGTCGAAGCACTGCCGCCGCTTCTGAACCGGATCAGCCATGTAAACCCGGTGTTCTATCTGATCGACGGGTTGCGATACGGCATGATCGGAGTCTCGGACAGCGCACCTGTTTTGGGGTTTGCGGTGTGTGGGTTGGCCACGTTGATCGTCTGTTGCGCCACCTGGCAGATGCTGCGCACCGGTTACCGGCTCAAGGCCTGACGCTGCCGCGTTTCACGCCAGACCAGGATCAGTGCCCCGGTCAGGATGACCGAGGATCCGATGACGCTGACGACATCGGGGATCACGTCGAAGATCGCGAAATCGTAAAGCGCAGCAAAGATCAGCGTTGCATAGCTGATGGGGGCGACAAATGACGCATCCGCCCGCGCCATTCCGTTGACGAAACACGCCTGCGCGCAGGCCATCAACCCTCCGATACCAGCCAGCGCGGCCCATTGGGCAGGGGTTGGAGGCTGCCACACTGCGATCACAGCGACCGTTGCGATGGCCAAACCCATCGAATTGTTCACCAGCAGGATCTGGATTGGAATTTCCCGGCCCGCCAGCTTTTTGATGAAAATCAGCTCCATCCCGATCACCGCTGCCGCCGTCAGCGCCAGCAACGCAGCGGGCTGAAAGCTTGCAGGCGTCGGGCGTAGCAGAATAAGCGCCCCGCTCAGCGCTACCGCAGCGGCCAGCCAGCGCCACGGCCCAACACCTTCCTTCAACAGTGGGATGGCCAGAACCATCGCAAAGACAGGGTTTAGGAAAGAGATCGCGGTGGCATCCGCTATTGGGATGTAAGCGACCGAGGCAAACATCAGCGTGATCCCCAACCAGCCAAAACTGGTGCGACCAATGTGCAAGCCCCAATGCGGCCGCCGAAGCCTGGGGCGTAGCGCGGCGACGGCGCTGATGATCACCAGAAACGCGAACAGAAACCGCCCATGGCTGATTTGCATCGGGTGCAAGGGCGGGCCCAAAGTGTCAGTGCCCAACGCCTTGGCCAACAGCGTCGTGGCGGCGATCAGGGCGCTTGCGACAAAGATCAGCAAAGCCGCAAGCGGCGGGTTCTGGGGTGTGGGTGTCATGTCCAAGCGGTGCGTTACATCCGGGGAAATGGCAAGTGGGAAATCCCGCGCCTTATGCCTTCCGGGTATCAGCGCAGATTCGGGGTTTTCAGATCCGACACATCCCGCTATACGACCGGCCATGATCAAAACAGCACATATCCTGCGCCTCCGACGCCGACGCCGCACAGCGTAACCGGCCCGTTTGATCCAATTGCGCGCTGTAAATCCGTGCAAACCCCACCAAATCAGTTGACGACCATGGCTCTTGTGTATCAACCACAGGGCTTAACCTACCCGAAAAGGATGATCCGATGATCCCGTCCGTTCTGCCGACCTATAACCGTGCGCCCCTGACCTTTGTGAAGGGCGAAGGCGCCTGGCTGACCGAGGCGGATGGCCGACGTTTTCTGGATCTCGGCGCGGGGATCGCGGTAAACGCGCTGGGCCACGCGCATCCGGTTTTGGTCAACGCCCTGACCGAGCAGGCACAGGCGCTATGGCATGTCTCGAACCTGTATCACATCCCGCAGCAACAAGCGCTGGCCGACAAGCTGGTCGAGCATACCTTTGCCGACACGGTTTTCTTTACGAATTCCGGGACCGAGGCCTGCGAACTGGCCGTGAAAATGGCCCGCAAGTATTTCTATGACAAAGGCCAGCCGGACCGGGTCGAGATCATCACCTTCGATGGCTCTTTCCACGGTCGCTCCTCGGCCGGGATCGCGGCGGCGGGGTCCGAGAAGATGACAAAGGGCTTTGGCCCGCTGTTGCCCGGCTTTGTCCACCTGACTTTCGGTGATCTGGATGGCGTGACCGATGCGATCACCGAAAAGACAGCCGCAATCATGATCGAGCCGGTTCAGGGCGAGGGCGGTATCCGCCCGGTCCCCGACGCGGAACTCAAAGCCCTGCGCCAGATCTGCGACGAACACGGGCTTCTGCTGATCATGGACGAGGTCCAATGCGGCGTCGGGCGCACCGGGAAACTCTTCGCCCATGAATGGGCGGGGATCACGCCCGATATCATGATGGTTGCCAAAGGCATCGGTGGCGGCTTCCCGTTGGGCGCGGTGCTGGCCACGGAAGAGGCCGCCAGCGGCATGACCGCAGGCACCCACGGCTCGACCTATGGCGGCAACCCGCTGGGCTGCGCCGTCGGATGCGCGGTGATCGATCACGTCGCAACCCCTGAATTTCTGGAAGGCGTTAACCGTAAGGCGGGCCTGCTGCGCCAGAAACTCGAAGGTTTGATCGCCGATCATCCGGACGTCTTTGAAGAGGTCCGCGGCTCTGGCCTGATGCTGGGGCTGAAATGCAAGGCGACCAATCTGGACGTGGTGAATGCAGGCTACGACAATCAGGTTATCACCGTGCCTGCCGCCGATAACGTGATCCGCCTGCTGCCGCCTCTGACGCTGACTGAAGACGACATCGCGCAGGCTGTCATCCGCCTGGACAAAGCCGCCGCGCAGGTCGAAGGCCAACTTGCCACTGCCTGATCTTCATCTTTTCCCAAATACTCCGGGGGTGTGGGGGCTGGCCCCCACTCGCCGCTCAGCCAAAAGCGAAACGATATGAACCATTTCCTTGATATCCACATGACCGATCAGGGTGACCTGCGGGCCATGATCGATCAGGCCGCAGCAATGAAACAGGCCCGTCTGGGCCGCCCCAAGGCAGCATTGGACGACGAACAACCGCTCAAGGATCGCATGGTCGCCCTGATCTTCGAAAAACCATCGACCCGGACGCGCGTGTCCTTTGATGTAGGTGTCCGGCAGATGGGCGGGCAGACCATGGTGTTGTCGGGCAAGGATATGCAGCTGGGTCATGGCGAAACCATCGCCGACACCGCCCGCGTCCTGTCGCGCTATGTCGATATGATTATGATCCGGACTTTCGACGAAACGATCCTGACGGAAATGGCCGAATACTCGGATGTGCCCGTCATCAACGGTCTGACCGACCGTACCCATCCCTGCCAGATCATGGCCGACGTGTTGACGTTTGAGGAACATGGCGGCCCGATCAAAGGCAAAAAGGTGGTCTGGACCGGGGACGGCAACAATGTCTGCGCCTCGTTTCTGCACGCTGCCGGTCAGTTCGGGTTTGACCTGACCTTCACCGGCCCCGCGCAGTTCGATCCCGAGGAAGAATTCATGGGGTTTGCTCGCCAGAAAGGCTCGAAGATCGTAGTGGAACGGGACCCGTACAAAGCGGTCGAAGGCGCGGATCTGATCGTTGCCGATACATGGGTCTCGATGCACGATTCCCAATCGGCCAAGGAACGCCGCCACAACCTGCTGCGCCCCTATCAGGTCAATGCCGAGCTTATGTCGCATGCCAAGCCCGACGCGTTGTTCATGCATTGCCTGCCGGCGCACCGGGAAGAAGAAGTCACGTCCGAGGTGATGGACGGCCCGAACTCGGTCATTTTTGACGAGGCTGAAAATCGCCTGCATGCGCAGAAGTCGATCATGCGGTGGTGTCTCGGCGTCTAGGCCCGCCGCCTGACATCCCACACCCGCAATTTGGTGAGCGCCCGGGCGCTCGCCAGGACCACCAGAACGCACAAAGCGGTCTTGGTCATGATCTCCATCGTGCCTTCGATCAGCATGGCGTGGATCACGCTGCCCAGAATTGTAATCATCGCCAGCCCCGTATGACTCAACCGCCACAGGCGAAACCGCAGGTTCAGGCGCGCCCGGCAGATGCCCAGAACAGCGGCCCCAAATGCGGCCCACATCGCAATCACGCCCCATGCCGAAAACGGAGTTGGCGATGTAAAGAGAAGGGCATCGACGACATCCGGCGGGCTTGTAATCCACAACCCGATCACGTGGATCAGGATGGCCAAGACCAGTATTATTCCAAGCGCACGATGCAAGCGTCGGCTGGTCACGGGCGACGGTCCCGGCAGGTCCTTGGCTGCCAGAAGCGGCTGTAGCAACAAAAGACCCATGCTCAGAACGCCTGCGAACCCGGCGGTAATGTAGATGGGGTCACGCCATTGCAGATACGGGCTGGACGCCGCTGCAATCAGCGGAACAAGCAAGGCAGCCGCCAGCGCCCCCCAGATTGCCAAGCTTCGGATCACGCGTCAGACGGGCTGCAGGATGAAATCCGCCGCCAGGGTTTTGTCCCTTGCACTGGACATGACCGGGCGCAGGAACACGGTTTCGAATTCACCACTGTCATAGGCCAGATGCCCGTGTGGCTGGCCAAAGGCGGGCACGATCTGCGGCATTTCCAACCGGAATTCACCATTTGCGTCGGTCAGTGTTGCCCCATGGCTGTGCGGATCGCGCTCGTGCCCTTCGGTGGTATGTGCCCAGATCTGGATGCGTTGACCGGGCAGGGGCGCCCCGTCACCAGCGCGCCGCACTGTTCCGGTCATCCAGAACCCGCCGCCGCCAATCCGTTCGACGATCGGTGCACCGGGGCGGTAATTGTTCGACCCGCCCCGCATCGATGGCGTGGGGGCAAGACCTGCTGCACGCGCGGGGTTTGGGCGTTGGGCTACAACGCCGACTGCAGCTGCTGTACCCGTTGCGATAAGGGTTCGACGTGTCATCAGTATACGGGTCATCAATAACGCTCCTATCGATCCTGCGGCGACCTTGTGTGATCCAACCATTCAGGCACAATCGATGGCTAAAGATAGCACACCCAAGCCGGATTCCGAGTTTCTACCCTTTAGTATTCGGCAGGATTCCCCTCACGCCTGTGTGAGCGGTTGGGCCGAGGCGGCCGCTTCGGCATCGGCTTGCACGAACACTGTGCGTTCGTGCGCTTTCCCTACTTGTTTTGCGGTATATATTTGCACCCATGAACACAATGCGGTGCAGTGGCCGCTTTTTGAGGGAGAAGAGAAATGAGTTGGAATCCGACCCACAATCCCGAATGCGTGTCCGAAAACCCGGCGCTGGATACTTTGATCATCCCGCGTGCGCGCGATTTGGGCGGGTTCGAGGTGCGTCGCGCCCTGCCATCGGTTCAGCGACAGCTTGTCGGCCCTTTTATCTTCTTCGACCAGATGGGCCCGGCGGAATTCATCACCGAAGGCGGCATCGACGTGCGACCGCATCCGCATATCGGTCTGGGCACCGTTACCTACCTGTATAAGGGCGAGTTCGAACACCGCGACAGCCTTGGCACGCATCAGATGATCTACCCCGGCGAGGTCAACTGGATGGTCGCCGGGCGCGGGGTGACACATTCCGAGCGCACAAGCGACGAAACGCGCGGCAAAAGAAACAGCCTGTTTGGTATTCAGACCTGGATCGCGCTGCCGGAACAGCATGAGGATATGGCCCCGGATTTCGAACATCACAAACAGGGTGCGCTGCCTTGTATTCAAGATACCGGCGTCACCGCGCGGCTGATCCTTGGCTCGGCCTACGGCGAAACAAGCCCGGTGACCATGATGTCCGAGACCTTCTATCTGGATGTCCAGCTTGATCCCGGCGCGTCCTTCCCTCTGCCCGACGACCACGAGGACCGCGGCGTCTATGTCACCGAAGGTTCGGTTGAGATCGCGGGCGATACGTTCGAAGCCGGGCGCATGATGGTCTTTCGCCCCGGCGACAAGCTGTCCGTCAAGGCAGGGCCTTTGGGCGCGCGGCTGATGCTTCTGGGTGGCGCGACTTTGAACGAAGATCGCTATATCTGGTGGAATTTCGTCTCGTCTTCGAAGGAAAAGATCGAAACAGCGACGCGGGAATGGAAGACGGCTGATTGGGCCAACGGCGCCTTTCACCTGCCGCCCGGTGACGATCAGGAATTCATTTCGATTTCCGAGGATCTGGAACGCACCAAGCCTCGGCTCGCGCGTCGAACGTGACGTCATACGGCGGCAGGGTTGTTCTGCCCCTGTAACGCTGTGATCCTTCCCTGAAGGAGGGATCGCCATGAAAATTGTCGTCGCAGGCGCTGGTAGCATCGGGTGCTATTGCGGGGCTTTGCTTGCCGCCTCGGGGCATGAGGTCACCTTGCTGGGGCGCGCGCGTGTATTGGACCCGGTCCGGAAAGATGGTCTGACAGTCACCGATTTCACCGGGCTGCGCCGCACAGTGTCGGCTGAGGCCCTTGTGTTGAGTGAAGACCCCGCCTGTCTGGGCGAGGCCGACCTTGTCATCGTGACCGTGAAATCCGGGGCCACGTCCCAAATGGCCGAATTGATTGCGTCCAACGCTGCACAAAACATCCCCGTCTTGTCCTGGCAAAACGGGATGGAGAACGCTCGCGTCCTGAAAGACATCCTGCCCGGTTATGACGTTCGCGCCGGGATGGTGCCCTTCAACGTGGTGCCGACCGATCCGGGGACCTATCACCGGGCAACCTCGGGCGACATTGTTATCGAAGGCGGCCCCGACGGTTTGGCCACACGGCTGAGCAGCCCGGACCTGCCCGTCTCGGAAAGCGACCGGATCGAGGCAGTTCAGTGGGGCAAACTGGTTATCAACCTCAACAACGCCCTGAATGCGCTGTCAGGTCTGACGCTGGTGGATCAATTGACGGATCGCAACTGGCGGCGTCTGATGGCCGACCAGATGGCCGAGGCTTTGGCCGTTCTGAAAGCGGCGGGCCAGCCGGTTGCCTCGACCACCCCGTTGCCTGCCGGGATGACGCCGCACATTCTGCGTCTGCCGACGCCTCTGTTCACCCGCATCGCGTCCAAAATGCTGACCATCGATCCGGCGGCGCGAACCTCGATGGCCTATGATCTGAGGGAAGGGCGGGCGACGGAAATCGACTCGCTGCAGGGTGAGATCATGCGTCTGGGTCAGAAAACCGGGGTGCCGACACCGATTTGCACGCGCGTTTCAGACCTGATCCTGCAGCGGCCTTCGACCCGGCTGACACCGGATCAAATCCGGGCCTGACGGCTCTGGCCTCACGCGAAGGCTGTCAGGACCCAGAAGATCAACGCAGACATGGTCGCCGCTGCCGGTACGGTGACGACCCACGCGGCAACAATGGTCATGAAATGCGACCGCCGCACCAGTTTGCGCCTTTGGTGTTCTTCGCGCGCCAGTCGCTTTTCGCTGGGGCGTTGCAGGTTCGACTGTTTCCAGCGCCGGTCCGAGTGCCATTCGCGGTAGAACCCAACACCGAACACGGCCCCCACCGCGATGTGGGTCGAACTGACCGGCAAGCCCAGCCAGCTTGCAACGATAACCGTGATCGCGGCAGACAGGGCCACGCAAAAGGCGCGCATCGGGTTCAGCTTGGTGATTTGGCTGCCAACCATCCGGATCAGTTTCGGGCCGAACAGGAACAGACCAAAGGAGATCCCGAACGCGCCGATGACCATGACCCAGATCGGGATAGAGACCTTGGCGGCGAAATCACCGAACTCTGCCGCATGTACGATCGCGGCCAAGGGGCCAACAGCGTTGGCCACGTCATTTGCCCCATGCGCAAAGCTCAGAAACGTGGCAGAGATCACCAGCGGCAGCCCGAACAGGGTTTTCAGGGACCGCGTGCGGTTCTCCAGCCCTTCGGACTTTCGCTTGACCCATGGCACGGTGACCGACCAGGCCAGCGCGCCAGTGGCCAAGCCGACCAGCAGGGCGGTTTCCGGTTCGATCTTGACGATCCGTTTCAGGCCCTTAACGGCCAGATAGGTGGCGAACGCCCCGGCCATCAGCGCCACAAGGATGGGTACCCAGCGGCGGGCGGCGGCGATCTTGTCGTCCTGGTACTGGATTTTGGCTTTGATCAGCGCCAGAAAACCGGCCGCGATCAACCCGCCCAAAACCGGAGAGATCACCCAGCTTGCGGCAATCGCGCTCATGGTGCTCCAGTTGACGGCGCTCATCCCTGCGGCTGCAATGCCGGCGCCCATCACCCCGCCCACAACCGAATGGGTGGTCGAAACCGGCGCACCGACCCATGTGGCCAGATTGACCCACATCGCAGATGAGATCAGCGCGGCCATCATGGCCCAGATAAAGACGTTGCTGTTCTGCACCGACATCGGGTCGATAATGCCCTTGGATATGGTCGACACCACATCGCCCCCGGCCAGCAGCGCGCCAGCGCTTTCGGCGATAGCGGCGATGGCAATTGCTCCGCCCATGGTCAGCGCGTTGGCCCCGACCGCAGGCCCCATGTTGTTGGCCACGTCGTTTGCGCCGATATTGATCGCCATATACGCGCCGAATGCTGCCGCAGCGACGACGATCAGGCCCCCGTCAAAGCGCCCGAAAAAGACTGCGGCGGTCAGTCCGGCCAATGCCATGAAGGCCAATGCCAGACCAGGCCCCAGCAGCGGGCGCGCGACATGAGAGTTCGCGGTTTCGACGCGCGAAATACGGTGGAGGTCAGTGTCCAGCGACTGCCAGCGGGCTTTGGATTGTGTATTCGACATGGGCTCGATCAGATCATCTATGCGATCACAGGCCGCTATCGGTTTACGGACAGCAGGGCAACGTGTCTGTCATCAAATTTTTGCAATCTCGTTACATTTGGCAAGCAATGACTGCAATTCCGGCTCGGCAACCAAAGTAGCCGCCGTTTCGGGCGAGACCCAGTTGCGGGTGCGCTGATCGGCTTCGGGGAAATCCTCGGACAATTCTGCCACGGTGACATGGTAAACCGTGGTCAGAACCGGTTGTGCAGAGCCGTCTTTGAGGATCTTGTCATAGGTGTAGTGACCGACCGGCTCTTTCCGGACCGCCTCGGACCGGACGCCAGCCTCTTCCCACGCTTCCTGAGCAGCCGTTTCCGCCCCGTCCAGCCCATCGATGGGCCAGCCCTTGGGGATGACCCAGCGCCCGGTGTCGCGGCTGGTGATCAGCAAAATTTCCATCCCGGTTTCGGTGTGACGCGTGCAAATGGCTGCGAACTGCACCCGACGCGGGCGCAGGAACAGGGGTCTTGCGACCTCTTCCCAGATGTTTCGAAACCAGTGTGTCATTGGCACAGTCTAAAATAAGCCCCGGTCTTTCAGAGCGGCTGAGGTAACAATTACGTCAGGTAATTTCAATGAAATCGTAAAGTTTCGGTGAATTTTAGCCTGTTTTGGCGAAAATATGTGACTTTTTGTGGGGTATAGCCGTGCATCGGGCTGGTTCAGCCTTTCGACTGGCCTTGCCTGCGTTTGGCGCGCAGGGTCGGATCGGCCTGCGTTGGGTCTTCGGGCCAGGGGTGTTTCGGGTATTGCGCACGCATGTCCTTGCGCACGTCCGCGTAGGACCCGACCCAGAAACCGGGCAGGTCGCGGGTGATCTGAATGGGCCGCTGCGCCGGGGAGAGCAGGGTGATCTTCAACGGGGTGCCCCCGACAACCGGGTGCTGAGTAACACCAAAAAGCTCCTGAAGGCGCACCGCAATTTCCGGGGCTGCGCCACTGTAATCAATGGGAACTTTGCGACCCAAAGGCGTGACAAACGAACCCGGCGCGCGCCGGTCCAGTTCCTGCGTTTGCGTCCAGTCCAGACGGGCGCGCAGGGCGTGCAACAGGTCAAACCGTTTCCAGTCTTCGGCCGAGCGGACGCCGGTGAGCATCGGCAGCAGCCAATCCTCAAGCGCGTTCATCAAGCCGTCCACCGAGAAATCGGGCAAATCGACCCCGTCCACGCGCACCAGTTCCACCCGTGCGGCAAGGCGGGCGGCGGCTCCGTCCAGGTGCAGCCCCAGATCGCGCACGCCGTCTAGCATGGCCCCAGCCACCGCGTCTTCAGGCACGTCCTTCCAGATACGATCCCCAAGCGTGATCGCGCCGAATTGCTCCTGCCGTCTGGCGACAACGCGACGATCCCGTTTGGACCAGACGCAACTGTCGACCCAACGAATCTGATCGCCGAATTGATCGCGAATCTCACGTTCCGAGATCTGAACTGCCATCCGAACCCGTGCCTCGCGCGGGTTTCCGTCGGTGTCGAGCACAACAAGATAGGGGGCTGCGGCCAGTGTGTCGTCGTTTTCCAGAATAACCCCTTTTCCTCCTGACAACACATATCGCGGCGCATCGCCTTTGCGTCGCTGTCCGATCCTGTCGGGATAGGCCAAGGCCGCCATCGCGGCGGGGCTTTGGGTGTCGGTCTGGGGTGGGGCGACGGCCCGCAGGCGTTTTGCCTCGGCCTTGATCCGGTCCAGTGCGCCCACGTTCACCTGCCAGGGCTTCCCCCTTTGAAATGCGCGCAGGTCTTTCATTGCATCCAGCCGCAACGCCAAATCGACCGGAGCGCCACGCAGCGGGTCCCGCTCGGCCAGCAGGGCTGCAAGCGGCGCGGCCTGAGCCCCGGCGCTTACCAGCATATGCCCCAGACGCGGATGCAAAGGCAGAGCCGCCAGATGTCGCCCGTGATCGGTGATCCGTCCTTTGCCGTCGATTGCATTCAGCATACCAAGCAGGGCTCTGGCCTCGGTCAACGCGCCTTCTGGTGGCGGCGTCAGAAAGGCCAGATCGCCAGCATCCGCACCCCAAAGGGACAGCTCCAACGCCAATCCGGTCAGGTCTGCCGACTCGATTTCGGCAGGCGGGTAGGCGGCCAGCGCGCCCTCTTCCCCCTTGGACCACAGCCGGTAGCAGACTCCTTCGGCCACACGCCCGGCGCGGCCCATGCGTTGGGTTGCCTCGGCCCGAGTGACCCGCTCGGTTACCAGACGCGACATGCCCGAGCCCGGATCGAACCGTGCCCGGCGCGCCTGTCCCATGTCCACGACCACGCGAATATCGGGAATCGTCAGCGATGTTTCCGCGATTGAGGTGGCCAGCACCACTTTGCGCCCGCTTTCAATCGGAGCAATGGCCGCGCGCTGGGCGGCAAAGGGCAGGGCACCGAACAAGGGTCTCAGAACACAGTCCTTCGGCAAGCGCTGCGCCAGTGCTGCCTCGGCCCGCCGGATTTCCCCCTCGCCAGGTAAAAAGACCAGCACCCCGCCGCCTGTTGAGCGAGTCTCGTGCACTGCGGTTTCAACCAGATCGCACAGCGCATCCAAACGGCGGGCTTGGGTGCCCAAAGGCCGATCCAGCCAACGGGTTTCGACCGGATAGCTGCGCCCTTCGGATGTCACCAACGGGGCGTCCATCAACTGCCCGACGGGCTCGGCATCCAGTGTTGCGGACATGGCCACCAACATCAGATCGTCACGCAGCGCCCCTGCAACTTCAAGACACAGCGCCAGACCCAGATCGGCATTCAACGAGCGTTCGTGGAATTCGTCGAAGATCACGGCTCCGACCCCGGGCAGGTCCGGGTCGGATTGCAGCATCCGGGTCAGGATGCCTTCGGTAACGACCTCGATCCGGGTCTGTTTTGAGACCTTGGCGTCACCGCGCACGCGGTAACCGACGGTTTGGCCTGCACGCTCGCCCAGCGTTTCAGCCATCCGTTCGGCGGCGGCCCGCGCGGCCAGCCGGCGGGGTTCCAGCATCACGATCCTGCCGTCGCACAGTCCGGCCTGCAGCATGGCCAGCGGCACGCGCGTGGTTTTCCCCGCGCCCGGCGGAGCCTGCAACACCGCACGGCGATGGTCGGTCAGGGCCGAGAGCAGTTCGGGCAGGGCGTCATCGATAGGCAGTCGGGTCATGTCGCCTTATCGCCAAAGCTTGCGGCAAGGTCCAGCAGGCCCGGCGGGAACCACGCATAAGTGCTCTGGACAAACAGGGTTCTGACCCTTCATTTAGGGCAAAATTCCAAAAGGGTCGCACGCATGGATATTGCTGAACTGGGTGAGAGGATTTTGCAGGGCGAACGCCGTGCTTTGGCGCGTGCGATTACTCTGGTCGAAAGCATCCGGGCCGATCACCGGGCACAGGCGTCCGAGCTTTTGGCCTACCTCGCCAAATCTGGCCGCCAATCGCTGCGGATTGGTCTGTCAGGCACACCCGGTGTCGGCAAATCCACGTTTATCGAAAGCTTCGGCATGATGCTGATCAGTCAGGGTCTGCGCGTCGCGGTTCTGGCGGTAGATCCCAGTTCGGCCCGGTCGGGTGGCTCGATTCTGGGCGACAAGACCCGGATGGAACGCCTGAGCCGCGAGCCAAACGCGTTCATCCGCCCCTCACCCAGTCAAAGTCATCTGGGCGGCGTCGCGCGTCGCACCCGCGAAGCCATTGCGCTGTGCGAGGCGGCAGGGAATGACGTTGTGCTGATCGAAACCGTCGGCGTCGGTCAGTCCGAGACGGTGGTCTCCGAACTGTCTGATCTGTTCCTGCTGCTGCTGGCCCCGGCTGGCGGGGACGAGTTGCAGGGCGTCAAGCGCGGCATCATGGAGATGGCGGATATCATTCTGGTCAACAAGGCGGATGGCGATCTGAAGGCCACGGCAACGCGCACCTGCGCCGATTATGCAGGGGCCCTGCGGCTGCTGCGAAAACGACCTCAGGACCCCGAGGGGTTTCCCAAGGCCATGACCGTTTCTGCGGTTGAAGAACATGGGCTGGATCAGGCTTGGGACGAGATGCAGGCCCTTAGCCAATGGCGACGCGACAAGGGGTATTGGGCCGCAAGCCGGGCAACGCAAGCGCGGTACTGGTTCGATCAGGAGGTTCGGCATGCCCTGCTGGCCCGGCTGGACACGCCCTCGGCCCGCGCCGAAATGGACCGGCTGAGCACTGAGGTCGGCGCAGGCACGCTCAGCCCCTCGGTTGCGGCGCGGCAGATGCTGACCGCCCTGGCGGCGGACTGACCCGGCCGCCCTTGCGCGCAACGCTTGGCTAGGGACCGTTTGTCGGTGTAGTCTGAACGCAATGTGTTGATACGTTGCTTTTTACATTGATTTTAAACGGTCTTGGCCCCGGCGGTTTTGTCTGGTGCTAAGCTGACAGACGGGAACTGCCGACCATGCCCAATATTCGCGGCACCAATGGCAATGACATAATCGACGTCACCGATGACAACGGGACGTTGAACGGCACGCCGCAGGGAACGCCGATTGACAACGTTCGCGGCCGACGCGGTGATGACGAGATAACGGTCACCAACAGCACGGTTGTTGGCATCGTAGGCGGTGGGGGCGGTGATGACGATATCACAGTCACCGGCAGTACCGTGGGAACCGTGGGCGGCGGAGGCGGGGCCGATACCGTCATTGTGCGCGGATCGGACATCTCGAACATCAATCTGGGCAATGGCAACGACACGCTGGACTTTCAAAGTTCAACCGTATCGGGTTCGATTGATGGCGGCGGGGGCACCGATACGCTGAACCTGCCGGAAGGTACGGTGATCAATGACAGCACATTCGGGACGATCACGGTTGTGGCAGGGACCAGTTATTCCCTGTCCAGCGGATCGTTTACGCTGCCATCGGGCACGACTGTCACATATTCGGCGTTCGAAAACGGGGCCGGCTTCCCTTGTTTCACACGCGATACCCTGATCCGGACGGATCAGGGGAACCGCCCTATTCAAACCCTAGCGACCGGTGACATGGTTCTCACCATTGGCAATGGGCTGCAGGCTATCCGCTGGGCGGGCAGAAGGCGGTTCGACCTGGCGGCGATGGAGCGTGACCCCAAGCTGCGTCCGGTTCGGATATTGGCCGGTGCCTTGGGGCAAGGGGTGCCGGACCGGGACCTTTTGGTGTCGCGGCAACACAGGATGCTGGTGCAGTCCGAGATCGCCCAACGGATGTTTGGCGCGGCCGAGGTTTTGATCCCCGCGATCAAACTGACTGCGCTGCCCGGTATTTTTGTGGACCAAGAGGTGCAGGAGGTTGAGTATTTTCACCTTCTCTTCGACCGGCATGAAATCATCGAAGCCGAAGGCGCACCGACCGAAAGCCTTTTCACCGGCCCCGAGGCGCTGAAATCCCTCAGCCGCGACGCGCGGGCCGAGATTTTCGGGATATTCCCGGAACTGGCGGACATAAACCACCAGTCGGATCTGGCGCGCTTTGTGCCCAAGGGGCGGCATCAGATGAAACTGGTGGCACGGCATCTGAAAAACAACAAACCCCTGTTGCAGCGCCCTTGATCCCGATACAGGTTCTTGGGGCCGGGCAATGCCTGCCGACATAGTGCAAAGAATTCGTGCTGGCTGTCTTGACCCTTCCTGCGATTCCCACTACACGCATCCAACCAGTTTTCGGGCGCGACTTCGGGTTGCGCCCCTTGTGATTTGGCCGCAGGCATTTTGCCCGGCCTCCAGAAACAAAGGAAGAAACCATGTCGCGCCGTTGCGAACTGACCGGAAAAGGCCCGATGACTGGCAACAATGTCAGCCACGCCAACAACAAAACCAAGCGTCGTTTCCTGCCGAACCTGAACGACGTCACCCTGCAGTCCGAAGCTCTGGGCCGTGGCGTCAAGCTGCGCATCTCGGCTGCTGCTCTGCGTTCGGTTGACCACCGCGGTGGTCTGGACGCGTTCCTGGCCAAAGCCAAGGACGAAGATCTGTCGGCGAACGCGCTGAAAGTGAAGAAGGAAATCGCCAAGGCACAAGCCTCGGCCTGATTGCTTCCACTGCCAAGCATTCTTGACCCCGTACCAGCCTGGTGCGGGGTTTTTCTGTGTTAGGGGTGCTCTGGCGTGGTGCTATTGTTGACGATTTGGAAATAAAATCACCAAACCGTGAACTAGTTCACATACAGTCAGGCGGGCGCGACGTACCGTTGATGTATTCTTCTGGCGGGGGCCGTCCGATGTCATTCAAAAGTTTCTATATTTTTCTGTTGCTTACCAGTGTTTTCAAAAAGGCATACTTGGCTTGTACCCGTATGCAACGCCGGGTGAATCATTCCCACACCAGCCTGACCAAGGGCACCGTCAAACGGCCCGGGCTGGACTACTAAAATCCGCTTCAAGCGCGACCCTTTGGCGCTTGAAGCGTTTTCTGTCTGTGAATTATATGCGGATCAGGATGAGATCTGCTGTTCATAGCCTGTTCCCCATTGTGCTTTCCCTGTTTGTGGTTCTGACCGGACAGGGTGTCGCCGTCTCGCGCGGCGTGGACAAGGCTGTGGGTCAGATGGTGCTGTGCACCGGAAACGGGCCGGTTGTCGTTTACATGGACGAGAGCGGGCAACCTACTGCACCCCCGCACTATTGTCCCGACTATGCGCTGACGCTGCTGGGGGCGGTTGCGATTGCGCAACCGTCATTGCCCCAAGCCCCGTTGCCCGAATTGCCGCCCCTTTTACGGGTCGCAGAAAGCCTGATTGCACTGCCTGTTCCGCAAACACCGGCGCGCGCGCCTCCTTCGATCGTCTGACTTTTTCCAAAAAACTCAAATCGCGAGAAAAAGGAGACGTAAGATGTCCCTCAAAACCACTCTGTTTGCTGCCCTTGCAACCGCCATTCTGGCTGGTCCTGCCCTTGCCGAGGGCACAATTGTTGTCGACGACGCCTACGCCCGGTCTGCAGGCAAGGCCGCCAAGGCGGGGGCGGCGTTCATGATGATCAAGAACACCGGCGACACGGATGATCGTCTGGTCAGTGTCACTTCGGATGTATCGGCCCGGGTCGAACTGCATACGCACAAGATCAACGATGACGGGGTCGCCCAGATGATCCATGTCGAGGAGGGCTTTGTCATCCCGGCGGGTGAAACGCACATGCTGAAACGTGGTGGTGACCACGTCATGTTCATGGGTCTGAAAGAGCCGTTCGAACAGGGCGCGACGGTTCCGGTCACGCTGGTTTTCGAACAAGCGGGCGAGATTGTGATCGAGGTTCCGGTCGATCTGGAGCGGCAGGATAAGCACGGCCACGAACATAAGCACGAGCACGGATCGGAGTCGAACTAAGACTTCACCTGTCTTCGGGCCGCTCTGCGGCCGTCATCCATGCGACAGGCCGGGCGATGCCCGGCCTGTTGTCGTTTTTGGCCGGTGTCGGTGAGTATGTGTTCAGCGGTTCACCGTCTTTAGTCCCACGCGACTTTTGGCATTGCGAAAACGTATCGCCAGCCAGACCATGACGGCTGAAATGGCCAGGGCCGAGAACGCGATGGCCCATCCCAGCGCCACGAGCGCAATGGCGGGCCAGATCATCAACACCAACCCGACAATCAGTGCAGCAAACCCCGACCCGCGCATCGAGCCGCGCTGTGGGTCGCGTTCGTGCATCTGACCGGCTGCCGCCAATGAACCGATGCCGATGATAAGCGCCCAAGCCCCCAACAGGAAAAACGCCAGTTTGACGGTGCCTTCGGGCCAGATCATCAGGATCAGACCGATCAGAACACCGCCAATGGCGGCCCTGCCCAGCAGCCCCCGACGCCCAACACCGAACAATGTCAACGCGCCATCCAGGATCAGCAACGCCCCCACCAGCCTCAGCAACAAGGCGATACTGCCCGAGGGCCAGAACAGGGCGGCGATGCCCACAGCCCCGGCCAGCACCCCGCGCAGCAGAAAGGTCCACCACAGGCTGGCCAATTGCGCGCTGAGCATGTCGCGGTCCGCCATGCTGCCTTCGTCCATGATTTCACCGGTTCGGGGATCTTGGTCTGTCATGACGTGGTCTCGCTTTGGTTATGTGGTCCGCTTATAGATGGTTTGTTATGTCTTGGCCTGTAACAGCCGATCAACCCATAGCGGCACAGTTTCGGTTGCCTTGCCGACCAGCCTGTCATCAAAGCTGTTGTCTGTGGGTTCGAGATTGATCTCGATCGTATGCGCCCCGAATGCCTGTGCCTCGCTCGCAAAAGCAGCGGCGGGATAGACCTGGCCGGATGTTCCGATTGTGGCAAAGATCGAGGCTGTCGCCAGATGGCCGAAGATGTCATCCATGTGATAGGGCATCTCACCGAACCAGACCACATCGGGCCGCGCGGCAGGGGCGTTGCAGGCCGGGCAGGGCTCGGTCACGGCCATCTCGGGCGGCGCGGTCCAGCGATGTCCGCAAGAGGCGCACAGCGCGCCAGCCAAAAGGCCGTGCATGTGGATGACGCCCTCGGCCCCTCCGGCCTCATGCAGGCTGTCGACGTTCTGCGTCACGATCACGACCTCGCCGGGCCAGTCCCACTGTAGCCGGGCCAGAGCGTGATGGGCTGCGTTGGGCTGCACCTGCGCGGCTTGAACACGGCGAGCGTTGTAGAACCCCTGAACCAAGGCCGGATTGCGGGCAAAAGCTTCGGGCGTTGCGACATCTTCAATCCGGTGCTGCGCCCACAACCCATCTTCGTCGCGAAACGTGCTGAGACCGCTTTCGGCGGAAATACCGGCCCCGGTCAGAATGACGATCTTTTCCATATGTCCTCGGCGCGTTAAGAGATGAGTTATGACACACCGTATCCTCTTTGTCTGTCTGGGCAATATCTGCCGGTCCCCTGCGGCCGAAGGCGTGTTTCGCGCCCGTGCCCCTCAGTACAAGTCCGACAGTGCCGGAACCTCGCGCTGGCATATCGGCAGTCCGCCTTATGGCCCGATGCAAGAGACCGCCCGCGCGCGCAACATCGACCTGAGCGATCTGCGCGCGCGCCAATTCGTGGCCGAAGATTTTGACCGGTTCGATCTGATCGTAGGGATGGACGCGAACAATATCGCCGATATTGAAGCCCTACGTCCTTCAGGCAATGAAACCCCTGTGCGGCTGCTGACCGAATTCGCACCGCAGACAGGGGCGGATCAAGTGCCTGACCCTTACTACACGCGGGATTTCGACGGGGCTTTGGATTTGATCGAGGTCGCGGTTGACGGCCTTTTGGACCATTTGGGCGATTAGCCGTCCATCACCTTCAACTGACCGCTCAACCACGGCAGTTTCGCCATGGCGGGATCGATGATCTGGCTTTGCATCAGACGCCGCATCATCCCGGCGACCTCTTGCGGAACCTGATCGGACCAGTCTGTCCGCGTGAACAGCGAGATTGTTCGGGAAAACGCGCCAAACGGGCAGGGATGGGCCTGCAGATCATCATGGAACCGCGTCGCGCGCATATAGCCCAGCGGTGTCGTGATCGCCCAGCCCAACCCCCGCGCGACCATGGCCATCAGCGCCAGATGCGAGCCGATCTCGAATCGTTCCTCGAATTCCATCTGCTGTCGGGCCACATGGCTTTCGATCTGGCGGCTGATCAGTTGCTCGCGCGCATAGCGCAGGAATGGCAGCTCCTGCACAACGGCATCCGCTGAGCCTGCGCCGTTAGGGGCCACCAGAATGAACGGATCCTGAACCAGGGGGTATTCGACCACACCTTCCAGCACTTCGCCGCTATGGGCCGAGACCGCCAGATGCAGTCGCTGCGCGTCCAGCTCGGCAAACAGGTCCAGACTGGGCAGGGTGATCAGCTTGAATTTCGACCGGGTCAGGCTGTCGGCCAGCAAGGTGGCCAGCCGTGGTGTCAGGTCATTGTCGAAATCGTCGATCAACCCGATGGATAGCGTGGTCAGATGCCCCAAATCCATCACGGTCAGTTCGCTTTGCGCCATTTGCAGCTCGGCCAGAACCGCTTCGGCCCGCGACAGAAAGCTGCGCCCGGCCTGCGTCAGACGCATGGGCCGCCGCCCGTGATCCACCAGATCGGTGCCCAGAGCCTTTTCCAGATTGCGCAACTGCTGGCTGACCGAAGGCTGGCTGAGCCCCGTGATCTCGGCCGCTTGCGCCACCGATCCCGTCCGCGCCAACGCCTCGAACACTTCGAGACCGCGCAGGGTCAACCCTTTCATTACCATGCAACGTCCTTTCGCTGCGCCTTTTCTGAGGGGCAGCGGGCGTCAGGTCAAGAAGGGGAAGCGCTTAGCTGCAGATTGCCTGCGCCATTTGGCCGAAGTTCTGATACCGATCCCACAACGCATCATCGCGCGCCGTGCGCGACATCTTCAATTCCTGCGCCTGATGGGGGTCTTCGAACCATTTCGAGACGGTTTTCTGATCGCTGCGCGTCAACGCCTGATCCGCCACGCGTTGAATGCAACTGCACCGATCCCGCGTCGCCGCCTGACGATCTGACGCCAGACATGCCCGTTTGATCTGGGACGCGTCCACAGTCGGAGCAACCGCCGTCAGCGACGTCGCACAAAATGCGATTAAGAGGAACTGTTTCATACTCGAGCCTCGTTTTTTGCCTGCCCGGACGGGTCTTGTGCCCCTCTCGGTCTGCGGCGGAGTATGAATCAAAGTGGGGAGCGGATCAATTGGGTGGTTGGAAAAAGTGAATACACGGGACAGAAACACCTCAGCCGGTGTCGGCTACTACAGAAATGGTATCCATCGCTGCAGGGTTTCGATCACCGCTTCGATCTTTTCCGGATGTTTGGCAATGTAGGTGTCCACAACAACGGTCGCGCCCTTGGTGGTTCCAGCTACGATCGCTGTGCCAACAGCTAAATTTATCTTTCCAGCAGACCATTTGATAAGGCTGTTCAACCCGGCTTTGAATTTTGCAAGAATAGCCTCGATCCACTCACGAGCAGGACTTTCCTGCTCCAAAGCGTTCGAGAGCTCCTCTTCTGCTTCCCAGATCAACGTGACCGCGCTGGATAGATGTTCGTCCTGGATGCTCTCAGGTGGGTTGTTTCCGCCGATCCCATGGCGGGCGGCGGTTTTTGTGTTCAGAGTTTTGCTTAGATCGGCCAAGGCCGTCTCGACCTCAAATCGAGCTCGGATGCGCTCAATCGCGTCCGCCACCGCTCTGGGGCCAATATTCCAGACTGCGTCGTCGATCTCTGCCACCCGGAGCTGTTGGTCCCAATCCAGCGGACGACCAACTAGGAACCCCGAATACCATTCCCGAAACCAGTCGGTGCCAAACTCGTGGGCGACGATATCCATCAAATGATTGGTGCGCCAAGATGAAAATGAGTTTTCCTCAGACCACAAACGTAAGGCGAAAGGGTCTTCGGCTGAGAAATCGCCGTTGATCGATTGGTGCAGCAGTTTGGTGGCATCCCCGCGCAATTGGCCATCTGCGCCGGCGGCTCCTCGAAAATAGCTGTTCAGCCTGTTGATAGATGCCCGGTTACAAGAATTCAGCTCACGTTCGCCGGTCAGTCCCGCGACCGCTTCTCTTAGTGCTCCAAACCGAAAATCGAACTCGCCCGACTCTTCTTTTGCAACGTGATCAAATTCGTCGCGCCGATGCTTTAGCGAAATGAGCGCATGGGCTTCCGTATCACCGACTGTACTGACAAGCAGCTTGAGATAGGCACATAGGAAACCACGTAGACGTTGCACATTCTTAGTATCTGTCAAACGCGTGGCGATACTCGTCGCAGCCGGTACAGATCGCAGCCCATTCCGTCGCAGTACGTTGCGCAACGTGGTTTCGCTGGCTTTCGACTGCCAAGTCTCAATTGTTTCGTTGCTCAGGTTCTGGTTGCTGTCGTTCTCCACCTTGACCGCCTTAAAAAACCCGCTAATACGCGGAACATGACAGACCTCGCTCATATCCGCAATTTCTCCATCGTCGCGCATATCGACCATGGCAAATCCACCCTTGCTGACCGGCTCATCCAAGAGACCGGAACGGTCAAGGATCGCGACATGAAGGAACAACTGCTCGACAGCATGGATATCGAGCGCGAGCGCGGCATTACCATCAAGGCCAACACGGTCCGCATCGACTATACCGCCGATAATGGTGAGCATTACGTGCTGAACCTGATCGACACCCCCGGTCACGTGGACTTTGCCTATGAGGTCAGCCGCTCCATGCGCGCGGTCGAGGGTTCTCTGCTGGTAGTGGACTCGACCCAAGGGGTCGAGGCGCAGACGCTGGCGAATGTCTATCAGGCCATCGACGCCGATCATGAGATTGTGCCGGTGCTGAACAAGATCGACCTGCCAGCCTCCGATTGCGACCGCGTGGCCGAACAGATCGAGGATGTAATCGGCATCGACGCGACCGACGCGATTCAGGTCAGCGCCAAGACGGGGCAGGGCATCCACGAGACGCTCGAGGCCATCGTCACCCAACTGCCCGCGCCGCAGGGCAATCTGGACGCGCCGCTCAAGGCGATGCTGGTGGATTCGTGGTACGACGCCTATCTGGGCGTGATCGTTCTGGTCCGCATCATGGACGGCACGCTGAAAAAGGGCATGCGGGTCAAGTTCATGTCGAACGGCACCCTGCATCACGTCGACCGCGTCGGCGTGTTCCGGCCCGAGATGGAGATGGTTGAGTCCTTAGGCCCCGGTGAGATCGGGTTTCTGACGGCATCCATCAAACAGGTCCGCGACACCCGCGTCGGCGACACGATCACCAATGATCGCAACGGCACCGAAGTTGCGCTGGACGGCTTCAAGCCCGCGCAGCCGGTGGTGTTCTGTGGCCTCTTCCCCGTGGACAGCGCCGAGTTCGAAGATCTGCGCGACGCGATTGAGAAACTGGCGCTGAACGACGCCTCATTCTCGTACGAAATGGAAACCTCGGCCGCGCTGGGCTTTGGCTTCCGCTGCGGATTCCTGGGCCTTCTGCACCTTGAGGTCATCCGCGACCGCATCGAACGCGAATATAATGTCGAGCTCATCACCACCGCGCCGTCGGTGATCTATCACGTCTACATGAAAGACGGTGAGATGATCGAGTTGCACAACCCCGCCGACATGCCGGACCTGTCCAAGGTCGATCACCTTGAAGAACCGCGCATAAAGGCGACCATCCTTGTGCCGGATGAATATCTGGGCGACGTGCTGAAACTGTGCCAGGACCGGCGTGGCATCCAGTTGGACCTGACCTATGCGGGTTCACGCGCGATGGTTGTCTATGACCTTCCCCTCAACGAAGTTGTGTTCGACTTCTATGATCGCCTGAAATCCGTAACAAAGGGTTACGCCAGCTTTGACTACCAGATGACCGGTTATACCGAGGATAATCTGGTCAAGATGTCGGTGCTGGTGAATGACGAACCGGTCGACGCGCTGTCGACCATGGTTCACCGCGACCGGGCCGAGATGCGGGGCCGGGCGATGTGCGAAAAGCTGAAAGACCTGATCCCGCGCCACATGTTCAAAATCCCGATCCAGGCCGCCATCGGAGGCAAGGTCATCGCCCGCGAGACCCTCTCGGCCCTGCGCAAGGACGTCACGGCGAAGTGTTACGGAGGCGACGCCACGCGGAAACGCAAACTGCTGGACAAGCAGAAGGCGGGTAAAAAGAAGATGCGCCAGTTCGGGAAGGTTGATATCCCGCAGGAAGCGTTTATTAGCGCCTTAAAAATGGATAGCTAAAAGCTGTCCGTTTTTACAGCGGATGGGCGAAAGCGGTTGGTGCAGCCAGCTGCGTGCCTACACGGTGGGGTATCGCGCGTACGGACCCACTTACCGATAGCTGTCTTAACTGACTGAAAATACTTGCGATTCACAGATCGATTGCTCGTTCACTTTGATCTGATACAGTGGGAAAAAAGCGAGCAGATCGATGAAAGACCAGTTTGTGTTGGCCCCGCAGCCAACTCTTAAGCGTATCGCGGATTTAGACGGCCCAGATTTTTACCCAACACCTAGCTGGGCTACACAGGTGTTAATTGATAGCGAGCAATTCTCTGGCAAGATTTGGGAGCCAGCCTGTGGTGACGGCGCTATGTCTAGCGTTTTTTTGGACAATGGATTTGAGGTAGTGTCTTCTGATTTGCATGATCGAGGCTACGGAATGTCTGGGGTCGACTTCACTCTCGAAAAACGAATGGAAGACAATATCGTCACCAATCCGCCGTTTCACAGTGCTGAGGAGTTCGTTCACGCCGGTCTTGCTCAATGCCGCCACAAGTTTGCTCTTCTTCTGCGTCTTGCATTTCTGGAAAGCGCAGGCCGTCAAAAAACGATCTTTTCAGTTTGTCCTCCGAGCACCGTTTGGGTTTTCAGTGAACGGATTACGTTTTACCCAAAGGGCGCTGTGAGAAAGGGCAGTGGTACTACAGCATATGCTTGGTTTGTGTGGGACAAACAGCATTGCGGTCCCACACAGCTGAAATGGTTGCCGGTCGGATATAAGCAAAAGTAAGCCTTGCCTATTTATTAACGGCGGCACGACCTTTGTCTGTTATCGTCCAGCTTTCAAAATCTGAGCTGTAGTCTGCAAGGCCGTTTGACTGTAGGCCCGTTCCGTTATCTCGATGGCTAACGGTGTTCCTCACTTTCTGCGAGAAATATGTATCTGACCGATTTTCAACTATGTCCGCGTCATGACCCGTTGGCTGTAGCCGTGCTTCCAACAAATCAATCAACTCAGTGATTGTCAGTGTTCCGTTCTTTGAAGATGCTAGTTCGACTAAAACTTCGTGTCGAATTTGGGCTTCCGTGTAATCCATTTATTCTCCTTAAGATTGAGTAAGTTTTGATTATTTGGGTGATGGAAATTGACGTTCAAGATATTGAATGAGAATTATTTTGAGACTTCATGGAGCTAGTTCAATTTAACTCTCTCGCTCTTTCAAATTTCAACCCACACGCCTGGCAGCACGACCGCGCCGACCCGCCCCCATGGGGCGGCGCGTTTGCGCCCCGAGGCTCCGCCCGCTTGGCCCTGAAACGGTCCCCCGGACCGTTTCCGAGACGGGCCTCACCCCCTCGGGTCGGCGCTGCTCTCTGTTTTGTTGATCGACCGTTAGCGCCTCCGTAGGGCGGGCTTCAGCCCGCCATTTGCTGTGGCCTAACTGGCTGTCGGGTCTCTGGCGGTTCCATTGGCGGGCTGAAGCCCGCCCTACGAGGGTGAGGGGGCATTTGTATTGTGACCCAATTCACATCTATCAACTCTACAATCTGATACTGTTGACCTATCGGAAACTCTCCGCAGGAGGCTCCAATGTCGACATCCATAATCCCCCTCATCGCGCTTGGATCGGCTGGCCTCTATTCCGTTGCCATGATCGCGATGAAGTTCTGGTGGAAAATCCCCGGCATCGGCCTCGGCCTGTTGATCGTCGCCACGTTATTGGCGGGCGCGACGCTGGAACTCGCCGCGCTTCGCGAGGAACGGTTGGGCATCATCTACACCGGCATTCTGGGGGCTGAGGTCATCCTGATCGCCGTCGCCTCATATTTCCTGTTCGGCGAGAATTTCTCGTATCGTGAGGTCTTTGGCATCGGCCTTGTCATCCTCGGCACCGCGCTGGCCTGGGCCTGAGGGCGCGCGTCATCTAACGCCAAGCTGAGCCTGCCGTTAAGTTTCCTTTAGGTAAGTTGTAACCGCCTCTCCCCCTCCCAATCTGTACGACAAGGCCAGTGATGGCCACGATCTGACGGAGGAGAGACCATGACCAGATATATGACTGCCGGAGCGGCTGCTTTGGCCTCGACCCTCGCCCTTGGCAGCGCGGCTGCCGAAACCACGCCCGATCTGCGCGGCACCTGGACGGCCAGCCAGACCACCGTGTCGCCGTCGAATGCGGCCACGGGCGATGCGCCTCGGTTCAACCAGTCGGAATGGGTGCTGGAGATCCAGACGCAGCAGGACAACGTGTTTTGGGGCCCCAGCATGTGGCGGCGCAGTGCGATGGATGACTGGACGCTGTATGAGGCGACCGGTTCGATCAGTCAGGACGGCTCGGGCAAGATCGGGATCGTCGAAAGCTCGGCCGAGCCAGCCGTCGGTGTGAACGCGCTGATCGATGCGCGCTATGAGGATGGCAGGATCTATGCGGATTTCCGTAGCCTGCGGACCGGAACGACCTACAGCACCGTTCTGGAACGACAGGTGAACTGAAGCGTTTCCGGCCTGATCGCATGTAGGGGGTACCTGCCGTCTATTCCGGCGGCCTGTAATAGGTAGCTAAGGTCAGGTCGGAGCGCTTCTCAGATCAACGGCCCCGAGTCGTTCGATTCGGGGCGGTTTGGGGGTGGATTCGGCTGCGAGACCGTTTGTTTTCAAGTTCGCACCTGCAGCATCGGGCGATTTTTGGACCTGTGCCCGGTGTTTCGACTTTTCCGGCACCAAGCCTGCGCGGTTGCAAAACTTCTCGATTTATCCACATCGCACTCCAGCCAGATATCAACAGGTTATCCCCGTCTAATTTCCATGCTGCAGTGCTATTTTCTTGCCGGATAAAGGGCGCAATGTAACAGTCTTACTACCGCAGCACTTCTTCGGATAGGGCGGCGGGGCGCAAGGGCCAAGGTGGCCGGAGCAAGTTGAGTAGATCTTAGGATTTGGCTTAGTTTGCAAAGGTTTGCCAGGCGGTGATCGGTCAGTGTTGGGTGTCCGCCCAGTGGTGATAGGTCAGCGTTTGAAACGGTTCAGGCGCGCTGCGATGGCCTTCGGGTTCAAAGCGGCAGCCACAGTTTCGCAAGGGGCTGAGGCAACTGGATCGACGCACCCCTCGGGGCAAGTCGGACCGGTAAGGCGTCAGGAGTGTCCGAAAGGATGCATGCAAAGACCGCGTCTGCGCACCTGACGCCTTTTCCTATTCAGGATCAAGGTTCCATACAGGCTACCACTTACGACCCCCGCAAATGGCAACGGGGTTCTTTCGTTCGCACGAAAGAACCCCGTCTTAACGCCAGAAATGCAATGCCGCGTCTATGCACCTGTGCCTGTCAGCCTAGCGCCTTCGGATCAGGTTTTCAACAATATGTTGATGCAATTCTACGCGACCCCGCAATATGCTGGGCGTGTCAGATGTTCTCCTGAACCTCGGTCGCGGCGTTCTGGATCGCGTCTCCGGCCTTTTCAATGTCTTTGCCAGCGCCTTTGGCGGTTTCGCAGGCGGTCAGTGCAAACAGGCTCAGGCCAATCAGAATTGCGCGGATCATGCTTGTCTCCTTAGTGCTCGATCCTGTGTTCGGTAGCACCTTTTCCAACGGCGGGCCAGCGTTAGGCTGCGTCGTCCTGACAAAACAGTTCGTAAACGGTTTCCAGCATCTTGCGGGGGCGATCGTCTGCAAGCCGGTAGTAAATGGCTTTGCCCTCACGTCGCGGCAAGACCAGACCTTCCAGCCGCAGCCGGGACAATTGTTGCGATACGGCGGCCTGACGGGCGGACAGCAACTCTTCCAGTTCGGTTACAGATTTTTCGCCAGACACAAGATGACACAGGATCATCAACCGACCTTCGTGGCTGATCGCCTTCAGAAAGTTTGAGGCGCGGGTCGCATTGTCGACCATTCGGTCTAGATCATCTCGAGTCATGTCCGAAGATAGCTGGGGAAGGGCCATCGCTTCTTTTCCTTGCAGGCCCGCCGAGCGGGCGTTGTTTTCGTTCCATAAGTGCTTTGCGTGCGAAACACTCCGTTGCGTAGTTTGGACGTATTTTCCTATATGCATGAATCAAAATGTCGTGATGAATGTAAGGGGAATTTATCGTAACCCTTGTCCCTTATGATCCAGAGGCATTCGCGGAACAGGTCGGTTTCAGGCATGTCGGCCGTCGCAACCCACCAACATTTCCACAATCAGGGGCCGATGTTTGCAGCCCCCCTTGCAGCCCCCCAGTGGCGACACTAAGACTCGGGTAATACTTGTTGGGATAGTCTCCCGAACCATAGCAAATCAGGCAGGTTACGAATGTTCGATCCAGTAGACACCTACATGAATACGCTTGTCCCCATGGTGGTCGAACAGACCAGCCGCGGCGAGCGCGCATATGACATCTTCTCGCGTCTGCTGAAAGAGCGGATCATCTTTATCAACGGTCCGATCCATGACGGGATGAGCCATCTCGTCGTGGCCCAGCTGCTGCATCTTGAGGCGGAAAACCCCAACAAGGAAATCTCGATCTACATCAACTCGCCGGGTGGTGTGGTGACCAGCGGTTTGTCGATCTACGACACAATGCAGTACATCAAGCCGAAATGTTCGACGCTGGTGATCGGTCAGGCGGCCTCGATGGGGTCGGTTCTGCTGGCCGGTGGTGAAAAGGGGATGCGGTTCTCGCTGCCCAACAGCCGGATCATGGTGCACCAGCCCAGTGGTGGTTATCAGGGCCAGGCCAGCGATATCATGATCCACGCGGCCGAGACGCAAAAGCTGAAGGATCGTCTGTATGACATTTACGTGCGTCATACCGGCCAAACCAAAAAGGCGGTTGAAAAGGCGCTGGATCGTGACAATTTCATGAGCCCGGAAGAGGCGAAAGAATGGGGCCACATCGACGAGATCGTTGAAAACCGTGCCAAGATGGACACGGAAGAGGCCTAAGAGACGGATCCCGCGCCCATCGCGCGGGGGTCATTTTGAGATTGTAGCCGCCACAGTGCTGGCCTAAGCTGCACGAACATGCGCAAGGGCGCCCCGGCAGACAGGGGCGCAGGGACGAAGCCCGAAAGGTAGATCATGGCGACGAATTCAGGCGGTGACGGCAAAAACACGCTCTACTGTAGCTTTTGTGGAAAAAGCCAGCATGAGGTGCGCAAGCTGATCGCGGGGCCGACCGTTTTCATCTGTGATGAATGTGTCGAGCTGTGCATGGATATCATCCGCGAAGAGACCAAAGCCAGCGGGCTGAAGTCATCCGATGGTGTGCCGACGCCCAAAGATATCTGCGAGGTTTTGGACGATTACGTGATCGGTCAGGCGACCGCCAAGCGTGTGCTGTCCGTGGCGGTGCACAACCATTACAAACGTCTGAACCACGCCCAGAAAGCGGGCAGTGATATTGAACTCGCCAAGTCCAATATCCTGCTGATCGGCCCGACGGGCTGCGGTAAGACGCTTTTGGCGCAGACTCTGGCGCGTATTCTGGATGTGCCGTTTACCATGGCGGACGCAACCACGCTGACCGAAGCCGGTTACGTGGGTGAAGATGTCGAGAATATCATCCTGAAACTGCTCCAGGCCAGCGAATACAATGTCGAGCGGGCGCAGCGCGGCATCGTCTACATCGACGAGGTCGACAAGATTACCCGCAAGTCCGAGAACCCCTCGATCACGCGCGATGTCTCCGGCGAAGGTGTTCAACAGGCGCTGCTGAAACTGATGGAAGGCACCGTGGCCAGCGTTCCGCCGCAAGGGGGGCGCAAGCACCCGCAGCAGGAGTTCCTGCAGGTGGACACCACGAACATCCTGTTCATCTGTGGCGGGGCCTTTGCGGGTCTCGACAAGATCATTGCGCAACGTGGCAAAGGGTCGGCCATGGGCTTTGGCGCCGATGTGCGTGACAATGATGACCGCGGCGTGGGTGAGATTTTCAAGGATCTCGAGCCTGAAGATCTGCTGAAATTTGGCCTGATCCCGGAATTTGTTGGCCGTCTGCCGGTACTGGCGACGCTGGAAGATCTGGACGAAGATGCTCTGGTCACCATCCTGACCAAGCCCAAGAACGCTCTGGTCAAGCAGTACCAGCGCCTGTTCGAACTGGAAGATGCCGAGCTTGGCTTTACGGACGATGCGCTGAAGGCGATTGCCAAGAAAGCGATCGAACGCAAAACGGGCGCGCGGGGACTGCGGTCGATCCTTGAGGATATTCTTCTGGATACGATGTTCGAGCTGCCGGGCATGAAGAACGTGACCGAAGTTGTCGTCAATGAAGAGGCGGTCAGTTCGGACGCGCAGCCCCTGATCATTTACGCAGATGCAGCACCGGAATCTGCATCCGCAGGTTAACCCAAGCGACGGTTCAGGGGGGCTCTGCCCCCATCGTGGCAAGCCACGATTCCCCCGAGGTATTTTGAAACAGAAGAAGGGCGGATCCATTCTTCATCTGGCTAAAAATATCTCGGAGCGCGAGGCAGAGCCTCGCAATGAATCCGGTTTGCGTGGTGGAGTCCTTTTAAGTTCTCGGTACGGTGGATCGCAGTGAAACGTATTTCTTCAGGTGGCGAATTCGAAGCCAAGGCCGGGTATTGCCGCGCCGTGGTTGCAGGTGGTTGGGTACATGTTGCCGGGACCGTCGGGCAGGGAGATGACGTTGTCTCACAATGCCGGTCTGCGTTGTCCATCATAGAAAAAGCACTGGCAGAGGCCGGAGCGGAATTCTCAGACGTTGTTCGCGTCACCTACATGTTGCCGGATTGTCATGAATTTGAACCTTGCTGGCCCATTCTGGCCGAAACCTTTGGCGCAAACCCTCCGGCGGCGACGATGATCGAGTGTGGTCTGATCGATCCGAAATACCGTATTGAAATCGAAGTGACGGCATTCTTGCCCGAGTGACGCAGTCACGCGGGTGGTACTGGACCTTTGCCCGCCTTTCGGTCATATCTTGCCTGACGAACACGCCGGAGATCACCTATGGGACTTCTGAACACTCTTTTGCAGGCTGTGACTTGGTGGAACGGGGCGACCCTGAACACGAAACTTTATACAGCGCGCAAAGGTGTCAAAGTTGGTGAAGACAATGAAGGCAACGTGTTTTACCGCAATGCGGATGACAGCAAACGCTGGGTGATTTTCAACGGTGAGGCAGAGGCGAGCCGCGTTGATCCGGACTGGCACGGTTGGTTGCACCGGACTTGGGATGAGCCGCCGACCGACAAGCCGCTGCCCCACAAATCCTGGGAAAAGCCGCATCAGGAAAACCTGACGGGCACTGCATTGGCATACACTCCGGCAGGATCGTTGCGCAGGCCTGATCCGGTCGAGCGCAAAGATTACGAGGCCTGGAGCCCCGAATAACAGAGGCGAGCAATGTCGACCCATAATTGGACCGAAGTTTTCGTCGGTGGCGCCGTATTGGCCGTTGCCGTTGCATTTGGCGTTTATGCCAGCCAATCGACCGGCCTGTCCCAGGGCGGCACTGGTTACGAGTTGGGCGCGTCCTTCCGCTCGCTCGAAGGGGTTGGTGTTGGCACCGATGTCCGTCTGGCTGGCGTCAAGATCGGCACCGTAACCGGTGTTGAACTAAACGCGGACACGTACCGTGCGGATACGACCTTCACGATTTCTGACGGGATTCTGGTGCCCGATGACAGCGCCATTGTGATTTCGTCCGAGGGGTTGCTGGGTGGCAACTTTGTCGAGGTGATGCCCGGCGGCTCTCCGTTCTTTTTTGAGCCAGGGGACGAGATTGAGGACACACAGGGCGCGGTCAGCCTGATCTCATTGCTGGTCAAATTCGTTGCCGGAGACGGCGGCGAATGAGGGGGCTGGCGCTGACCGCTCTGCTGCTCTGCGCGACGGGCGCGGCGGCACAGCAGAAGGTTGAATCCGGGCCCGGGGCGATGCTGCGTGGCCTGGACAAGGTCAGCGGTCAGACGGTCGATGTCGAAATGCAAAGCGGCGAGACTCAGCCGGTGTTTGGTCTGGACGTCGCACTAGGGGATTGCCGCTATCCGGCGGACAACCCGACGGGCGATGCCTTTGCCTATCTGACGATCTGGGAAACGGGCAAAGCCGATCAGCTGTTTGATGGTTGGATGATCGCCACGTCGCCCGCGCTGAACGCTTTGGATCACGCGCGTTACGATGTCTGGGTGATCCGCTGTATCACACCCCCAGCCGACTGAGTTATCGGGGCCGTAAAATCGGCGCTGGCGCTGATCGCATCTTCCAATGCTTTCCTGTAGCGGCTGCGCGGTATTTCGATGGCCCCGAGTGAGGCAAGGTGGGCCGTCAGAAACTGGGTATCGAACAGTTGAAACCCGGTTTGGCGAAGCCGATCGACCAGATAGGCCAGGGCGATTTTTGAGGCATCGGTGCGGCGCGAAAACATGCTTTCCCCAAAGAAAGCTGTGCCCAGAACAACCCCGTAAACGCCGCCGACCAATTGGTCATGGTCCCAGATTTCAAGCGAATGCGCGTGGCCGGCCTGATGCAATTGGCTATAGAGATCTCGCAGTTCGGCGTTGATCCAGGTGTCGGCCCTGTCGGCGCAGCCGTCGACGACTGCGGCAAAATCCCGGTTGATAGTGACGTCGAAACCGCAATTACGGATACGCCGGGCCAGACTTCGTGAGATGTGAAATCCGTCCAGCGGGAACACGCCCCGCAGTTTCGGGTCGACCCAGAACAGGTCCGGGTCATCCCGATGTTCGGCCATCGGAAAAATGCCGATGGAATATCCATGCAGCAGAAGTTCAGGGGTCAGGCTCATCGGATATGCCCGGAGCCCGGACGGGTGGACCCGTCCGGCCTTGCGACTTTATTCGCCCATATTCTCCGCAAGCCAGTGCTCCAGCCAGTGGATGTTATAGTCGCCGCTATGCAGGTCGGGTTCCTGCAACAGCGCGTGAAACAGGGGCACGGTTGTGTCGATGCCGTCCACGATCAACTCTCCCAAAGCGCGATCCAGACGGGCCAGAGCCTCGGCCCGGTCGCGGCCTTGAACGATCAGCTTGGCGATCAGCGAGTCGTAATAGGGTGGGATCGAATAGCCGTCATACAGCGCCGAATCCATCCGTACGCCCAGACCACCCGGCGCGTGATACGCGGTGATCTTGCCGGGGCAGGGAGAGAAGTTTGGCAGCTTTTCGGCGTTGATCCGAACCTCGATGGCGTGGCCGTTGATTTCCAGATCGTCCTGACCGAAGGACATCGGCTCACCAGCTGCAACGCGGATTTGTTCGCGCACCAGATCGACGCCAAAGATTCCTTCGGTGACAGGGTGTTCCACCTGCAGGCGGGTGTTCATCTCGATGAAATAGAACTCGCCATTTTCGTACAGGAACTCAATGGTGCCCGCGCCGATATAGTTGATCTTGGCCACCGCATCGGCGCAGATCTTGCCGATTCTGGCGCGTTCTTCGGGGGTGATGCAGGGGCCGGGGGCCTCTTCGAACACCTTCTGGTGGCGACGTTGCAAGGAACAGTCACGCTCACCCAGATGGACGGCGTTGCCTTTGCCGTCGCCGAAGACCTGAATCTCGATATGGCGCGGCGTGGTCAGGTATTTCTCGATATAGACCTCGTCATTGCCAAAGGCGGCTTTACCTTCGGCCCGGGCGGTCATGAAGGCGCTTTCCATCTCGGCAGCGTTCATCGCGACTTTCATGCCGCGCCCGCCGCCACCGGCGGTGGCCTTGATGATGACGGGGTAGCCGAATTCCTCACCGATGCGTTTGGCGTCTTCCAGCGTGGGAACGCCACCGTCCGAGCCGGGAACACAAGGCACACCCAGTTCCTTCATCGTGTCCTTGGCGGTGATCTTGTCGCCCATGACGCGGATATGTTCAGCGGTGGGACCGATGAAGGTGATGCCGTGGTCTTCGACGATCTGCACAAACTCGGCATTTTCGGACAGGAAGCCATAGCCGGGATGGATCGCCTGCGCGCCGGTAATCTCACAGGCCGAGATGATAGCGGGCACCGACAGATAGCTTTGCGGGCTGGGCGGAGGGCCGATGCACACCGATTCGTCCGCCATGCGCACATGCATCGCGTCGCTGTCGGCGGTGGAGTGCACGGCGACCGTCTTAATCCCCATCTCGCGCGCGGCGCGGATGACGCGCAGGGCGATCTCGCCTCGGTTGGCAATCAGGATCTTGTCGAACATGGGCCCGCCTTACTCGATGATGACCAGAGGGGTGCCGAATTCCACAGCATCGCCATCGCCGACCAGAACACGCTTGATTGTGCCCGATTTGGGCGCGTGAATGTGGTTCATGGTTTTCATCGCTTCGACGATCAGCAGCGTGTCGCCTTCGGACACGGACGCACCGACCGAGATAAAGGCAGGCGCACCAGGTTCGGGCTGCATGTAGACCGTGCCGACCATGGGTGACGTCACAGCGCCGGGGTGGCTGGCCGGATCTTCCTGTGCGGCGGGGGCTTCCGCGGCGGCCGGGGCTGCTGCGGCAACGGGTGCGACGGGTGCAGCCGCAGGAACGGCAACCTGCACCGGGGCGGCAACCGCCTGAGCTGCACGGCTGACGCGGACATTCAGGCTGTCGTCGTCGCCATATTCGCGCATGACTTCCAGTTCGGTCAGGTCGTTTTCGCGCAGCAATTCGGCCAGTGCCTTGATGAACGCCACATCCGCTTCGTGTTTGGTATCTGTCATGAGTGTCCTCGACGGTTCCCCTTTGGCCCGTCTGTTCGCGCGGGCTTTGGTATGATTACGCAGCGTTATAAGCCAAGCGACCGGTCATGAAAAGCGCAGTCTGACAGGAGAAAACGAACCTTTTGCCCCTGCTGCTCAGGCAGTTTCGCGTCACAGGGGCATGCCTGACAGTTTCGCCACCAGTTCCGGCAGTTTACGCGCCCCGAATTTTTCAAGCAGGCGGGCGCGATAGGCCTCGATCGTGCGGTAGCTCAGCCCCAGTTCCATGCCGATTTCTTTTGCCGAAAGACCCCGGCAGGACAGGATTGCGACCTCGCGTTCGCGCACGGTCAACTCGACGAGGGGGCGCTCTTCAGAGATATCGGAGAAGCTCCAGATTCCATGGCGAAACGGGTCGTCGGGTGTCAGCGACCGTCCTCGCGCCCGGCACCAGAACAGATCGCCATCGCGCCGACGCATCACCCGTTCGTCGGTATAATAGCCGGTGCTGCGCATCACCTGCAGGCTGCGTTCCCCGATCCGTTCCCAATCAGCGACCGAAGGGTACAGATGCAAAAGCGGCATGTTGCGATAATCGACTTCCTCGCCCCCGAAGGTGCGTGCGAATTGCAGATTGCACCGCCGGATGATCCGGTTTTCCAGTTCAACCAGACCGATGGGGGCGTATTCGAATGCGGGGTCGCTCATGGTCTTATCGTGCCGGGAATTGAGGCGGATTAGAAGGGGCCTTGCGCAGTCGCCGGATATTCTGCGCCATCGTGCTTTTCGCCGTCGGTGTCAAAGTTGTAAATCCATAGTGAAAAGTACGACTTAACTGAATGCAAAAAATAGAATAATCTGAAAACAACTAGATCATTCGCAGCGCTCAGGAGGTGGTGCTATGCGCGACACTCTTACCGGAAGCCGCATACGTGAACGGCGCCAGATTGCCGGGTTGCGACAGGCTGAACTGGCGCGTCGTGTCGGAATTTCTGCGTCCTACCTGAACCTGATCGAACACAATCGCCGCCGGATCGGGGGCAAATTGTTGGTCGATATTGCCGGGGCACTGGCAGTTGAGCCATCGCTGCTGACGCAGGGGATCGAGGCCACGCTGATCTCGGCCTTGCGAGAGGCGGCGGTTGATGCGGTCGGGCAAGAGGCCGAGGTTGACGGGCTTGAGGAATTCGCCGGGCGCTTTCCGGGCTGGGCGGGTGTCTTGGCGCAAATGCATCAGCGGGTGATCTCGTTAGAGCGCACGGTAGAAACCCTGTCAGACCGTTTGACCCACGACCCGCATCTGGCGGCCGCGATGCACGAGGTTCTGTCGACGGCAGCCGCGATTCGCTCGACGGCGGGCATTCTGGCGGACACGCAGGACATTGATGCCGAGTGGCAGGAGCGATTTCACAAGAACCTTCATCAGGATGCCGAACGGCTGGCCGACAGTTCCAAGGCGCTGGTGACCTATCTGGACGAAAGCGACTCGGCCACTGACCCGCGGGGCGTACCCCTGGAAGAGGTCGAAAGCTATTTTGCCGCGCGCGGTTACAGTTTCCCCGAACTCGATGAGGGCGGGTCCGCGGATGTCAATCTGGACGGGCTGAACACAGCCGCCGCGCGCACCGTGGCGCGCGAGGTTCTGGACCTGTGCGCACAGGACGCAAGGGCCATGCCGCTTGCCCAGCTTGAAAAGCTGATGGAGGCGAAAGAGCCGGACCCAATCGAACTGGCCCGCCTGCTCTCGGTCGATGTTGCAACGGTTCTGCGGCGGATGGCCTTTCTGCCGGAAAGTGTACTGCACCGCCCGGCCGGTTTGGTTCTGTGCGACGCATCCGGCAGCATCCTGTTCTTCAAGCCGCTTCCCGGTTTTGTTCTGCCGCGTCATGGCGAGGCTTGCCCGTTATGGCCGCTGTTCACCGCGTTAAGCCGTCCCTTGGTACCGGTGCGAAAGCAGATCGCGCAGCTTGGGCGCAGTTCTGCTGAATTTGAATGCCACGCCTATGCCTGGCTTCATTCTACGCCCGGATACGATCAGGACCCTGCCTATCGCTCAGCCATGTTGGTGCGCCCGGTCGGGGATGGGGTGCAGGGTGTCGCCTCGACCCGGGTTGGGGCAAACTGCCGGGTGTGCCCCAGCAAAGACTGTGCATCCCGGCGCGAGCCTTCGATTCTAAACGAAGGCTTTTGACAGTATCCTGACTGAGCGCTTAATCTGGCGGTGGCAGCGGGCTTTGTGCGCCAGTTGCCATGGGGAGGAACTGCAAATATGAGCCGCAAGGTTCTGTTGATCGAGGATGAGCCGAACATAGCTGAGGCAATCCGATTTTTGCTGACCCGCGAAGGGTGGCAGGTTGAAACACATGCCGATGGGGCAGACGCCGTTCAGGTGATCCGGGCAGCGAACCCGGACCTGGTGATTCTGGACGTCATGCTGCCCGGGAAAAGTGGCATGGATATTCTGCGCGACTTGCGAGACCTGGACGACATGCAAAGCCTGCCGATCCTGATGCTGACCGCGCGCGGACAATCCAGGGATCGGGAAATGGCCGAGAATGCGGGTGTCAGCCGCTTCATGACCAAACCCTTTTCCAATGCAGAGGTGCTGACTGCGGTGCGGGATCTGCACGCGCAGGCATCCCGATTATGAGCCCCCCGGAAGAAACAGACCCCAAGCCAAAAGGCACGCGCCCCTCGCTGTTTCTGGGACGCCAAAGCTATCGCCGCCGCAGGCTGACCGACGCGGCGCGGTTGTTGCCTTTCATGGGGGCCGCGTTGCTGGCGATCCCGCTGCTGTGGCCTGACCGGGCGTCCGGGGATCAGGCGGTGCCGTTGTCTTCGGCGATGTTCTACATCTTCGTCTGCTGGGGTTTTCTGATCGCCGTTGGCCTGATCTTTGGCCTGACCGCCCGTCGCCTGGGCATGCGCGGCGACTTTGACGCGGACACCGAGTGATGGCCACGCTCAACATCCTGATCCTGGTCAGTTTGGGCTATGTAGTGCTGTTGTTCGGCGTTGCCTTTGCCGCCGACCGAATGGCTGCGGCAGGGAAGGGGAAGTGGCTACGCTCACCTCTGATCTACACGCTGTCCCTGTCGATCTACTGCACCGCCTGGACGTTTTATGGTGCGGTCGGCAACGCGGCCCGATCCGGGTTGGAATTTGTGACGATCTATCTGGGCCCGACGCTGGTGATGGTCAGCTGGTGGTGGGGATTGCGTAAACTGGTCCGCGTCGGGCGCAGCCAGCGGGTGACATCCATCGCGGACCTTTTGTCGTCGCGTTATGGCAAATCCAATACGCTGGCGGTCTGCGTCACCATTCTGGCCGTTCTGGGCGGCACGCCCTATATCGCCCTGCAGCTTCAGTCGATCACACTGTCCTTCTCGATCTTTGTCGAGGCTGATCCCTCGGGCCTCTATCGCGGCGGGTCGAACGTGTTCTGGGTTGCCGCCGGGCTGGCCGTCTTTGCCATTCTGTTTGGCACCCGAAATCTAGATGCGAATGAGCGCCATCATGGCGTGGTCATGGCGATTGCGGTTGAATCCGTGGTCAAGCTGTTTGCCCTGATTGCGGTTGGTGTCTTCGTTGTCTGGGGCATTGCTGGCGGCATCGGTCCGATGATGGACAAGATTGATGCGTCCGAGATTGGCCAGTGGCATGTGGATGCCGGGCGCTGGACCACCTTCATCTTTCTGTCTGCCGCCGCCTTCGTCTGCCTGCCACGGATGTTTCAGGTCATGGTCGTGGAAAACGACGACGAAGGCCACCTGAGAACCGCCGCCTGGGCCTTTCCGCTGTATCTGCTGTTGATGAGCTTGTTTGTCGTCCCCATCGCTGTCGTCGGGCTGGACCTGTTGCCGCCCGGATCAAACCCGGATTTGTTTGTTCTGACGGTGCCGCTGTCTCAGGGCAATGACTGGCTGGCCATGTTGTCCTTTATCGGCGGGTTTTCCTCGGCCACATCGATGGTGATCGTGACGGCCATGGCCTTGTCGACGATGGTATCGAACCATGTGGTCATGCCGATCTGGCTGAATACCCATGAAAGCGCGGGCTCGGTTTCAGGCGATGTGCGCAACATCGTTTTGATGGCGCGGCGCGTATCCATCGCGGTTATCATGGCGCTGGGGTATTTCTACTACAGCCTGTCCGGGGGTGGCGCGGCGCTGGCCTCGATCGGGTTGATCGCCTTCGCCGGTATCTCACAAATTCTGCCCGCTCTGGTCGGTGGCCTGTTCTGGCGAGGGGCGACGCGGACGGGCGCTTTGGTTGGGCTGTCGGTCGGGTTTGTTCTGTGGATTTACACGCTGCTTCTACCCGGGATGGGCGGGGCTTGGATGCCGCAGTCGGTGTTGGACTACGGGCCGTTCGGGATCAGCTGGCTGCGCCCGCAGGCGATGTTCGGCATCGAAGGAATGGACCCGATGGTCCACACCGTGATGTGGTCGATGTCCCTGAACACAATCGCATTCTGCGTTGCCTCGCTGCTCAGCTTTCCCAGCCCGCTGGAACGCCTGCAAGGCGCGCAGTTCGTCAACGTCTTTGATCATTCCGTCGCCCCGCGCGGGTGGACCGGATCGGTGGCGCAAAGCGAAGACCTGATGATCATGACCCAGCGGATTCTGGGCACAGGTCCCGCGCAGGAGTTCTTTCTGGCCGAAGCGGAACAACAAGGGGCCCGTTCGCACATGCCCGAACCGACGCCGGGCTTCCTGAACCGGCTGGAGCGGGAACTCAGCGGTTCCGTCGGGGCGGCGACGGCCCATGCGATGATTGGCCAGATCGTCGGTGGCGCGTCGGTGTCGGTCGAGGATCTGCTGGCTGTGGCCGACGAATCCGCTCAGTTGCTTGAATATTCCAGCCAGTTGGAAATGAAATCGGCCGAGCTGAGCCGTACCGCCCGTCAACTGCGTGAAGCGAACACAAAGCTGACGCTGGTGTCTGAACAAAAAGACAGCTTCCTTAGCCAGGTCAGCCATGAATTGCGTACGCCGATGACGTCGATCCGAGCGTTTTCCGAGATCATGCGCGACACCGAGGGGCTGAGCGCCGAAGAGCAAACGCGCTATGCGGCGATCATTCATGACGAGGCGCTGCGACTGACCCGATTGCTGGACGACCTGCTGGACCTGAGCGTTCTGGAAAACGGGCAGGTCAATCTGAACATGGGTGAAGGCACTTTGCGTTCAATTCTGGATCGCGCGGTGTCCAGTGCCCTGGCCGGGTCGGACAGGGGCCTGACCGTGCGTCGCAGCCGGACGTCCGAACGCTTTGCTCTGCATACCGATCTGGATCGGTTGGGGCAGGTGTTTATCAACCTGATCTCGAATGCGCAAAAATACTGCGATGCGGACGAGCCTGTTCTGACTATCTCGGCCCATGATGTCGGCGGGCGCTTGGTGATCGATTTCATCGACAACGGCGGCGGCATCCCCGCCGAGGCGCAATCGCTGGTTTTCGAGAAATTCGCCCGTGTCGGCGCCGACAAGGCCGGGGGCGCAGGGCTGGGTCTGGCGATCTGCCGCGAGATCATGCAGCGACTGGGGGGCGAGATCACCTATCTGCCGGGGCAGGGCGGGGCCGCATTTCGTGTCAGCCTGCCGCTGGCCTATCAGCAGGCGGCGCAGTAGGGGTCGTCTAAAGAACTTCGTAACACTCGCCGGGTTACACCAGTGGTCAGGGACACGACAAATTGGTGAACTTTGGGCATGGCACAGACTGTGAATGCGGCTTTGGCGCGCAAGCTTTCAGCGGGGCGGGAGGATTTGAAGAACCGGCCCCGCTCGATTCTGCGGGCCTTGCGTCTGGGTTTTGCGCGGGCCGCAGCGGATCGGCTGAACCTGCCCTTGGCGGTTATCGGGGCCAAACAGTCCAACCAGCCCGCTGCCGATCTGGTTGCGGATGTGGGCGACGATTGGTTGCTGTTGTTCTTCCGGGGTCCTGACGGGGTTGCCGCAGCTTGTCTGGACCCGAACACTGTGTCGGCAATTGTGCAGACCCAGACGATTGGACAGCTCTCCGCCACACCGCCCGAGGCGCGCGCCTTCACCAACACCGATGCGGCAATGGTTGCACCTTTGGTGGAAGAAGCGTTGGTCAAGGCTGCGGAACTGGCCGAGATGGTAGAGGAAGAGGTCGACCTGACCGGTTACGAGTACATGGCCCGCGCCGGGGATTTGCGGTCGCTTTGCCTGACACTGGTGGAAGAGGTCTATTGCGGTTTCGAACTGACAATCGATCTGGCCGGAGGGGTCCGGCAGGGCCATATCGCAATCCTGTTGCCTCAACGCCCCTGCGACGTCGAAGAGGATGCCGGGGCGCAACCGGATGCGGGGGCACGCCTTGAGCAATCCTCGGGCGTTGTGCGGGCCGAGTTGAACGCCGTGCTGTGCCGTATGAATGTGCCGCTGTCCGATTTGTCAGGGCTGGGGATTGGTGACGTTTTGCCCTTGGAACGGGCCCGTCTTGATCGCACCGAGGTTCTGGCGATCGATCGCACGCGGGCTGCAGTGGGGCGACTTGGGCAAAGTGGCGGTCTGCGGGCCGTCCGCATCAATGAACACGCAGCTTTGCCCGCCCTGTCCGATATTGAAGCACAAGATTTCATCGCAAGCCGCGCCGGGACGCCGAACCGGGGCGCTGACGCAGTGGATGTCACCCCATATCCCAATGTCACCGAAATTCCCGATCCGCTGGACACCGATCTTTCATTTGCGGATTCGGATCAGATGGTCGCGGAAATCTCGCAACTGGCGGGCCTGACCGGCCCGGATGATGGCGCAGATCCGATGTGACCGAAGGGCCGCAAGATCACTCTGCGTTGTTGCGAATTTGATCCAGGGCTGGGCGCAGGTTTTCCAACTGGTAGCCCGCGTTGGTTGTTGCGGTGAGAATCTCATCCGTGCTCATCCGGTCGCACTGCCCAAGCGCCCAGACGACCGAGCAGCGTGTACCGGACGCGCAATAAGCCAGCACCGGGCCGCTGCAGGTCTCGGCCATGTCGCGCTGACGCGACACGTTTTCAGGTGTCATTGTCTGATGGGTCAGTTCCAGAACTTCATATTCCAGACCCGCTGCACGCACGGCTTCGCCGATTGCATCCGACTGCATGTCAGCCGGAACTTCGGCATTCGGACGGTTGCAGATCACCTTGACGAAACCGGCTTCGGCGATGGCCGGAACATCCTCGACCGTGATCTGGGGTGAGACGGCGTAGCGGGGGGTAATAGGTCGAATCTCCATGCCAATTCCTTAGGCCGCGTTTGCAGCCCTGTCTAGCTGTGGCCCCACGTGAGGGGCGAGGAACATTCCCGTGATCATGGCCAGCAGAAACACCACCCCGCCGCTGCCGCCAAAGCTGAGCGAGGCCAGCGCCGGACCGGGGCACAGCCCCACCATGCCCCATCCCATCCCGAACAAGATCGAGCCCACAATTAACCTCCGGTCAAACTCGGCGCGCGTCGGGGCCGGAAACTCACCGCCTGCCATGGGGTGCCGTCCGGTCGTAAGACGCCATGCAAGGATCATTGGCAGGATTGCACCACCCATCACAAAGGCAAGGGTCGGGTCCCAATCCCCGAAAACGTCCAGCCAGCCTTGCACTTTGGTCGTATCGGTCATGCCAGAGACCAGAAGGCCAATGCCAAACAGGGACCCGGCAAGTGCTGCGATCAATACTCGCATCATGCGATCCCCAGAATATGCCGCAAGCCCAGCACGGTCAGCCCGCCTGCTGCAATGTAGATCAACGTGGCCACGATCCCACGCATTGAAAACCGGGAAATGCCACACACGCCATGCCCCGAGGTGCAGCCATTGGCAATGCGCGTACCGACGCCCACCAACAGCCCCGCCACAATCACCAGCACCAGATTGCCGGTCAAATGCGTTTCGGCCCCCGGTGCGATCCATGGCCGCAGCAGCAAGGGCATCCCGATCACCCCGGCGAGGAAAGCCAAACGCTCGACCGCTTCGTTGCGCGCACTGCCATCGACCAGCCCACCCAAAATGCCGCTGGCACCCATGATGCGGCCATTGCCCAACAGGTATACCGCGCCGCCAAGGCCAATCAGCACACCGCCAATCAAGCCCATCACCCAAGCCGTCATCATGTTCGATTGATCCCTTTGTTAAAGCTTGTTGATCGGCAGCTTCAGCATCACATCGCCCTGTTCATCTGCCGGCGGCATCTGACCTGCGCGCATGTTGACCTGCAAAGACGGCAGGATCAGGCGCGGCATTGCCAATGTCGCGTCGCGCGCATCCCGCATTTCGACAAACTCTTCGATGCTGCGCCCCTGGCCGATGTGGATGTTCAGCGCCTTCTGCTCACCCACCGTGGTTTCCCAGGCATATTCATCGCGCCCGGGGGCTTTGTAATCGTGTCCGACGTAAACGTGAGTATCATCGGGCAAAGACAGGATCTTTTGGATTGAGGCATATAGCGTAGATGAGGAACCGCCCGGAAAATCGCATCGCGCGGTGCCGAAATCGGGCATGAACAGCGTATCCCCGACAAAGGCCGCATCCCCGATCACATAGGTCAAACAGGCAGGCGTATGACCCGGCGTGTGCAGCACGTCGCCGCGCATCTGCCCGATGTGAAAGCTGTCGCCTTCCGCAAACAGGGCGTCGAACTGGCTGCCATCCCGCTGAAACTCGGTCCCTTCGTTGAAAACTTTGCCGAAGGTGTCCTGCACGGTCACGATCTGGTCGCCAATTCCGATCTTTCCGCCAAGCTTATCCTGCAAGTAGGGGGCCGCCGAAAGATGGTCGGCATGCACATGGCTTTCCAGGATCCATTCGGTCCTGAGCCCCTGGGACCGGACGTAGTCGATAATCTCATCCGCCGATTTGGTCGTGGTACGACCGGATGCGTGGTCAAAATCCAGAACACTGTCGATGATGGCACAGGCCGCTCCATCGGGTTCGTTCACCACATAGGACACCGTGAAGGTTTGATCGTCAAAAAACGCTTTCACATTTGGGGTCATGGGGTCCTCCGCTCCTGTCCATACTTCATATATTGACCATGGAATGTGTTGCAATATCCGATTTGGTTTTTGATGTCCGTCAAGGCAGGTTTGATTAATTTGGCTTAAACTTTAACCGTACCGCGCCGGATTGCCGAAATTGACGGACTCTCCGGCGGGTTTCCGCACAGTATCAGAGTAATCTGTTCCGGTCTTAATCCCGTTACCTATATCGGAGATACTGGCATCACTGGGGAGGAGCGATATGGAACCGAAATCCATCTATTCCGAAGTCGAGAAGCTTGAACAAAAGCTGGAAAACGCGTGCCTGGATACGCGTCTGGCTCTGCAACCAAGTGTCAGCAAGATTGTCGATCATATGCGCCGACAGGGCATGCATGTTCCATCCCGCCTGCGTCGGTTGGATTCCGCTTTGTGCGAAGATGCAATGGAAGCGCGGTTCGACAATATGCCGATCTAGCGCCGGGCGGTCATCCGAAGGAGATCCCGAGGATGACCAGCATCAAGCCAATCACGGACAGAAACAGGGACCCCAGGTTCCATGGCAGAACGCCCTGAACCACGGCACGCAATTCATCATCCGACAATCCGGCCTTGCGCGCCTTCATCACGCGCAGAATGCACCAGACCAGTCCGGCAAGCCCGGCCAGTGACAGGGCGGCCCCGCCCCAGGTGATGACTTCAAACATGGCGCCCCAAAAAGTTGCTGCGAATTGAACCTGCGCTTACTGGATCGCACCGGCACAGACAAGCCCGGTGACGGATTGGGTGCTTGCGACCTGCGCGGACCCGATGTATCCGCGAGGTAACTGCATCCAATTCAAGCCTTAGGGAAAGACGTCGATGGAAGATATGACCGAAGATCAGGCCACCGCAAATTACCGCGTAACCGCTGGCGAATTGCGCCAGTTTATCGAGCGGTTCGAGCGTCTGGATGCCGAAAAGAAGGACATCGCCGAACAGCAGAAAGAAGTGATGGCCGAGGCCAAGGCCCGTGGCTATGACACCAAGGTCATGCGCAAAGTGATCGCGCTGCGCAAGCGCGACAAAGACGACATCGCCGAAGAAGAAGCGGTTCTGGAGATGTATAAGGAAGCGCTGGGGATGTAACCCGGCCTAGACGTCCAGAACCCGAATGTTTGGCAGGGTTCGGATTTTCGCCATATCCTGCGCGTAAAGTTCTGAAAACGCGCTGACGATATCTGCGTTCCAGCCCGGCAGATCCAGTTCCTCTTCGATCTGGTCGGGCTGCGCATAGTCTTCAAACAAGGCGATCAACTCATCGCGCGAGGCAAGCCTGGCCCCCGATTGTTCCTGTTGGATCAGCGGCAGAAGCTGGTGTTTGCCTTGCTCGGTCAACAAAGAGGCCAGCAGCGTATGCTCGCCCTTTATCGCAACGTCATTCCCCAAACCGGCCATGGCACGCACGATGTCGCCCCAGATCAGGGGTGTGTCCTCGTTTTCCCACAGCGTGATCTTCACGTTGGGCGCCAGGTCGCTCAGGTCTTCGATCATGCTGACCCAGCTCAGGCAGCTCAGGTCCGTGGTGTCCAGAATTGACCGCGCGCGGTCAGGGTCCATTGCCGTCAGAATCTTCGGAATGAACGATCCCGGGTTCATCAGCCCGGCAAAAACCTCGACCTCTGCCCCTTCCAGAACCTCTTGCGAGTATGCAATGCGCCGTCCGGCAAACGGATACATCTGGCCATGTTGCAAGGCAGTCTTGATCGGGCCAAAGAATTTCTCGCTGGACACGATCAAACGCCCGAAACCCGAGGTATCTGGCAGAAGCGCCCGCAACTGATCCCGGGTGTCGGCGAGAGGCAGGTTTTTCAGAATCGAATCCGACATAATCCTTTCAAAATGCCGACACTTGCGCGGCCCCAGCGGAAAAGCCCCGGTCTGAGTGATGACGCCTTTGTTGGCGACCAGCGAGTCCAGCAATTGCCCTTCATCCGTGAAGGCGACCCCAGCGTGAATGACTACCTGCATATTTTCCTTACGCCCAAAGGTTTTGCCAAGCGTTCCTCGACCCGCATCACATAGAACGAAGCCCGCCGCTTCGATAGGTTGAGTTTCACACAATCGCAGAAATTTCGGCAATCCCCAACCGAATGCTGAAATTCCGACTTGCAGTCCTGTTCCGAAGGCAGTAATCGGCAGCCAGTGCCCCTATAGCTCAGCTGGTAGAGCAACTGATTTGTAATCAGTAGGTCCGCGGTTCGAGTCCGTGTGGGGGCACCACTTATAAATCAACAACTTACATAACTTTTCGGCTTCACCTGCGTCCCGCATGGTTTGTTCTGGGGGACATATGGGGGACAAAGCGCCCGATTTTGACGCTCCAAATGTGAGATTCGGGCAAGTTCCAACAGCACCCGTCCCGCGCCTTTTCGACCATTCTTAAATGGCAGGCCGGTTCCTCAAGTTGAGGATACGCTGTGCAGCAAATATTGGCGGAGCGTCGAATTTCTGTGAACTAGGGTAGGGCTGCTATTCCCGCTATTCCTGCTATTCGGGCCAGCGGCCTAAACCTGCCCGGCAGTCAGGTTTTCACCGATAGTTTCCGTAATGGCGCGATTTCTTACACTGCTTTCAGTGTAGCAGGTGCTGTTGCTCATCTGTGTCGGCCCATGGGTTCACGTCGCCCGTAGCTACAACTCTACCGACTTCTGCATTGGCGCTTGCTTCCAGATACCGCAATAGCTTTTCCCTAACGCGGGCGCTCGGCATGAAAGCCTTTTCAAACGGGTACTGATGGCCGAAAGAATAAGGGTATGTCTCCGGGGACACCCAAAGCCGTACGCCCCCCAGTAAGGCAACATATTCACTCTCGAACTCAACAGGCGCGCAGTGGTCTATCTGCCGCTCTAACATGTCGCTGTAGTCGTGGTTAGTAGGGTGTTTTTGACACCAGAACTCAGGCCGGGTCAGTCGAAAGAGAAAGTCTTTGATGTAACGCCTATCCATATAACTGCCTTTCAGAGTGCCTGTGTTCTGGCGGGGCAATCGCTTGCCGCCACCAGTAGAACTTATTTATCCGGCGGCCTCGAGGGCTGGCGCAGCACTACGCAGAGCGCTGGCCGTATCAGAGACCAGTTGCTTTCCGGCCTCATCAAGGGTCTCGTAGTTGGCCCAGAATTGCTCCATGTCTACGTCTTTGGATTGACCCGATAGCCCGCTGATACCGGCGCGGATCGAACGCAGCATTTGCCCATGGTGGTCGTCAGACATGTTGATAATGTCCCTGTCCTGAACGGCCTCAAGAGTGAATATATCAAACTGTGCGGCCAGTTCCTCGGCAGTGGTGGCGACCTTCCGGCAGGCGATGCCGTAAACCTTCTGCCGTTCATTGAATAGCAGGTCGGTCATTATTTCATGGCCTGCATCGCTCATCTTGCCAAGCTCGCAAAGCTCCCACAGTTCGGTGGACGCAAACTTTAGCTCTCTGTGCCACAGTTTCAGATCCGAGAGAGTGTGCTGTTCCATGGGCTTCCTCCTATGCCAGCAGGCCCGAGGCGTCAGAATGCAGCCTGCGGTACTGGGTTGCGTCGTGGGCGTCCTCAACCCGCAGGGCAATGACAACCTTGATTGCGAGGTCACGCGGCCCTTTGACGGGCAAGGACATGATTTCATCTTCAAGGTCAGCCATGGCGGCATAGGCCGGGTCTACAACCTCCTGCTCACGTTCCCTGACGCTCTGGCCAGAGACAACGCCCGTTTCCTGTTCCTGAGACAGTTGGGCGTCAAGCTCAGCGGCGACCCGCTCGTATTCGGCTTGGGCCTTTTCCCAGCGGGTATAGAGTTGTTCGATTGCGGTTGTATCCATGACAGCCCCCAGAGCCATTGACCCAGCCAGGGCCGGTAGGCTCGATTTCAGCAGTGTGCGGCGGTGAATGTTGTTCATACTCCTATCCTTTCACGCCATGTCCCGAAGGGTGGCAGCAATGGACTCCAGCAGTTGCGGCTGCACCGGCGCGTAAGAGCCGTCAATCAAGCCGTAGTCCGGGTGTGTGGCCATACGCATTTGCGCAATCAGGCCCTGCACAGTCCGGGCCTGCGTCTGGGCTACCCGTTCTTCAAGGCTCTGGACTTCGGGCCAGCGGGGATCATCATCCTCCAAATCCCAGATGTGCGCGTTCATTTCTTCGCGCAGTTCAACCCAGCGGGCCACCCACGCATGGTGGGGGTCGGACTCGGCTGCGCTTGATGCGGTGCCCGCGACCAAAGCCAGCGGGGCGCATTGCATAAGTGTGCGGCGGTCAATCATTCGCTACTCCTTTCAGTTGGGGTTCATCCGGCAGGCTCGCGAGGTCTGCGGTAAGCTCTGCCGACTTGGCTTTGATGGTGCGGACCAGCGCATCTACTGCGCCCCATGTTTCAGGGTCTGGCCCTTCCCACGTCAGGCGGTACAGCGCATTCGAAAGGCCCGCCAACGTGGTTACGTCCGTCATAATTTCGTGGTTACTTTTCATCGCTTCCCCTTTCAGTGCGCGAAGGTGTGAACGTGGCCGTCAGCCGCGATGCGGGACACGGTTGCGAGGTTCACAGAGCGCGGGGCCTGTGCCTCAGTGTCCCAGACTGACAGCAGGTGCGGGTGGCGACGTGCGCGCGTCTCAATGGCTTTACGTGCGGCCTCTGACGCTGCATCGCCCTTAATGTGCTGGCGCAGGGTTGCGGGCTGTACGCGCATGGTGCGTTCCGTCCCGTCCTTCTTGGTGAAGGTGACAGACACGAACCGGCCTTTTGCCTCGGCAATCAGTGCGCGCTTTTCAGCGTATGCGTCTGCCTGCGCCTCGTGGTTCAGCGCGGCCTCAAGAGCCGCTGCCAGTTCGTCACGCTTGCGATAGTCCGCGTCCGTCCATGTGTCTTTGTTGTCCAGCAGGTTCATGGCTTCGCGGATGTGGTCCGCCTCAGTCATATTCGCGCGGCGTACGGCTTCTTTCGCCTCATCCCACGCCAGCCACAGTGCATTGCGCCAGATAACCCGGTGAAACTTGCGTCCTGCCATAATGGCCCAAGCGCGGTTCATGATGTTCTGGCGGTTGTACATGCTGGAAACCCTTACCTTGTGCTGTAAGTAATTACACGTTAGGTGTAATAGGCAGCGCGTTAGGTGTCAACACCTATCGCACAATTATTTACACGTTAGGTGGAATGAAATGGAAACAGGTGAGCAACTACGGGCCGCAAGGGCAGTTCTAAAAATGGATCAGGCGGAATTGGCAGAGCTATCTGGGGTATCGGTCGATACGATAAAACGCCTTGAACGCATGGAGGGTATTCTTCAGGCCCAAATGGCTACCACTAAGGCCCTGCGGGACGTACTGACGCAAGAGGGCGTTGTGTTCACGCCAGAAAACGGGGTTGCCGCTGGCGTAGCGCTGCGAAAAGAACCCGCCCCGAATATCAGGACCAGAAAGGCGCGGGGCGGATTGAATGGATAGTTCTACAACGCTGGAGCAATATGTAAGGCTTGTGCCTGCAGGTAAGTCGCAGGACGAGCTCCTGTTCGACCTAAAACTTCCCACGGCTCCAGTACCGGGCGACAGGATGAACGTGGAGTGGAGAGGTGTGAAGTACAACTACTTGGTTGTGTCTCGAACCTTTGAAATTTTGATGGACGACATTGACGGAAGCGAAAGTCTTGGCAAACATCTGCCGCCTGTTAAAACAATTGTTTTTGTGGAGGAACTCGCTGTGGATGCAATGAATCTGCGCTTCGGTCCCTTTGCGCGAAAGCACAGTCAGTGATTGAAGGCGACAGGGATGACTGATGTACTCAGGCCAATTGACGTAAAGGCGCTAAAGAAGCTCTCTATTCTTAGTTGGGAGTACGCGGCCCAGATACACGGTGTGTCAGAAGATACGCTGAGCGCTTTAGAGCGCCGGGGCTATATTGCGCGATTCACTGAGGGATTTATTGACGATACCCTGAGGTACTGCATCACGGACCAAGGCCGAAAAGCGTTGGCCGAATACAAGCCGCTAAAGAGGACCATCGACAAGCGCTTGAGACAGCCTCCGTCTAGAATTGGCAAACCAAAAGACAGGTTCTAAAGTGACGTTCCAGTTTCCACCCCGCCTAATGCAGGCGAAGGCAGCCGCCCATTACCTTGGGGTTTCTGCCTCTAAGCTTCAAACATTGGGCATTCCAGTAAAGGTATGTGGTGCGAATAGGTTGTACGATATCCTAGACCTCGATGCCTATGCTGATAGTCTGTCGTATGTGGACGAAGATGACAGCACCAGAGACGCCGACGAGGCTTGGGGTGGAGTTCATTGTGACGAGTTGTTCGGGGCTGAGAAGATAGCACCGAAAGCATGGCCCAAACGGAGATAGCCTGATTGCTCGTTTTCTTTGATGAAACAACAGGATAAGGTGCGGCCTGACACGTAAACGGTTGCGCATCACCTTTAGTGCATAAAATACCCATCCAAGAAGCCGATTCGTCGCCGATGTATCTTGCAAAGTGATGGGCACGAAAGTGTGAAGCGCTGTGCTGGAACGTGAATTTAATACTGAAAACATGGAAATTTAACGTTTTGGGACTAATTTTGCCGCACTAGGTACCTAATGTGATTTGTCAAGATTGCATCGGCACACCATTTATGCACCACTAGACCCATGCTTAAGGAGGCAAACGATGAAGTTTCTTAGAGAGGGTTTTGGAGGCTAACTAAAAATGGGTGTTGATACTGCTGCGGCGGTAGCAACCCAAGTTAGCCCTTGGATTGGCCCCGGCATTCAGGCTGGGGCCATCGTAGTTTCGGCGCTTGGCGTTGCGTTTTTGATTTTGACTAACCGTTCGATTTCAAGACGAAAGGCAATTTTAGACCTAATAGTTCTCAGTCAAACTGATGGCGACATGCTTGAGGCACGTCAACGGTTCGTATCCATCAAAGAAGATGGGAATCTACAACAGTGGGCAGCTAAGAAGAAGCTGGCATCTCAAGAGGCCGCAGACATTAGGTTCATACTAAACATGTATGAGGCGGTCGCCATTGGCATAAAAAAGAACGCCTATGATGGAGATATATACAAAGACTGGTATCGCACTACCGTCATCAAAGACTGGATGGCCGTCAAAGACTTTGTGGCTGTGTACCAACAAGAGCATAACGCGAAAATATACGAAAACTTTGAGAAGCTCGCTAAGGAATGGGCGACAGATGAAGAACGAAAACACACCTGAAACCTACCCTCGCAATTAGTTCAAAATACCTTTTGCTCTGACTGTGCGTTTATCAAATTGGTAATAGTACACTTTACTTCGAGGTCTTTCGGCCTTTCTTCTTGAGTTCTCTGGCTAGTTCCTCCGCTCCTTTGGTAAAGCGGATCGTCACGGGTTCATCTTCGTAGTATCGCACAGGCCGGGTCTGCTGGGCTGTTCGCTGAATCGGTGGAACCTTGCACTTCTCAACCAGATCCCCGAGCTGGTCCTGGTCGATGCGAATGGCTCGGCCTATGCGAACCAGAAACCCGTGTTCCTCGGCGGCAGCGCGCAGCGACCCTTTTGGCACGTTCAGCAGTTTGCTGGCTTGTTCGATGGTCAGTAGTTTGGTCACAAGTTTCATCTGTCCGTAGATGGCGGTTACGTAACTCGAGGGTAAGCTTTTCTAAGTTCTACAAAAGAAATGTCATTCTCGCTTCGCACGTTCACAAGAGTTGGCGGAACAATTATGCGCGTACCATCAGAATAGACCCGTTCATGAGCGCGTCTTATGTGGGGAATAGGACTGGCACGTTTGCCAGCACTACCGCGATCCATGCCACGCCTCGAAGAGTTTAAGGCCGTAAGATATTCTTTTGCATCGGCGTTGTAGTGCGCCGGTATAGGGGCTTTCCCAATCTTCTTTCGCTTCGCGTTCTTGATGCTCGGTGTGCGCTTCAAGTCGATCCGGCAACCGCGAGTGTTCAGGATTGCGACTGCAAGAGGGTAGTTCGACATTGCTGCCAATTCCTCAACGTCGTGAGCGCCAGTCTCGGATTTAGTGACAGTAATTTGTGTGCCGGTTTCTGTGTGCTGGAACACCAGTTGTGCCACGAGCGGAACACGCTTCGGCATCAGCAAATACTGGTTAACGACAATACTGCCGTCGCTTTGAGGTTTGACGACTTCCAATATGGACAGCGGCTTACCTACACCATCCACTTCATAGGTTGAGTAGTCTAGAACAAACGCCCAAGGGTGCAGCCCGAAAGGCTGGAGTACTTGATCCTTGAGGCCTTCAAGCACATTGACCACACGCGCATGATCCAAGTTTGCGCTGCTGAATGAACCCAGGGCAAAAATACGACCCTCGTCAACAATTCCCTGTGGGACCAATTCGTTACCCAGGCTGGGCATTAGTTCTAATACGCGGCTCAAATTCATGGCGTCATCATTGCTTTAAGAATACGCCGAGCGCTAGTGGTTAGTTGGTCGAATAACCGAAATCGACGGTAGGGGCCTGCTAAACTCGCTAAAACCGCTAAACGGAAAAACTCAGTTTCGACGGTTACCCCCTGCTACATCTGCTACTTTTGCTACATGGGATCGACTGGGAGGATGACGGCTTGCAGGAACGTGATGTTGTATATTTCGCAATCGACGCAGCGCGGATCGAGAAGTTGGAACACCAACTGAACCGCATTGAGAGGGCAGTTCAGCAGCTACTGAACCCCGTTCGGCACGAGTGGATAACTGTCCAGGAATGCGCCAAGCTGGTTAGAAGGTCTGAGGGCACTGTCAGTCGCTGGGTTCGAACGAGGCGAATACAGTCAAAGCGCGTAGGTGGGCGGATATTGGTTCGGAACCCAAGCTAGAGAACCAAACAGTCTTGTATCCAAGCATAAGCAAAATCTGATCCCCTAATTAGGAGGTTCCAATAGGAAGCCCCACTCCGGGCGCAGCCGGTGCAGGGCCATCCGCCAGCGGCGGGGCACATAGGGGGTATGCTCAGCTTTGCGCACCCCCATTTTAAAATGCGCAACCACCTGTATTCACGCGAGAACCTGCGGAAAGGTGATTGAGCGTCACCTTTTTGCCGCAAGGGTGCATTGATTGCGCGCTTAGTGGCCATTTGATGCAAGAATCATGCGCCGTCCCAAAGTCTGACAGCTTCGCGCGCGTATTGCGTAGAAACTGCCTGCGCCGTTGCTATTCCTGCTATTCTGCTATTCGGGGTTTGCGCCACGGTGGCGTGAACCTACGCGAACCCTGCACAGGATGCCGGGCCAGGGTCGGAACACCCTGTCTTGAATTGCTTGATTGTTTTTCAAGTTGAAACTTCCGCGCGCGCGGAAAATCCGCCTGCCTAACTTGCGAGCGCTCGCAACGTTCCAATCGAACCCCAAGGGTATCGTTAGTATCGACACCCTCTCAGACGAGATATGCGGGCCACAGGGCGGCAAACAGGCTCAGCGTGCGTCTGAACCGCCTAATTGTGCCTGGCGGGCATATTTGGGGGAGACTCAAGTTATTAGCAGGGCGTGCAAGAATGTGAATTTTATGATATTGGTTTAGTACGTATTAGGGGGTACCGCGCCGTGTTACGCATATTCACTGTTTTAATTGCGTTGTTGTTTTCTTCATCTGTTTGGGCTCACGGTAGCTGCCATCCCAGCACGCACAAAACTAAGCAGAGCCTTTCAACCAAACTGTCTACCAAGTCTGGTCCTACGCTGTGGGTTCGTTCCGGGGCAACATTTACCGGCCTTCGCCAAACGAAGCGCAACGATACCAAGCTCTACGTTGACAAGAAGTGGGCCAACGGATGGACCACCGACGCAAATGGAAAGCAAGTAAGGCGTTACACTCAGACTTGTTTGGCAACTGTTTATGCAATGATTGAGCATGCGCGCGGAAACAGCGGCTACCGAATTGGTCAACCCGGGACTTGGGTGGAGCCTCAGGGGGCTGCCGGTTTTGTCGGCGAGACTGGGAGGGGGTTGCCCCCTTCTCCTCAGCTTTTTCAGCGAGAATTCAATCTTGGTAATCCCGTAATTTTACAGGGGCATAGCAAGAAGCTTGGGACAGGGCATTTCATGCTTGCTGTCGGATTAAAGGCAAACGGAGACATTGTGGCGCTAGACCCACTTACTGGTCGGACTATAGACATTACCAATAAGGGCGGGAACAATTGGTCTGTAAATCTGCCAGGCGTAAATGCGACCTACACAATTCAGTCGGTAAGAACGATTAAGATGTGACGTATCACTGAGGCAATTTCCCTTTCCTGCATTGAGGAAAGGACTTGTCTATTTCGCTCTACTTTAGACGCCGTTTGCGCGCAGCCATCTTGCGACAGCCTTCCTTGCAATACTTGGCGTCTACACGTTTCCACTCAGGCATGAGTTCACCGCAGTATGCACAGTGCCAGCCTCGGGAATAGTTTCGCGCCAGCTTGTTCGCCCGCTCAGCGATCCGGGTTGAGTTCTGCCAAGGGTAGTGGGTGAAGCCCATGCGAACATGGGGCGGGTTCAGTTCCTCTACCCAGATTGTGCTGTTGTCCCTGTCCGTCATTTATCCTGTTACCTTATCCGGGAACTGCCTTTGATATTGCTGGGCTTTCCGGTTTAACTCCCCTCGGCCCAGCTCCCTTTTTATGGCGTCGGAAAACTCAGGTCGCGGCCTGTTCCATTTCACGCCCGAGTGTCATCAGGCGGCGTCTTTCAGCCCATAGCGCCTTCGCGCCCTCGGACTGTCGTTTCCGGCCTTCTGCAGTCTTTGCGCCCGTTGATAGGCCACCATGCAGGCGACAGCGCGCCTTGCCCGGTACAGGTGCCTCCATGCACATACCGTCTCGGGTGTTGGCTCCGCAGATTTTGGTTTCATTCGACATGTTCAACCCTCCTATCTGGACGTGAGGCGCATCGGCGCTTAGTTTGAGGCCATGAGTTCAGCCGATCCCCCATTAGCTCTTGAAGTGGCCGCAGGCATTCTGATTGCGTATCTGGTTGTCTTTTTTGCCAAGAGTACCATCGCCCACTGGAACCGGGGCGACGGCAATCTAGCGGTAATGATGGGCGCTCTCGTGGCATTTGTAGGCGGCACCCTCATTCTTGCTGGTATGGGTACAATAAGCTGGTAGCGGTGTCCGTCGCGAACCCGCCAGCACTTGCGCCGGGGATGGCACCAGTGGCGACAGGCCCGATACCTTTTTCGCCCCTCACCTTCTGCCCAATCTTCTTGGATTGCAGCCAGCCTGCGCCCTTGCTTGCACCTTTCGCCGTCGCATGACCCGCAGCTGCCCCAGCAGGGCCACCAACCTTGTAGCCGATAACCGTCAAAGCGCCTTGCCACATCTTCTTGGCAATTCTGGCATTCTCGTAGCCCGTGCCGCTGTAGTTCACGGCCCCACGAGGCGGAACCATGCGGCTAAGAGCGGTTGAAAGCCGGATCATCTGCCCCCGCTCCTTCGGGGTAAACAGGACGTTCGCCAGTGGCTTTGTCTGGGGGCTGTTGAAGAAGGACCGGATGTTCTCAGATACCTTCTGCGGACCCCATGGGATCGGGCCAGTTGCGCCGGGCGTTTCTGTTCCTGGCTTCTGTGTCAATTGCCGGAATGCGGCCTGCCGAACCAAGTTCCACTCGTCGGATTCCTTACCCAGAGTGTTTTTCAGTTTTGCAGCCAGCGGCGCATTCATTTTGCCGTTCCCCAGCTTGGAAGCGCCAAACATCCAGCGCATGACCTGATCCGGGCTGGCGTCTGCGTCAATCATATCTTGCAAGAACCGCGAACCCGCATCCGTGCCTTTGTATTTGGCCGAGTATTGCGCCCAAAGTCTGCGGGCCTCTTTCAGATCCCCGAACCCAGATTCATCGCCGTCAAACAGCTTGGCCGTGACCACATCATCAACCCAGTCGTCATACTCGGATTTGATGATAGACAGGGCGCGCCTGTCTTCGGGTTTGGCTTTTCGCAGCGAAGCGTTCAGATCCTTTCTGAATGTTTCAATCAGGCGCAGAGATACACCGCCGTCACCTTCGCCACGCTTTTGAAGGCGGGACATGTAGGCTCGGGCGTTTGAATAGATATCCGAGGTCAGGTCTATCTCTTCATCCGCCAGACGGCCCTGTACGCGCTGTACGACGCCCTTAGCGACATTTCCGGGCACAGACACCCCGGCATCGTCTGCGGCCCTGTACGCGGCCTGTGCGGCGGCTCTCTCGGCTTCGCTCATAGTCTGTAGGCGGGCTGTGACGGCTTGTGCGGCGTCTAACTGGTCACCTGGCAACCCATCGCTCAGTTCACGGGCTACACCATCCACTGCGCGACGTGCGGCCATGTCCTGTTGATCCCCCAACCGCTGGGCCTTTGAAACAACCGCATCAGGACCAACACCGCGCCGGGCGCGTTCGAAGTCCGCGAAGTCATTCACATCGCCTGTGACGTTATGCTTGAAGGCATCGATCCCAAATTCTTCCATTTCAGCCGCGCGGGCCGCAAGTGTCGGGTCTACACCTTCGTCAATGCCCTTGGAGAACTCGCGGGCAAACGCATCGCTGATTTCGTCAGCTTCGTATCCAAGCTGCTTGAGGGCATCACGTCCAGCCGGGGAAATCCCGCCGTCTTCGCTGTAATAACGGCGATCCGAGAACAGGCGGGCAACAGGCTGGCCGATACGCTGCGCAGCCCAGCTTACAACCTTTGCAACTGGCACCGACGCAGCGCCACCAGCAGCACCGCCAATGAGGCCGCCGGGGAGGCGAGCTATTCGGCCTTGTGCGGTTTCGCCCTCTGCTAGCCCATAGGCTCCACCTGTGACGGCACCAGCTTGTGCGCCGCGCTTTATCGCCTGCCCAGTGGTTGCCGCCTTTGCCGAGGTTCCGAGAATGGACGCAGGTACCGCCATGCCGCCCCCAGCTTCGGAAACAAAAGACGTAACCGGGTATTCGCTGCGATTAGCATCAATCTTGGCCCGCTCGTTTTCCATGGCGAATGCTGCCGCGCTGGGACCGCGTACCAGAGACCCAAGCCCGACCGCTTCGTCTGACAACCCCAGCGTTGCACCATGTGGGGCCATACGAGCCACAGCGCCGCCCTGTGAGCCTGTTTGACGGTGGTGTTCCGTGAGAAGCGCACGATCCGTCATTTGGCCCGTGTCGGGGTTGAAAATCATGCCCTCCGGTGGTGTGCCGTATGTGCCGTCCGCATTTCGCTGAACGCCTTCGGCCTCGGCGGGCGGCTCCGGCTTGAGGCCAAAAATCTCGCTGGCATAGTCAGTCATCGGCGCGTCTGTCGCTGCCTTCTTGGTGCCGAATATTTCTGAGGCGTAATCGTATCCAGACATTAGAACCCCACCTCCTTGCGAAGTTGCATAGACACCTGCCGCTTGAGAACCGCAGGATCAGTAATCCCGTTGGCTTTCAGTTGTTCCTCAATCTGCGCGCCGCGTTGGTTTATCATCTTATCGACGTCATCCAGCGAACCCAAATCCCATGGCTTGCCCTGACGCCCTGTCGCCAGCCACAGGTTGTACCGCGCTACGGCCCGCTGCTGCTGAATAATCGACTGTTCAAGTTTGGCTTGGAACTCTACCGGGCTATCCCCGTCGAAAACGCCTGTTCCCACATTGGGAAGTTGTTCGTTCAGTCGCGTGGCTTCCTGCGGCGTCACAGCGGCACCAGACAGTTCTTTCAGGCTGGTGTTGAGGTTGTTGAACGCCTCTGTTTTGAACTGTGCGAAGTTTGCAACCAGTTCTTGTTGCTCAGGCGTGGCCCTACCGGCCTTATCCATCCATTGACCGATTTTTGCTCCGATCCGCGTTTCAAATTCCAGATACTCCGGCTTGAACAAATCGCGCGTGTCGTTCAGTCGCCCGAGCATTGCGCCCGAGTCCAAGATACGGCCCTCAATTTCATTAGTGGCCTTGGTGCCGAACCCTGGCCCTTGCTGAGCGCCGCCAAACGATATCGAAGTACCGTCTGTGGTGGTGACGTTGAAGCCTTGCCCCTTCTTCGCCTGTGCGTAGTCGATACGACTCAGAGGGGTGCGCCCTGCGGCCTGTTCCTCCTGCACGTAGCGGCCATATTCATCGGCTGGTTGCGGTGGGTTCAGATAGTCTGCCATGATTTCGGTGGCGTCGGAAAACTGGACGACCCGCATCGGGAACTCATCTAGGCTTTGGATCGGTTCATCACCGACACGTTGCAGGATGTCATTGACGCCCTGCAGGTCACCCCGTTCAGCGTAAATCGTCGCCTCTGCAATACCCTGACGGACAAGTTCCAAATCCTTTGCAGCCTCATCCGCTCCCACTTTGGCCAAGTGTTCACGAACCCGGATTTCCATTGCTTGCCGGTCGTATTCCTCGCGCTGCGCCCTATGCCGTTGCACTTGATGCTGGCCCTGAATGTCCATCGCCATTTGTGGGCTATGCTGAGACAGTACGTTCAGTGCGTCCTGATCCCCGGCCAGGATGTTAGGCCCGTGGGTCTGAAAGACGTCCCGCAGGGCGTTCTGCTGGCTAAACTGGTCCTGCCGTGCGCGTAGCTCTTGCCCCTGCGCAAGCGCATTTGTGAAATTCGGTTGCTGTAGCGATAAGATGATGTTCGGGTTTAGCTGGGTCATTGCAATACCTCCGGCATTTTGTGAGCGGCTAGTCGATCCATTTCACGGGCTGCGGCTTCAATGCCGTCATGCTCAAGAGCCAGTTCTAGCCATTTTGCTTTGAGTTCGGGTGCAAGCAGCCCTTTCCGTCCGCCTGCAATCCACTTTCTGAGCGCAGCCATTTGCCGGACATGTTCCGCCCGCTCAGCGTTGAGCTTGGAAATCAACTGCCAAGTGCTGCAATTTCTCAGCGACTCGCACAGTTCTTCAAACTCGGGGCTGTCCGTTGATATCTCTCGGGCGGCGGGCAGCATGTCTTGGACTTCCGGGCTTAGGCGTTCAGAGTAACTAGGCGCGCTGTCTGCCTCCGATCCCGCGTCAGCAGGACCGTAAACAATTACCGTATAGTCATTGAGCCAACCCATTAGAACGGCCTCGCTACGGGCCGGAGAGAATTGGTAGGCGCGAAGTTTGTGTTAGCCTGCGGCTGGTTCATGAAGCCAAACGCGCTGATCCCGTTGTTGATGAACCCATTCAGGGCATTGGCTTGCCCGATATAGCCCGCTGCCTGCGCGTTGCCTGCCGCTGCAAGAGCATTGCCCGCACCAGAGGCATAGTTGGCCCCTGCGTTTGCTATATTGCCCGCTGCCGCCTGTCCACTTGCTGCTTGCCCCGTTAGGCGGTTCAGGAACGTGCCATATTCTTGATTTGCAAGCCCGGTGCCGTAATTCTGCGCTGCCTTCATGGTTGCGCCGGAAAACACATTGCCGCGTGACGCCGCGCTGCCGTCGATGGCATCAAGCCCCTGCTCCAGCATGAAGTTGTAACCGGGCGTGGCTTGGAAACCTTGGTATTTCTGGCCGGGGCGAGAGACTTTCTTCTGGTACGCCTGTGCAGCCTCGCGGGTGTCAAAGGTCTTGCCACCGACACTGTAGCGGGTAACGTCACGATAGGTCGCGCCAAGGCCGTTTCTGTTGCGCTCCTTCCACCTTTCAAGCCGTTGCTGGTCAATGTCGCGCCAGCCCGTCTTTTTGGGCTTATTTAACCCGCCAATCTGCCGCCGTTCCGAAATTTCTTCAATGCCGGGACGATACCCGCCGAAAGTAGGCCGAGGCCCGCCTAGAAGCTCGTAGCGCAGGGCGTTTTGAAAATCCAAGCCCGTGTCATAGAACGGAGCGAACTTAGCGCTGGTGTCCTCGTAAATCTCACGCTCAAGCGCAACCTGCGCGTCTGCTGCCTGCTGTTGTGCCCGTGCTGCTTTGCTGGACGCGCTCGCCCCCGCAATGCCTGAAAGGGCTGCACCGCCGAGGATGGCCCCACCTGTACCTACCGCCATTAGACTATCTTCCTGTAACTGATTTCAATCGGGGCGTAGGACAGCCGTTTTAGAAGGGTGTCCGCGCGCTCAAGAGTTGCAATCGAGGTCATCCGAACCTCATTTGCATCCACGTCAGCGGCCCATTGCTCAAAGGCTTTCAGGAGTTTCAGACCGCCGCTTTCCGCCCACCAGAACAACTCGACTGCCATCTTCCACTCTGGGGCACAGTAAGCCGGGGTAAGCACCCCACCAATCATGCCGGAGTCACTGATAAGGATTTCTGCGTCGGCGTTCTCAATCAGAACACGTGCGAACCGCTCCGAAGCCTCACGGTCGAACGGGAACGGTTGCTTTGCTTGGTCGTGGAACTTTTGGCCGTACTCAAGGATGCGCGGCAGGTCGTGCAGCGTGGCGCTGCGAATGCCCCCGTCTGGGTTTCCCTGTGGCGTGTCCGCCTGTGCCTGCTGTGCTTCCATTTTCTGCCCCTATTTGCCTAGTGTAGAGGTATCATAATACCCCACAAAAAGCAAGAACGGGACGGGAACGCCCGAGTGTTTGGTGGACAGATTTGCCACCATGCAACAGTGCAATTTTCCCCCATTTTTTCAGTGCCAGCTCTCATGCACGCAGGAAGGGTACGATGCACTCTGTTTGCGGTATCAATTTTGGGATGTCTTGTGCTATGAGGGCTCGGCAGCAAGCACGGTTGATCCCGAACTGCCGCGAAATGGCAGGGAGGGCCGCGTGCAACACAAACCAGCTACGCCAGGCACCGCGACTGCATTCTCCTGCTTGCTGACAAGCAAGGACGCCGAACGTGACGTCGCAATGTGGGCGGCGTGTGCCTTGATGGCGATGCATGACAAGCGAGCTGATACGCTGCAAGAATACGCGGATAGCTGGGCGAGAAAGCTCAAGCCTATGGCCTCAACATAGTTCGCATGGCGGAGCGCCTGAAACTGAGGGAGGGACAATGAAAGTCGGTGACAAGGTGATTGCCATTTTCCCGGACAATACTCAGAGCGACGTGGGCACGATTGTAGATGGCCCAATCTTTCGAGATGGAGCGGCAGTGTTCAAGGTTCGTCACGCTGACTTTGACAACTGGTTGCCCGCTGCATGGCTAAAGCCTTACCTGCGGGCTGCAAACAACGACCAGCGTTCTAGCGGGAAATGAATTTGAAGTGCGCTGGATTATTCAGCTTTGCACTGAAGAGGCGATGACATGAACATTGATGAGCCAAAACTGGTAATGTCCGACAAGTGCCAAACAGTTGTAGTCGACGGCTACCGTTTTGAAATCGAAGTCTACCGCCTGGAGACCCAAGCCAAGTGGACTTTGGAAGTCGTGGACTATAAGGAAGCTTGTTACGTTTGGGATGACAAGTTCGGCTCTGATGGGGAAGCTTTGGAAGCCGTGCTGCAAGTGCTAAACAACGAAGGTGCTCTGGGGTTCATGGAGGCAGAGTCAACGGGATAGGTGTTGTGAATAGAAAATCGGAAAGTATTTCGGCGGAAAGCGTCGATAAGAAGGCTCAGGAGGCCACGGACTTCTTGAAAGCTCTGGCGCATGACCAACGGTTCTCAATTGTCTGTCTGCTGATGGGAAGGGAGATGACCGTCACTGAAATTCATGAAGCTCTCGGAGCAAGACCAACGGCTATATCGCAACAAATGGCTCGGCTACGCTTATCGAGATTGGTTTCAGAAAGACGCGAGGGTAGGCAAGTCTACTACCGAATATCAGACAAAAAGGTGCATGTAGTAGTTGCAACGCTGCACGAGTTGATTTGCGGTACAGAGGAACAATCGATTGGGGCGCAGAGAGCCTTAGGGTATTCTTAGGGTGCCTTCTGTTCCCGATACGCAGCCCAGCGCTGCCGTTGCGCCTCGGCTATCCGTTGCTTCCCGGCCTCGGTCTTTGGGCCTGTGGACATGCCGCCATGAAACCGGCACCTGTTCTTTCCAGGCTCTGACTTAGCGCGGCAGGGACGGCCTTTACGGGTCATTGCACCACATACCACCCGCTGAGTGGCTTTCTTCCGTTCCTCGGCCTGTCTGAGGCGCTGTAGCTCAGCCTCTACCTTGCGCTCCATGGCCTCTTGCTGGCGATCCCGGAATTGCGGCCACTTTGTCCAGCGGGGCAGGGCAATGCCCAGAACTTCACACATCTTCGCGCATGCGCCCCAACGGCTTAGAAGCGGCTTGTTCTCCCAATAGGAGACAGCATGCCTGCCACAGCCCACCAGCTTGCCCAGTTCCGTCTGGTTCAGCCCTCTGGCCTTGCGGGCCGCTTTGATATCAGATCCGGTGACATTCACTGCAAAGCCCTCTTTTTAGGGGGTGGCAAAATACGGCAGGGTAACACCCCTCCACGTGCGCGCGGGTGCTGCGCAGAAATACGGCAAACCCTCATGACCGCCTGAAATTTCCGGCAATTCAGTAAGAGACATACACGCCTGCGCGTACTGGTAACTCTATCCTTGTGCGCCCATGGACCGCATGAACAAATCCGGCAGAACTGTAAGACACGTTCACGCGCACGTGTGCCCGCGCGTATTGGTCCCGAAACTTCCGAATAAGACCCCATCCCCACGCGCGCGCGTTTGACCGGAGATAAACCTACATTTTGCACTGGACCGCCTCCGATAAACCGGCACGTTGCCTGACCCCATAAGGGATGCCTGCGGACAGCCTGCCGAGTATCCGGGCCTCCCGCGCCATAGCCTGCCGACGAATCCTAAAGTACGTGTGCCAGCGCATGAGCCGAGGTTTTGCGGGGAATGGTTGCTCAAGCCCACCATGAGACTGCCCGAGTTGCCGACGAACCCTGAACGCCTGTCTATAGTCCCGATCCTGTACGCCCAGCACTTCCGACTTATACCGCAGGCCGAGACACACCCGGCAGTTCACGGGATACAGCACACCGCACCGCCGCCCGCATGAGGGGCACAGAAACCAAGCCCGCTTGCCGCCCAGATGGCAGGGGGTGAAGTCCAATCGAACCCGATAGCCCCAGACATTGACCCAGCCCCGGCCCGATGTGTTGAAATCGCCTATCCTCGACTGTTCAGCAGCTTCACAAATCATTTGGCTAAACCTCGGCTTTCCATTTGTTTGAAAATCGCCGCTGCGATAGGTGGCCACGTCATCAGGTGCCGTAGGGCGGCGTCAGTGTCATAGGTGCCTTGCCCGATCCGGTAGTGCCCCCAGAAGGCGGGCAACAGTTCATCGGTGCTGGATATTGCGGCAACGTCAAAGCCGGTGTGTTGCAGGTACTTCACAAGGTCATCGGCCCCGCTTTCTGCGAAGTCCAACAGGATACCGGCCAGCAGGTTCCTGGCCTCATCGGGTGGTAGGTACTGGGGATCATCCATCGGCTTGGGCCTCCGCTGTGTTGACCAACGGCAATTCAAAAACGGCAGAGCAAAGCTGTCCTTGAAGCAGCGCAGCACCGTAGCTGGGGCCGTCCCACAGGGGCATTTCTGCGCCGTCCTTGCTGAGCGATACAAAATAGACGGTATTGCCGTCATCGGACCCGCCGACGATTGTGCCGCCGCTCAACTCAATCCTGTCTGCGTTATCATTCATCTGCATATTCCCATTGTTGGGTTTTGCCGTTCCACATGCGCCCGTTTGGACCATGCCGCTCCCAATCGGACAGGTTGCGCCAATCCTCCAGACTGACGATTTTGCCGGTCCAAGTGACGGGCCTGCCACCTACACCAACCTTGTCAGGTACTGGCCCCAGATTTGGGGGCTGTGACGGGGCGGTTCGGGGCGGTTCGGGTGGCGCGAGTTGAGTCACCCGATTTTCTGCGTTTTGGCCGGTAGGGGCTGCTAAATCCGCTAAACTCGCTAAATGGGGCCGGGTTTCAGCATCCTGTTTAGCGGGATTAGCAGTTTTAGCAGGGGTGCCCCTCTGATTTTGGATTTTTGCCACTGCGGCCTGAGTATCGAAAAAGAATGTCATTTCTCACCCCTAACGATGTTAAAGGCGAGGCTCCGGCTTGCGCCATCAATGACGGTTCCGGCCTCAAGTTGGTGCAGCCAACCATGGTCAGCCAGCACATTCAGTAGCTCTTTGGCCTTGCGGGTTTCTCGGAACGAGTTCGGCCCATATTGAACCACATCACCCGGCAGAACGGATTGCGGCGTTCGGCCCAGTGCTCGCGCCCTGTCCGGCCAGCAATCCAGCATCCAGCGCCGCAACTGCTCGGCCTGTTCAACCCGCTCAGTTATCATTGCCGCCTCTGCCAGTCTTTTGGCTTCACCCAGATAGAACTGCGCCAACTGAATCGCGTCTGCCATGGCCTCTAAGGACACTTGGGGCGCGTTCAGGTCATGCCAGAGTGTCAACACCCCGGCGATCCGCGCGGCCTGTTCTGCCGACTTGGACGCGAAGGATTTGATATGCTCGAAGTCGCCGCCGCTGCCCTGTGCCAGTTCTGTGGCCCGATAGTATTCAAACAGAAGGTCTTTCGCCCCGCAGGAAAGGTGCAATGCCCTCGGCTGCAACTCTTGCGGCTTGTCCTCGTCAACCGGCTTTGGCTGGCTCAGTATCTCAATCAGCCGTCCCGACATTGCTAAACTAGCGGTATCCGCTAAACGCACGTCAGGGCGGTTCAAACGCCCGCCGATATTACTAACCGGTTCAGTTATCAGGAATCGGGCCAAGAACCCCTGACCAGATGCTATCGGGTCTGAAAGCAGGGGTCGCGCAGCGATTGGCTGAACCATGAGGTGCATTGCGAGCCTGCGCCCGTACAGGGTAACCGCCCCATCACCTGCACGAACACGGTCAGGTGGTTCGCCGTCCCAGAGTTTGGAAAGCCCGGCAACGGTTTTCATGCGGTTGTCCGAGTTCATGGCGTGGCCACCCAGAAACCCGCCGCCTTCATCCGAGAACAAGCCAAGGCTGGGCTGGCCCACGAGGTAGAGTTTCACCAATCCTTCAAGTGTTGGTTCTGATGCTGTCAGCTTCGGGGACAGCGGTTGCTCCGGTTCGGCCCCCATTGCCTTTAAATCGGCCTCGGCAGCAGCAGCTTTGTCCGGCTTGCTACCTGACGCCTCTTTCAACAACCGGTCGCGCTTTGCGTTCCAAAGTTTATGGGCTAGGGACCATTCCGCCTTGGCTTCGGTGTATTCACTGGATTGCTCGCGCTCGTACTCACGCAAACCTTTCATCACCAGCTTATCGCACCCGCTTTTCCGTTCTCCTGATTGCGCCACCGTCAGGCAAAATAGGGACGTGGGCGAGAACCCGGCCAGGGTCTCAACGTCTGCATGAGCCTGCACCGCCAAAGACGCGGCAGATAGGACTGATTGAGCCGCAATAGCCGGGGGTGCCTGCGTTGCCTGCTGAACGGCCTTTACGGCCCCTGAGAGTGGCCCCAGTGCGTCAACGGGATAGTCAGCGCCTTGGGGTATTTCCCGCAGCAGAGGCTGCGGACCTTCTTGAATAAATGGTTTGGGTTGGATCACTGTCATATCGCGCCCCCTTCCTGCAAAACGTCGTTGAAGTCTTTTCCACTTGGCGCGCACATCGTGGATACGTGCCACCCAAGGGCATTGGCGCGCTCAGCAAGCTTGTGACCGGCTTCGCGGCCTGCGTCGTCCCCGTCCATTGCGACAACCAATTCTCCCGGCCTGTGCGGCAATCGCACCGATTTCATTCCGCTGGTTGAAAGCGCGGCCCAGACGGCGGCGGGGCCATCCAGCAGGCCAGACATCAAGCTCAATCCGGTTTCGATACCCTCGCAGAGGATTAAGGGGCCGATTGCCTCAGAGAGACGCACAGCGCCACCAGAGGTCGGGCCTAACATCATCTTTGGGGTTTTGGTGACGCGCTGGCCTTTCTTTGACAGGAAGGTTCTGTGAACCCCGTCAGTCGGCTCCACCTTTGCAATCATCGCTGAACACCATGTCATTGACGGCGTGTGATGAATGTCAGGAACAAACCGCAAGGATTGAGGCATTTCGCATGTGATAGCTCGCGCCCTAAGGTACTTTTCAGCCTTTGTGCCGCTGATGGGTACTGCCGCCTCCCAGAGGCCGCGCGCCTGCCCAAGCTTGTGCTCCTCGTATTCCTTGCGTTTCGCCTCAACTTCCCGCTGCGCGACAGGATCGATCCGCGCCGAACTGGCACGGACGTTAGCGGTCTCGGCAATAGTTCGAAAGTCGCACCGATTCTTAAAACAGAACAACAGCAGCCTGCCGTCGTGTTCCGATATGGACAGTGCGTTCTGATCCCTGCGGCGCTCGGGCTGACAAACCGGGCAGGGTGCTGAACCCCGCCCATTACGCCAGACACCGCCGAGATTGTATGTCAGGTCGCTGGCGTTCATTGCTCACCCCCAATCTCTTGGCGCAGGCGGGCCATTCCTTTCTGCGTGATCCGCGCCCGCGTGGCCATCTGGCGGCATCCATCGGGGTAAACCAATGTGACGGCCTCGTTTACCATCAGACCCTCAGCGACGGACTGCGGGGTTGCTATGAAGTCGAAGGACTCGCCGGACAGGTCTGTTCCGTACTTGTCCACTTGGATTTCCGGGCGGCTCATGATGCACCCCCTTCCTGATCGATTTCAGCCAGCGCTTGCTGAATGTCGGGAAGCAGGGTGGCGCTGAACGCCAACCCTTTCCGAGTGGGGTGCTTTTCCCCATCCTGCGCGAGATACCAAACCCTCAGGTTCACCACATCACGGCCTTTGAATTCGTCGCGTGAGACGCGGATTTCCTCTTGGGTGTTTTTCTGGATGGTAATCATGACTGCACCTCGCTCGGCTTGACGCGGCGGACTTGGCTAACCAACCGGAACACGCCGTAGCTCATGCGACCGGATGCGGCGTCGTTGCTGTAACGGTCGGTCTCAATCTCGACGCGTTTTTCGTGGCGCAGAAGGTGTATGTAATGAGAAACCCGGCACCGCGAAGCGCAGTAGATTTGCCGCTTTGTCAGGGTTTCAAACACGCGCCGCATGTTCCTATCCACATGGATCACGTGGCTTTCGCCGGATGCGTTCGTGACCTCGAATTCCGCCGGTTCGGTTGGTGTGTTCAGATCCGCCCAGCGCTGTACATACAAGGTATCGTGCGGCTCTTTTGTCGGGGTAGTTTGGGTTGCTGCTGTCATTGTGCTGCCTCCTGATCCACGCCGAACCAATGCAGCGCCACAATCGGGCAATCGCGCAGCAAATGGCGCGGCGGTGTGTTGTCGTTGTTGGGGAGAACCGGCATCGATCCGAACTGCTCGGACGGATCAGGTTGCCAGTGGTTTGAGTGATATTTCAGGGTCATGCTCGCTTCCTCAAGCTTGCGCTTTCGGGCGGAACACGGTAAATTTCGCTTAGTCGCTGGAATGACTGTCAAACGAAATGGCCCGTGCCCATGTTTGCCCATGGTGCGCGGGTTTTCGTTACGCGGCAGCAGCCTCACGCTGCGCTTTAGCTTCCTTGATTACGCCTTGAATTTCGGACTGCACCCAACGAGTGGCTCCATCCAGTTTAACCGGCTTCGGGATTTTCCCCGCTGTAGCCCAGCGCCATACCGTAGCGACACTGACACCCAGAGTGGCGGCTGTCTGCTTGTCTGAAAGCAGGCGGTCTGCTGTTATCGTGGTCATTTTCAACACCTCGCGTTTGATTGCGAGGACATGATACGACGTTGAATAATATGAGAAAATTGGACAGAAATGAGATAGTTGGGTGTATTCTGTCTAAGACAGAATTACTCGGATTGAAGGTATTCTGTCCCTCTCTTTCCAGTCGAAAGCCATAGTTGCTCTTCTGTCGCATTCTGAAAGGGGATAAACCTGCCTTTGTATCCACCGGGTTCGGTAGCGAGGTCAGCAAGGCGACCATAGTTTATCCCTTGCATGTCTGGCACGTCAGCACAAAACCGCTGCAAAAAACCCTCGAAGGAACGCACCGGGAGATCCCTGGCCGGTTTATAGCCAGTAATATTCAGAAACGTATCTGCCGCGTGGCGAAGAATCCAGTGTCGCCACCAGATAGGAGGTTGACCCGCTTTGCTTACCTTTTCACCAATTTGCACGATAGCGGCCTCTGCTGCGGCTAACTCTCCCTCGACCATCGCAAGCCGATTTTCAATCGCAGACTGAGCCGCAGCAAGTGGAAACTCAAAACTTTCACCGTAGCCAAAACGGCGAACGCTTGTTGGCACTGCCTTGGTTTCAAGGATCGCATTTGCATGAACCTTTTGCGCGTCCAGCAATGCATCGCGCGCTGCTCTTAGCTCTCCAATCGTCGGGACACCATCGGAAATCAATAATACCTGAATAAGCCCAATCTGATAGAAAAGTTCCTCGCCCCTGAGAGTGTTCGGTATTGTCAGGTTCTGTGCACTTATCCCTTCAAGCCAACCTACGGCCTTGAATTGCGCCGTTTCGGTCAGCTTGGTTTCAATACCTCTTTCGTTAAGAAGAATGACCACTTCCGTTACTCTGGGCGTAGGCTGCCACGGCCATCCGAAGTGCGCTGCGGAATGGACGGTGGGCATCAGGCTTTCGGCTAAACCCTTTGGAGGTTGCAGTGGTTCACGCATTGTTTTGATCCCGAATCGCAATCACGTCCGCGCTTTCCTGCGTAACCAGTTCGGCCCACTTATCCAGCGCAACGGCGCGCTGATCCAGTAGCTCGGCCTGATTGTAAATCCGGGCAACCGCGCTCGGCTTTGATCCGGTGGCCGCGTGGTTCAAAACCCGATCCACTATGGCCTCAGATATTCCGCGCTCTGCCATATGGGTAGCAAACGCAGTTCTGAAATCATGCAAACGCCATGGCTCGAAATCATCGCCCAATAACTCGTCAAGTCGGGCCTTCATCTTGCTCCAACCTGAAATCGGTGTTCTGCCGGTCGTGGTGAACAGGAGGTCCGATTTAGCGAAATCAGCAGTTTTAGCAGGTGCCTTGCCGGATTTCTTGTTTTTACGCGCATCGGCTTTTGCCTGCTCGTGGCAGCTCAGTACCGCTTGTATCTCGGCCATCGCTGGGGCCGACAAATGGGTCAGGTGACCCCGGTCGTTCTTTTCTTGCGATATGGTTTTCCGGAACCGAGACTTTGACAGCTCCAACTCGCTCTTGCGCAGGTTGTTGATTGACGTGCGCCGCTGGACAGTGAGCAGCAGCAGGCGGACAGGTGGTCCCCACAGTTCTCCAAGTTCATAAGTCTTTTTCCAGATTGCCCGAATCTCGGGGATAGACAGAACGCGGTCCCTAATTTGCTCTTTTGTGGCGCGCTCTAAGCGGTCACCGATATCCTGTTCCAAATATTCCCGCCGCCATGCCCAGCGCGTGAAGTGCTTGATAGCGGCCCTGATCCGGTTCGCCATGAACAGCTTGCCTTCCTTGGCTTTATCATCAATCGGCTTTTGGAGGCTAGCACGGGTCAAGTCGCCAATGGGCTGAGCAAGGTGTTGGCGCAGCGCGTCCTCAAGCTGGCGCTTTCTTTCGCCCCGGCGTTTCAGATTGGAAAGGTGTAGTTCTTCGTACAGGTCCAGAACGTCTTGAAGCGTCTGTGCAGTTGCTGCGGCTCTTTCCTGTTCCCGGCGTGTCTGTTGGGCCTCCAACACTCTATCAAACCCACGTGCAGCCTCGGCCTCAATTTCAAGCGCCATGGATCGCGCCTCAGAAAGGCCAATTGCCCCGTCTTCCCGCTTGGTTGGCGATGACCATATGCAGTACGTGCCAAATGTGTGTTTTCTCTTCGCGCCACCTTTCACCCGCTTTTCATACATCCACACCGCACGGGCAGGGTACACCCTTAGCCGCAGCCCAGCCCGCTTTGTGTCCGATATCTCAATCCGACCGCCTGCTGGTGGCTTGAGCTTCATCAGGAATGCGTTCGTCAGTTCCCGCTTCATGAATTTGGCTCTAGGGGACTCGTGGGGGACAAAAATGGTGAGATTGGGTGATATGACATGCGACTATATTAGACACATTTTACACAGGGGACAACCGACAACGTATCTACATGCCCATAAAAACATGAGAAAATTGCGGCTCGGTGTGACAGGTTGCGACTGCATGAGACTGACGCTTAAATTTTCAATGCTTCTGATTTGTAATCAGTAGGTCCGCGGTTCGAGTCCGTGTGGGGGCACCACTATCACGCCTCAGAACAATTTACCTAATTTCAATGGCCTGCCATCCCTAAAAATCGGGGTAAATTGCAGACAGTTTTGATATTCAAAAGTGACATTAGGGTGAACAACAAGCCGCTGCATCCGTGCGATTGACACCGCAGTCAGGTCTGCCGCACGTGTTTTTGGAAATCTGTGCCACTAACCCGCTTGATTAAGGTCGGTCGCCTCGCAACGCCGTCCACGTTTTGCAGCTTTGAGCACAGATGGTTTGTGAGTACGGTGCTACCATAGACGCAGTCATTCAGTGTGTTAAGCGATGAAAATCAACGCTCTACTTGTTTCCGCGCTGCTGGTGAGCAGCGGGATTGCCATATGGGGGATTATTGACCCTCAAGGCTTGGGGTCCGTCTCGGCCAGCATCGTGGCGGTGCAGTTCGAAAGCCGAGGCTGGTTTATCATGCTTGAAGCCAGCGCGCTTTTGTTGCTGGCGATCTATCTTGCGTTCTCCAGGTTCGGCTCGATCAGAATTGGCCCTGAAGGATCCGAGCCCGAGTTTTCTACGCCCGCGTGGATTGCGATGCTTTTTGCGGCGGGTATGGGGGTTGGGTTGCTGTTTTTTGGCGCATCCGAGCCGCTGACGCATTTCTCGGTCATTCGCGCGTTCAGCCCTGATCCGCAAGCGGCAAGTCAGGCTATCTTTGTCACCTATCTGAACTGGGGTTTTCACGCCTGGGCGATATACGGGGTCGTTGGGTTGATCATTGCCTATTTCGCCTTTCGACGAGAACGCTCTTTGTTGCTGAGCGCGCCAGTGTTGGATGTGTACGGAGACAGGGCCTGGACTCGTGCATTGGCTTGGGTGTTCGATTTCTTGTCGGTTGTTGCCATCGCAGTCGGCTTGGCGGGTTCCTTGGCCATGGGCGTGTTTCAAATCCAGACGGGGTTGGCCGGAGTTCTTGGAATACCCAACTCGTTTTACCTGACAGCGCTCATATTTGTCGTCATGTGCGTTGCCTTCCTCATCCCGCTCAGACGGGATCTGGGCGAGGGGATGTCCAAACTGTCAAATCTGGCGATGAGTATCGCGATCATCCTGTTGGTCTTTCTGTTGGTTGTCGGGCCCACGTCTTTTGCAATGAACACGATCGTTTCAGGGTTTGGGCGGTATGTTTTCAACGTCCTTCCCGCCGGGTTTTCGACAACCGAGTTTTTCGACCAAACCATATCGACCTGGTTCCAGGACTGGACACTGAATTACATGATCTGGTGGCTGGCATGGTCCCCGTTTGTGGGCATCTTCATTGCCAGAATTTCACGCGGGCGAACGATCCGAGAGTTTTTGACCGGTGTCATTATTGCACCAACGTTGTTTTCAATCTTTTGGTTCGGTGTTTTTGGTGGGATCGGCATTTTCGACATGCTGCAAGGAAACGGACAGTTGTTGGAGGTCAACGACCAAAGCCTTGATGCGACGACTTTTGCGTTGCTTCAACAGTTTCCCCTGCAATATGTGACGCAGTTGGCGACAATTGCAGCGGCGTTCCTGTTTGTTGTGACCAGCGTTGTCAGCGCGGGCTTTACGCTTGCAATGATTGGAACAGGCGGGGACGAAAACCCGTCGCCCGGCATTCGCACAATCTGGGGCGCGGTGCTTGGAGCCCTTGGTCTGGCCATGATCTTTGTGAACGACGTTTCTCTGGTCCGGTCGATCATCGCGCTTTCAGCCATCGCATTTGTTTTTATCGTACCGATTCTGGTGATTTGCCTTCTCAAGTCTCTGTCAAAGGAGGTTTCGAAATGACCGGCCCAATTGTCGATACGGTTCTGAACGTTACCGTTTTTGTGTATATCGGCTTTCTGATCTGGCTGGCGCTTTATCGCGTTTGATTAAGGACGGCAGGCAACACCCCGTCAGGTGCTTGTCGACATCTGTCGTTTCTTTTCCGGCCAGAACTCATCCACCACGACATAGGCAACGATCACAAAAATCGCAGCACTGGCGACTTGCAAAACGCGGGTGATGCTTTTGACGTCGGCCTCATCCGAAAACGGAGAGATTGATCCACCATAGACGATCAGCACCGTTGTCAACGCCGAGCCTGCCGCGGCGGCGAGCGTAGCCTGAGATTTTCCGAGTGCTCCAAGCGTTATGCAGAAGAAAAAGCACAGCAGAATTGGCGTCAGAATAATCGGGGCGATGACGTTGATTTCGTAGCAAAGGATCGACACTGCCGCACCCAGCAGGTTTGCCGTCAGCATTGCCTTGGCCACGGTTTTGCCCGCGGCAGGCATTGCCGCCAGCTGCTGGCTGAGAAGTGCCACAAAGAACAGAACCAGCAACGCCGATGCGCCGGACACGAAAAACGCCAAGGCAAATGGAACCGTGACAAGCGACATTCTGACAATCCGGCGGTGCGGGTCAAAGTCAGTTGGGGATGCTGCTTTTTTCTCGGCCGCTGTCTGGGGTGCGGCTGGTATCACCACAAACATCAATGTCGAAACGAACCCTGCAAACAGCAGGTTCAGTGGTATCCAGAATACTAGCACCAAAGCCAGATCCTGGGATTGCAGCGCAAGGTTGGGGATCATCAATGCCCCCATCAGGGCGATGACTCCGGGCAGAACACCTGCGCCGGATACCGACCAAATGAACGACAGGATAATCCCGATGGCCACCAGAATGAGGAAAACCACCGGATAGGGCGCGAAGGTCGATGACAAAAGGAAGGAAATGAACATCAACCCAATCGAGAAGACAAACAGCTTCGCGAAGGCCGCCAATGGCAGTGCAGCTGGGGCCTGAAGAAACAGGGCCGTGAACACGGCCCCGACAACGGCCAGAGGCCACCCCAGAAACAGCCCCAGCGCGAAGACGCCAGTTACACCCAGCGCAAGTCTGTGTACTGCGCGCCGATCCTCAGTACGCATAGGACAGGATCGAAACCACGCGAATGTAGGCGCGGCCCACCGCGTTCAGCAGAGAACTGTCGCTGAGGTACATGATCACGTCGGCTTGCCCGTTGAGCTGAAAGCGCAGGTCATCCTCGGTGCTTCCGGCCTCGTAACCCGGCAGCACGATACGGACCGGGAAGCGCTCGGGTTCGCGAAGAAACCCCTTGGTACTTGGGGGGCTGGCCAACTGTCCGGGTGTGTCGCCGCCGCTTAGGGAAACGGCTGCGCTGAAGCTTTCGATGACGCCTGGAACAATTTTGCCGGGATGCATGTCCAGCACCACATCTACAGGCGATCCAACCGACGCCCGACCCAGGTTGTTTTCGGTAAAATACGCCTCGATCCAGACATCCGTCGCATCCAGGAAAGTCAGCAGGTCCTGCCCGGACCGGGCATAGCTTCCGGGTGCGATCAGCAGATTTGAGATCACGCCTGTCGCCGGGGCGCGCAGTTCCGTCCATTCAAGGTTAAGCTCTGCATCCGCCAACGCGGCCAACGCGCGCTGAATCTTCGGGTTTTCAATGCCCTCGTCGCCGAGCCTCTGCTTGGCTTTCTCCAGATCTGCTTTGGCGTTTTCAAAATTCGCCTCGGATTCGGCCAGTTGCCCCCGCGCATCATCTGCTTTCGAAACGGCAATCAGCCCTTTCTTTTCAAGCGCAAAAACGCGTTCTGTCTGGATGCGCATGGTGTCCAGATCACTTTGCGCCCGTGCCAGTTTGGCCTGAGCGGCGCTGACCTCTGCCGACGAAGCGCCAACCTCTTGTGTTGCGGCTTCCAGGTCCGCTTCGGCTTTGTCGCGGTCAATTTCGTATGGTCTGGGGTCGATCCGAACCAGTACATCTCCGGCCGAGACGACCTGACCATTTTCGACCAAAACCTCGATCACCGTTCCGGTGACTTGCGGGACGATCTGGGTTGCAACGGCCTTGACCCTGGCGTTTCCCGTAAATGGCGTTTTTCGATCAGCAACCAGATACCAGACGAGAAGAACCAAAATGACGGCCAGCGTCGTCCATATTGTCTTCCTCATTGCGCCGCTCCGTCCGCAGCGTCATTGCCTTCCGGCGTGGCATCGATCCAAACCTTGAACAGTTCGTAGAAAACGGCAAACAGAACCGGTCCCATGAAGATGCCGATCAATCCATAGGCCATCATACCGCCGAGAACGCCGATCAGGATCACCAGCATAGGCGTTTCGAGACCTTTTGAGATGAAGACGGGCCGCAGGAAGCTGTCCATTATCGTTGTGGGAATGGCCAGAATGGTGAAGGCTAGGGCCGCACCACCTGACATCGAACTCCACGCGTAGATGATGACCGGTAACAGAACCAATCCCGGCCCGATCTGGATGATCGAGAGGATCAGGCAAATGAATGCCAGTGTCGCAGCAGAAGAAATCCCGAACAGTGCCAGCAAAATCCAGACAACCACGGCCTGAATGGCTGCAACACCGATGACACCTTTGGTCACATTCCGGATCGTCGCCCCCGCCAGCGTCACGAATTCGCCGCCTCGCGGCGCGAACACCCGGTTGGCAAAGCGCTGAAGACCTTGCACCAAAGTCGGTCCGGGGCTGAACAAGCCCCCCATGATCAACACCGAAAGGGCAAGACCCAACAACCCGATTCCGATGCCCAGAACCTTTCCGAACAGCGATTTTGTGATCTCAAGAATCTGCGCCCCGTATTTTGCAAGCGCACCATCCAGATTCCGTTCAAACAACCCCCAGACTTCGGCAATTCTTTCTCCGATCAGGGGCAAGTCCTTGATGCTGTCCGGGGCAGGTGGAATTTCCAATTCGCCTCTGTCAGCCTGTTCGGCAAACTCGGACCCAAGTTCAGCAGCCCCCGACACCGCAGTGGCAATCGGCCCCAAGGTCAGCACAAGGCCAAGCAAAACCAGGATCGTTGCGGCAAGCGACTTTCGCCCGCCCAGCTTGGACTGTAGCCAATCGAATACCGGGTAAATCGCCACACAAAGGATCGTGGCCCAGATCACCACACTTGCCAGCGGGGCGATCATTACCAACGCGCTGTAAAGGAATAACCCGAGAAAGAGCAAACGTATTGCGAGATCGACGATCTTGGCGTCCTGTGTCTTTTCCATTCCATCCCTCCGTTCATTTGTCAACAATACACTCAAAAAACTCAATATGAATATCTTTTGTGAATTCCGTGCTTTGGTCGTAGTTTGGGCCCTTGCGCCGCCTTGGACGGCGATCAGCCTAATCAATAAAGTCCAACCTTCAGGCGACCTTGCTGCGCTTGTATCCTTTCGTGTTTTTTTGGGTGACTATTCGTCGTCCTGAGACAGGATTGTGTTTGCGATTGTCGTCGCCGCAGCCACAAAGATGCCCAGACCTACGATGATGTAGGCCATCGTAAAGATCTTCCCTGCCGCAGTCTGAGGGGAAAAATCGCCAAACCCTACGGTCGAGATTGTCACGACAGAAAAGTAGATGGAATCCAGCCAGCTCCAGCCTTCAACATAGTGGTAGAAAACAGATGCCCAGAGGATCATTCCCAGTGTGAAGGCAAGCAGGCTTTTGACCCGGCCGTCCCGAAACGCGACACCTATGCCCCGTGTAATTCTTTTCAGTGAGTTCATTGGTCCCTCATATATATTGGAAATCGTATATATCATTAATTTGATGATATAAGAAACCGGGACGAGTTGGCCGTCAGAACCGTCAGAAAGATCGCGCATAAAATGACTGTTCGTTTTCAAAAAAACCCAAAAGGGCGGGTGTTTCCGTTTTTTGGTGCTGGACTGCCCGGCATCACGGTAACGCAGGTGTTCACGCGGACCGAAGTTGATTCCTGTTTGATTAAGTCACTGGAAATTTGCAACTTATCGCTAAGGTGCGCCCAGTGCTCGGAACATCAGCAGAGCCGCGTATTCAAGTGTCGCACGTGGAATTGGCCCAGCCACACAGTGCATCGAAACCAAAGGAGTAGAACGTGCGTTTGATTTTCAAAGGCGTTTTGATTTGCTGCGCGATTGCGTTTGTTGCTGTTTTGGCGGCTTGGCTGTTCCTGTCCTCGGCGCTGTTTTCTTCGCTTAGGACCGGTTTCGTTGAAAACCTGATCTCCAAAAAACTTGGTCAGGACGTCTTGATCGAGGACGAGGTGCGTTTGGGCCTTGGTCGGCAACTGCAGGTCTCGGCGGCGGGGCTGGTGCTTCCCGGTTCGTCCGGGACTGACGTGAATTTGGCGGCTATCGACACGATTGAGTTCGAAATCTCCGCCCGCGATCTTTGGAACAGCAAGCTGTCGCTCAGCAACCTTGCCATATCGGGTATTCACCTGAACCTGATCACCGACAAAGACGGAAATACGAACTGGCAGTCGCTTTCTACGGTGGAAACCGAAAAGCCTGCGAACTCTCAGAAACCCTCTGTCGGCGGAATTCTGGCGGATGGTCGAGTTGACCTGACCGACGTCACCATTCTGTACCAGAACGGCCTGAACGGACTTGATCTGGATCTTCAGCTTAAGGATCTGGTGCTGGCGCGTGATGAGGGAACGAACACCGCGTCTGCCATTGGGACCGGTTCGCTAAATGGCGAGCCGTTTGACCTGAATGGGACATTCCCAGCGCATGACCCGTTTCAGATGGCGATGGACTTCGAGCAGATATCGATTTCGGGTGAACAGATCCCCCAAGAGAACGGGTTGCAGGTCAAGACGACCGTAGAGATTGCAGAACTTGGACAGCTTCTGGACGTGCTGAAACTTAACCGCGTGCTGGAAGGGTCGGGCAATGTGGCGGCAACCTTCAAATCGGCTGATGGCATAGCCCGGATTGATGATCTGAGCGTATTGGCTGAATTGGATGGCGGGCAAAGCCTTTCGCTGACGGGCCAAATCGGAGAGTTGGGGAACCCCGCAGATGTGTCGCTGACAACTCGCATCCGGCTTTATCCCGAAAATGCGGAACCGGCCCCTGCGGCATCTCGCTATGACCTCAAGCTTATTGCGGTTGATATGGTTATGGACAGCGTGCCGGGGCAGGTGCCACAGCGGCAAATGGTCATTAAAACCAATGGGTTCACGTTGGACACCGCGGGTGAAGGGCCGCCGCCGGTCAAATTTTCGGAACTTTCCAGAACGTCGGACGGTGCTTTGCGGGTCGGAAACATCAATCTGCGGATCGGGAACCCGGCTGATCCGTTTGTCATTTTGAATGGATCAGTTGATGACGCGCTGCAATTGCAAGGCGTATCGGCCGAAGGTCTGATGGATATTCCCGCCAGCAGCTTGATCTCGCCCGAACTCATGGGGCCAGACGATCAGCTTGGCCGGTTTTCGGGCGACTTTCATTTGAACGGGGACATTAATCAACTTTCACTGACCAACCTTGATGGCAAGACGAGCGAAACAGATGTCTGGTCCCTTGAGGTGCACGGCACTGTCAAGAATGTCCTCAAGTTCGAAAATCTGGATCTGGCAATCGATGTTGACGTTCCGTCCGGTGCAGACCTGATGGCTGCATTGTCGCTGGACCCCGTTGAAACCGGGCGCGCGCGCTTTGGGATCGATTTGGTGAGTGAAGGCACTGATTGGAACGCAAACGCCAGCGTCCAACTTGCCGAGTCCGTATTGCTTGTGAAGGCCGATCTTGATGACGCGACAAGCGATCCTGTGCTGCGGGGCACGATTGAAAGTGACTTGATAAAGATCGATCAACTGCGTGATATCGTTCAGGCCGCCGCGCAATTGAGAAAGCTTGGCAGCGCATCGCAGGATGTCGAAGACCCCAGCGCCGAAGCCGATGAACCCGACGCATTGAGGGATGTGACGCTGAAACCCATCGGACGTTCCATTCTTCTGTCGGGCATTGATATTGATGTTGATATCGACCTTCGGCATATCGAAGGGGCCAAAGGCGTCAGCAGCTTGCAAAGCGAACTGACGCTCGACGAAAACGAGCTTCGCGCCGGTCCGCTGGCATTTGAATATGGCGGGGCTCAGTTCGACGTAAGTGGGCAGATGGATCTTTCGGATGAGGCGCATCTGCTGACCCTGACCGGCAAGGCGGGCGGTTGGCGGTTGGACGACATCCTTCACACCCTGAACTTCAAAAAGGGCGCAAGCGGCACGATCTATGCGGATTTTTCGGTGACCGGAGGAACCGAGTCCGCCAAACACTTTGCCAGCACGATGAGCGGCAGTGCGACGGTTTCCATGCGCGACGGGTCAATCGAAACGCAGTTGTTGGATCTGGCAGGGCTGGGCGTTTTGCCCTGGGTATTTTCCAAGGAAAAGCAGAAGGTCGCGCCAATCGTATGTCTGCGCGCACCCCTCAGCATTTCCAACGGCAACATTTCGACCAAACAAACCACGTTGGAAACGGATCAGGTTCAGGTCGTCGTCTTTGGCGGTGTCAATATGGCCAACAAGGCCCTGGACCTGAACCTGCAACCGCGCAAGATAGGCGAGCCGCTTTCGCGCAGCCCTTGGCCGGTCACGTTGAAAGGCCCGCTGGCCAAGCCGAACGTCAAGGTCAAGGACGGGCCAAAGAGGCTCAAGCGTTCCGACGGTGCGGATCAAATGCCGGCGCAGCGGAAGCTTTGCATTCCGGATATCCTGCAATTGCAGTAGCAGTGCGTTCGAAAAATCAGTTGGGCGCGGGCACGGTCGAAATCTCGCGATTTTCCCACATTGCCTTGGCTTACCGCATTGTTTTCATTTATTCGCGCCTGTAATGAGGGCGGACGGGGGTCGCCCCTGATCACGACATGCCCGCGTGGTGGAATGGTAGACACAGGAGACTTAAAATCTCCAGGCGGAAACGCCGTGCCGGTTCGAGTCCGGCCGCGGGTACCAATCTTGTTTCGATCAGAGCTTTGGCAACAAGTTCCGACATCTGTTTTCGGCGCAACCCAAGCGATCTTGAGGCTACACCTTCCAATTTTCGCATGTTAGCCTTTTGCAGAAGGCAAGAAATCACGAGGTGCATATGCCGGTTACAGTGAAAGACATGATGGCGGCGGCCAACGCTGTCGTCCCACGGGTTGATATGGTCAAGGCGCGCGAGCTGATCGAACACGGCGCGTTACTGTTAGATATTCGCGGCACTGCTGAGGTGCAGAAAACCGGTCGGGCAAAAGGGGCGGTGCATATACCCCGTGGAATGCTCGAATTCCGGGCAGATGAGAGCCTGGAGTCTCATGATCCAAACATGCGCAAAGACCGGCCTGTTGTGATCTATTGCGCCTCTGGCGGCCGCGCCGCTTTGGCGGGCAAGCTGTTGAAAGATATGGGCTATGAACAGGTGTTCAATCTAGGCGGTTTCGCCGACTGGGTGAATGGCGGCGGCGAGGTCGAAGACACCTGAAGCGTGGCCTGCCCGATCAACAGACGGCGATTGATTCAGGCGTTCAGAAACGCCCGGACGGCGGCTTCGAACTCGCGCGGTTTTTCGGCATGCAGCCAGTGTCCGGCACCCGGAATTTTGGCAAAGCGCGCACCGGGGAGTAGCGCCCGGATTTTGTCGCGGTGTTCCGGCAGGACGTAGTCAGACACGCCACCTGACAAAAACAGGGCCGGGCCATCCCATGCGCCATCCAGCTCTGGAAAGCTCATGATGTTTGGCATCTGATCGGCCAGCACATCCAAGTTCAACAGCCACCGTTTCCCAGCGACATCCAGCGATTGGGTGAAAAAGCTCTGCAGTGCTTTTTCAACGCCTTGATCCGCCAGCTGCTGTTCTGCGTCTGACCGGCGGGTGATCGTTAAAAAATCGACTGCCCGCATAGCTTCGATGAATTGAATCTGGCTGTGCCCATAGGCGACCGGGGCGATATCGGCGACCACAAGCTTGCGCACCAGTGCGCCGTGCCGCAAGGCCAGTGTCATCGCCGCTTTGCCACCCATGGAATGCCCCAGCACATCGACCGGGCCACCGACATTTTCGATCACCTGCGCGATATCCTCGGCCAATGCAGGATAGTCGTGCCGGGGGTCCCAAAAGCTGTGCGCATGGTTTCGCATATCCACCGCGATCACCTGCCGTTCATCCGACAGCCTTCGCGCAATCACGCCCCAATTCCGGGCCGATCCATACAAGCCATGAGCGATAATAAGGGGCGGCAGCGCAGTGGGTTCGCCGTGAATGATCGTGTTCAGCATAGCCGCGTGATACCGCCCTTGCTCCAAAACAGCCAGCCCCATTGTCGCGTACAGCATCAAAGGCTAGTGTCGCGCGTCAGGAGGGGCCATGGCGCAAGACACCGACATTCAGGACCGGATCACGGAAACCGTCGCATTGCTGCGGGCCAAGCTGGGTGTGCGGGACAAAACGCTTGAGGCTTCGATCCGCCGCGCCCGACACCGTTTGCCGCGCCGGGTGTTCAAACAGGCGATGATTCTGGCCAGGGCCGAACAGATGGCGGCGCACCCCAAACTGCGCCGCGTTCTGGATACGCCTGCCTTGACGAAAGCCTCGGACGAGGTTCAGTCGCACCTGACGGCGATCAATCTGGCGGATCGGCGCTGGGGGTGGTTCCTTGGCATGTTGGGCGGTCTGGCCTTCAACTTGCTGGCCTTGACGGTGTTGGTTCTGGTGTTTCTTCTGTGGCGCGGCTTGATCTGATCGCAGGTTTTGTCCTTCGCGCGGCGCTTGCCCTAGCCTTTTCTTCGCATGTTTGATGTGTGCCAAAAGGGGCGGGAACGTCTACTGAAAAAAAAACGGCGCCCGTTCTGGGCGCCGTTCTCTTTTTTCATGCCGATCCGATCACAGGTTCGGATAGATGGGGAACTTGGCGCAAAGGTCTGCAACCTCGGCTTTGACCTTGGCCTCAACGGCGCCGTTGCCGTCTTCGCCATTGGCGGCCAGACCGTCGACCACTTCGATGATCCAGTCGGCGATCTGGCGGAATTCGACCTCGCCGAAGCCGCGCGTGGTGCCCGCAGGGCTGCCCAGACGGATGCCCGACGTGATGGTCGGCTTTTCGGGGTCAAACGGCACGCCGTTCTTGTTGCAGGTGATATGCGCCCGGCCCA
>NZ_JBQFSA010000009.1:0-243726 GCF_056537745.1 Ruegeria sp. C12
TGATCTTCTCTTCGCCGATTTCCGGGTTGTTGCCTTCCATCGCGGCCAGAGCCGAACCTGCAACGATCGGAATATCGTCGCCGGGGTATTCGTAGCTGGACAGCAGTTCGCGAACTTCCATCTCAACCAGTTCCAGCAGCTCTTCGTCGTCGACCTGGTCAACTTTGTTCAGGAACACGACCATCTTCGGGATGCCAACCTGGCGACCCAGCAGGATGTGCTCACGCGTCTGCGGCATCGGGCCGTCAGCGGCGTTCACAACCAGGATCGCGCCGTCCATCTGGGCGGCACCGGTGATCATGTTCTTGACGTAGTCGGCGTGGCCGGGGCAGTCAACGTGCGCATAGTGGCGGTTGTCGGTCTCGTATTCCACGTGGGCGGTCGAGATGGTGATGCCGCGCGCTTTTTCTTCCGGCGCACCGTCGATCTGGTCATACGCTTTGAAGTCACCGAAATACTTGGTGATTGCTGCGGTCAGCGTCGTTTTACCATGGTCAACGTGGCCAATCGTGCCGATGTTGACGTGCGGTTTTGTACGCTCAAACTTTTCCTTTGCCATTCCTCAGGCGCCCTTTTGCGATTTGGGGGACCCTTGGTCCCGTGGTTACATCTGCGCGCGCGAGATATTTGGTTCACGGGGGAAAATCAAGCACATCCTTGGGGAAATGCGCCGATCACGCCGGATTTTGCGTAACCTCGGTGGATTCGAGCGGTTGGATCAGGTCTGGGCGCTTGTCGAACCAGCCATTGTCCTTGTGTTCTTCTGCCAGCCATTCCTCGACCCGGTCGGCCACTTTCAGGGCCAGACCGCTCATTTGTTCTTCTTTGGTCCGCTCATTGCCGGACCCTTTCAGCGCGCTGCCTCCGGTCGTGTCTTCCAGAACCTGGAACTGCTTGGCCTTGGCCAGAAATTCTTTCTTGTTCACATCGTAGACATTGACCAGCACAATCGCCGTGCTTTTGGGGTTGTAGATGACCGGAATGCCCGGAGGGGCCAGCATGTAGCCTTCGAGGCTGATACCGATGTCGTAATCCTGCGCGCCCTCATAGCGACCCAGCCGGATATCCACGGCGTTCTGAATCGCAGCTTCCCATTCCTGCGGCGTCGCATCGCGCGAGACTGGGCCTTGTTTGGCTTTCTCGGCAAACGCGTAATTCACCCGCAGCTTGAACTCGCCCAGCGACTCGGGTTCTTCATAGACCTGCGTCTGGGTGCACGCGCCCATCAGGGCCAGTCCGGTGATCAGGGTCAGAATGCGCAACATGATTGTGTCTCGATAGGCCTGTTTTCTTTGATCTAGCGCACCGATACGGGTTGTGCCAAGCCGTATCGGCAGAAATCCACCCGAGACCTGTTCAGATCACGAGAACTTATAGTCGCGCGGGAACCCGTAAGGCGGCTTTTTCCCGACGCTGGCGCGTTTTGCCAGCCATTGGGACATATCGGCCTCGTGCCGTGTCTTGTCGCCGCCCATGGACCATTTCAGGCCCTCTTCCCAGTTGAAGGTGGTGATGTCCGACAGGCCGCCATCTAGTTCCAGCGTTCCCTGCCGGCCACGCGCCATATTGTATCTCTGCAGGCGCACGCCCTTGCCGCGGGTCATCTCGGGCAGTTCCTCTGCCGGGAAGACCAGGAACTTGCCGTTCTGAGATACCACGGCCACGTGGTCGCCCGCGACCGGCTTGCAGATCATCGCTGTTTCGTCACCTTTGACGTTCAGCACCTGTTTGCCGTTCCGTGTCTGCGCCAGCACCTCATCCTCGGACACCCTAAAGCCGTTCCCCGCATCCGAGGCCACCAGCAGCTTGCGCCCCGGCTTGTGGATCAGAATGTCGATGATCTGCGCCTCGTTCGGCAGATCAACCATCAGGCGCAGCGGTTCGCCCATGCCCCGCCCGCCGGGCAGGTTGGCCGCGCTGACCGTATAGAACCGTCCGTTTGAGGCAAAGACCAGCAGGCGGTCGGTTGTTTCCGCATGGAAGATGAAACGCGGGCCGTCGCCGTCTTTGAACTTCAACTCGCGCTTCAGGTCGATATGGCCGGTCATGGCGCGAATCCAGCCCATCTGAGAGCAGACGACCGTGATCGGTTCGCGGTCGATCATCGCCTCAAGCGGCACTTCCTCGACCTGTCCGGCCTCAACAAACTGAGTGCGCCGCGCGCCGCCTTCGTAGTCTTTACCGAAGGTCTTTTTGGTCTCTTTCAACTGCTCGGCGATTTTGGCCCATTGCAGGGCGGGATCGGCCAGCAGGTCTTCGAGGTTGGCGCGCTCCAGCATCAATTCGTCACGCTCACGCACCAGCTCCATCTCTTCCAGACGGCGCAAACTGCGCAGACGCATGTTGAGGATCGCGTCGACCTGAACCTCGGACAGTTCCCCCTCGCCCGGTTTGGGCGTGACGTAATCAGACTCGTCGGTGGCGCGAACATGATCAATGCCCCAATCCTCGCGCATCAGCGCGGCCTTGGGGTCATCGTCATAGCGGATGATGTCGATCACACGATCAAGGTTCAGGAAGGCGACGATAAAGCCCTCCAACACCTCTAACCGATGGTCGATCTTGCCCAGACGGTGACGCGAGCGGCGGATCAGCACCTCTTGCCGGTGATCGAGGAAGGCCCGCAGCACTTCCTTCATCGAGCAGACCTTGGGCGTTACCCCGTCGATCAGCACGTTCATGTTCAGGCTGAACCGCACCTCGAGGTCCGAGTTGCGGTAGAGCATCCCCATCAGCACCTCGGGGTCCACGTTTTTCGAACGCGGCTCAAGGATCAGGCGGATGTCGTCGGCGGATTCGTCGCGCACATCGGCGAGGATCGGGATTTTCTTGGTCTGGATCAGTTCCGCGATCTTTTCGATCAGCTTGGATTTCTGAACTTGATAGGGAATCTCGGTGACAACGATCTGCCATTGACCGCGGCCGAGGTCTTCGACCTCGAACTTACAACGCAGGCGGAAAGATCCACGCCCGGTGCGATAGGCCTGCGCGATATTCTCGGGCGGTTCGACAATAACGCCGCCGGTCGGGAAATCCGGGCCGGGCACGTAGTTCAACAGCGTGTCGTCACGGGCATCCGGCGTCTTGATCAGATGCAGACAGGCATCGCAGAGTTCCGAGATATTATGCGGCGGAATATTCGTTGCCATACCCACCGCGATACCGCTGGCCCCGTTGGCCAGCAGGTTCGGGAACTGCGCAGGCAACACAACCGGCTCGGTCAGCGTCCCATCATAGTTGTCGCGGAAATCAACAGCGTCCTCGTTCAGACCCTCAAGCAGCGCCTCGGCCACGATGGTCATCCGTGCCTCGGTGTAGCGCGAGGCCGCCGGGTTGTCGCCGTCGATATTGCCGAAGTTCCCCTGCCCGTCGACCAGCGGGTAACGCACGTTGAAATCCTGCGCCAGACGCGCCATCGCGTCATAGATCGCAGCGTCCCCATGCGGGTGATAGTTGCCCATCACATCGCCGGAAATCTTGGCAGATTTCCTGAAACCTCCGGTTGCACTGAGTCGCAGCTCTCTCATCGCATAGAGGATTCGCCGATGAACCGGCTTCAACCCGTCCCGCGCATCCGGCAAGGCGCGGTGCATGATGGTGGACAGCGCATAGGTCAGATAGCGCTCACCAATCGCGCGGCGCAGGGGTTCGGCTACCTCACCCCCGTTATCGGGAGCCTCCATATTGGGGTCGTCGATCGTGTCATTCATACATGATGTGATACGACGCTAGGCCGTCTGGGTAAAGCAAGCAGAGTGCATTTTGCTGGGGACAAGTCGCGCTTTTTGCAACAGGGGGAGACAAGCTGGTGTTTTCCCCGAATTTTCGACTCGGCCACTCAATTATGGTACCATCCCAACAATTGGATGATTGCTGCCAAAATTTTTGTTCTGTTGTTGTAACGATTGACCTTGGGGGATGCGCCATGACGCGCCTGATACTGATTACTTTTGCCGCACTCGGCTGGGCCTTTTACGTGATGAGCGACGGTCCTGATTTCGAACCGCGTGGATTGCGGGCCGATAATCCGCAACGCATGGCGGCGGCCTTCCAGCCAACCCCCGAACCCAAGGCCCCGGCCCCGGTTGAAGATCTGGTAACGCAGGTCAGCTTTGCCCCTGAACCGGCTGTGGAACCAGCGCCTGCGCTTGATGCCCTGGCTCAGCCTGAACCGGCCCTGACCGAGGATGAGACCAAAGCCCTGTTGGCGCAGGTTGCTGCGGGGCTGCAGGCCAATCCGTCGCTGTTTGAAGACCAGACCGTGACGCTGGCACTGGCGTCTTTGGAAGACGGCATAACCTCGTTGCAACAAGTCGCAACCGACGCCGACCCCGAGGTCGTAGAGGTGCCGGTGCTGACTGAACCCGCAAAAGACATCCGGGAAATCTCGGGTACGCGCGTCAACATGCGTGACGGGCCCGGAACGATCTATCCGATCATTGGCAAGGCCCGGATCGGCCAAAAGGTCGAAGTGCTGAGCGAGTCCGGAACCGGCTGGTTGCGCCTTCGCGTGTTGCCCGGGCAACAGATCGGATGGATTTCCGCATCTCTTGTTCAAAAAACCCAAGACTAAGGTTGCCCGTCATTGTCCTGCCCCAATGCCCGCCATAGCTATTGGTGACATTCTGGGGCGGGATTCTCATGCAGAAATCGATTCTCATTACCGGGTGCTCATCCGGCATTGGCCTTGACGCGGCACACGGTATGCGTGCGCGCGGCTGGCGGGTTTTTGCCTCGTGCCGTCAGCAACGCGATTGCGACCGGCTGCGCGCCCAGGGGTTCGAAAGCCCCAGAATTGACTATCAGGACGCCGATAGCATCAAGGCCGGTCTGGCCGAGGTTCTTTCGGCCACCGGCGGCACGCTGGATGCGCTGTTCAACAACGGCGCGCACGGGCTGCCCGGCGCCGTCGAAGACGTTCCGACAGATGGTTTGCGCCATATCTTTGAAGCGAATGTATTTGGCTGGCACGAGCTGACACGCGAGGTGATTCCCGTCATGCGGGAGCAGGGGCATGGCCGGATAGTGCAGTGTTCGTCGGTTCTGGGACTGGTCGCGTTTCCGTGGCGCGGGGCTTATGTCGCGACCAAATACGCGATTGAAGGCCTCAGCGATACGCTGCGCCTTGAATTGCGGGGCACCGGTATTCGGGTGATCCTGATTGAACCAGGCCCGATCACCTCGAAGCTGCGGGAAAAAGCTATCCCTGTCTTTGAACGGTTCATCGACTGGGAAACCTCGGCGCTGCGCGAGAAATATGAAGAAACGCTGCTCAAACGGCTGTACGAAAGCTCGGGTCCAGATAGGTTCGAACTTCCGGCATCAGCCGTAACGGCCAAACTCGCGCACGCGGTTGAAGCGCGCAGACCAAAGCCCCGATACTATGTGACCACACCCACCTATATCGCCGGATACTTGCGTCGGATTCTGCCGACCGCGGCGATTGACCGGATTCTGTCCCGCATCTGAGACGAAATTACTGGTTCGCTTTTTGATCTTGTGGGGCTAGATCAGGTCCAACGAAACTAAAACGCAGACGGTGATACCTGATGGACCTATTGATGGTCGTTTTGCTTCTGGCCATGGCGGCGGTGGTCGTCGTGCTGACCCTTGGCATCGCGAATTTCGGCAAAGGCGGCATGGCGGCTGCAAAGAAAAGCAACAAGATGATGCGGCTGCGTATCCTGTTTCAGTTCATTGCCGTCGTTTTGATCCTTCTCTACGTCTATCTCAGCGGACAGGGAGCGCAGTAAATGGTCGTACTCAACAAAATCTACACCCGCACAGGCGATGACGGTAAGACTGCGCTGGGGAACGGAGAACGTGTCGCCAAATACTCTGGGCGTGTGGCGGCCTATGGCACCGTGGACGAGTTGAATTCCTTTGTCGGCGTGGCGCGGACCGAGGCTGATGGTCCAACCGATGCCGCACTGGCCCGAATCCAGAACGATCTGTTCGATCTGGGCGCGGATTTCTGTCGCCCCGATATGGAAAAGGATGCCGAGGCCGATTACCCGCCCTTGCGCATCGCCCCGGCCCAGATCGACCGGCTGGAGGCCGAGATCGACGCGATGAATGCCGATCTGGAACCCTTGCGCAGCTTCATTCTGCCGGGCGGATCGCGTCTGGCGGCCCAATTGCATGTGTGCCGCACCGTGTCACGCCGGGCCGAGCGGCTTGCCGTTGAACTGACAAACATGGAGCCGGTGAACGCGGTGGCCGTCAAATACCTCAATCGCCTGAGCGACTGGTTCTTTGTCGCCGCACGGTGCGCCAACAACAACGGCAAAGACGACGTCTTGTGGGTTCCGGGCGCGAACCGCTGAAAGCGGCGAAACGTCCAGTGGACGTTCTGGCGGCCGGAAGGGCAAAGCCTAGGGCTCAATCCCCGCAGGCACGAACGAGCGTTGCCCCGTAACAGGCTGAGACCCAGTTGTTTGACGCCACGACATGCCTGATCCCGCATGCTCAAAAATCGGCCCCACCCCGCACTGTTATTTTCCGCCGTGGCGTCAAAAATTACGAAACGCGACGTCCCGAGCCCCTGACGTGACGATTTTGCCCTGTTGCACCGTGAATTGAGACGCTATTCAGTCGTCCGAGAGCATTGGTGGAGTCGCGTTGCGACTTACCGTTTTTGTGAGGAGAAAGCGCAAAATGAAGGTACTCGTGCCTGTCAAGCGCGTGATTGACTATAATGTGAAGGTCCGCGTGAAAGCGGACGGTAGCGGTGTTGATCTCGCCAATGTCAAAATGTCGATGAACCCGTTCGACGAGATCGCGGTGGAAGAAGCGATCCGCCTGAAAGAAGCGGGCAAAGCTGACGAAGTGGTTGCCGTTTCGATCGGCGTCAAGCAGGCGCAGGAAACCCTGCGGACCGCGCTGGCCATGGGTGCAGACCGCGCCATTCTGGTTGTTGCCGCCGATGACGTCCATCAGGACATCGAGCCGCTGGCCGTCGCAAAGATCCTGGCCAAAGTGGTCGAGGAAGAGCAGCCCGGCATCGTTCTGGCGGGCAAGCAGGCGATCGACAACGACATGAACGCCACCGGCCAGATGCTGTCGGCCCTGCTGGGCTGGTCGCAAGGCACCTTCGCGTCCGAACTGGATATCGAAGGCGACACCGCCAAGATCACCCGCGAGGTTGACGGCGGTCTGCAGACCATCAGCGTCAAGATGCCGACCATCGTGACCGTTGACCTGCGCCTGAACGAGCCGCGCTATGCGTCGCTGCCCAACATCATGAAGGCGAAGAAAAAGCCGCTGGACGAGAAAACCGCCGCCGATTACGGCGTCGACGTCACGCCGCGTCTGGAAATCGTCAAGACCGAAGAGCCGCCGGCACGTGCCGCAGGCATCATCGTAGGCTCGGTTGACGAGCTGGTCGGGAAACTCAAAGAAGCGGGGGCTGTGTAATGGCTGTTCTTCTTCTGGCTGAAGTCAACAATGGCGAGCTGTCGCTGGACGCCACCGCCAAGGCCGTAGCCGCCGTCAAGTCGCTGGGCGACATCACCGTTCTGGCCGCTGGCGGTTCCGCTGCCGCAGCTGGTGAGGCTGCTGCAAAGATCGACGGTGTCTCGAAGGTTCTGGTTGCCGAAGACGCATCGCTGGGCCACCGCCTGGCGGAATCGACCGCAGCCCTGATCGTGTCGCTGGCCGACGGTTACGAGCACATCGTTGCCCCTGCGACCACCGACGCCAAAAACGTGATGCCGCGCGTTGCTGCGCTGCTGGACGTGATGGTGATCTCGGATGCGTCCGGCGTGGTTGACGGCTCGACCTTCGAGCGTCCGATCTATGCGGGCAACGCGATCCAGACCGTGAAATCGAACGACGCCAAGAAAGTCGTCACCATCCGCACCGCGTCCTTTGACGCAGCGGGCGAAGGTGGTTCGGCATCGGTTGAAACCGTTGCGGTTCCGGGTTCCGAAGGTCTGTCGTCCTGGGTTGAGGACAAGGTGGCCGAGAGCGACCGTCCGGAACTGACCTCGGCTGGCGTTGTTGTTTCGGGCGGCCGTGGTGTCGGCTCGGAAGAGGACTTCAAACTGATCGAAACGCTGGCCGACAAGCTGGGCGCGGCGGTTGGTGCCTCGCGCGCGGCGGTGGACTCGGGCTATGCGCCAAACGACTGGCAGGTGGGTCAGACCGGTAAGGTTGTTGCCCCCGATCTGTATGTTGCCGTCGGCATCTCGGGCGCGATCCAGCACCTTGCTGGTATGAAAGACTCGAAGGTCATCGTTGCGATCAACAAGGACGAAGAAGCGCCGATCTTCCAGGTCGCCGACTTCGGACTGGTCGCTGACCTGTTCCAGGCCGTGCCGGAACTGACCGAGAAGCTCGGCTGAGCAAAGACCCCAGGTCTTTGAAAGTGACGTTAGCAAAGGCCCGCCATTGGCGGGCCTTATGCGTCCAGGTCCCTCAGAACCGGCACAACCGCCTCGGCAATCTGCCTATGCGCCGCAGGGCCAAGCATGTGTTCTGCCATCGGCTGCTGTAGCGTCCCGAACAGCATATCCTCAAGCGTGTCCGACGCGCCGGACACGGCGGCCGAGCACGTGACTACCCGCGCGGCCTGCGGCCTCAGCGCCTCTACCATGCTGGCGTTCACCGGGATGGGGTCGTCCTCGATCGTATGAACCCGCTGAATCTGCAGATGCAGCAGCACCGTCTGCGGGTCCAGCTGCTCCAGAAACGTACCAAGGGACCGCAACCAACCCTGACGCAGTTCATGCGCGATCACTTCGAACCGCGCATCATGTCTTGCCTGCAGGCGCTTTAGTAAGTGGCGCACAAAATGCACCTCGGTAAAGTCGATGTCGGGATACAAATCCAGCAGGTCCTGCGTTGGCTCCAGAAACCGGTCATTGCGACGGGGGTGCACGCGGTAAAACCGGTTCGACTGGCCATGAACCTGAGGCAGTTGGATCACGCATCTCTGCGCCCGGTTTGCCAACCTCAGCAGACCTTGATCGCGCGTCAGCGCCTCGACACCGGCGAACAGGCTGCCAAAATTGGCGCAGGTTTTGCCCAGTTGCTTCTGTACTGCATCCGGAAACGGAGATTCGACAAAGCGCCCGAAGGTTTCATCCCCGCCGATGCAGGCGATAAACGGATGGTCCAGCGCGCAGGGCGGCCCCCTAAACCACAATCTGGTTCCGTCATACTGGCATACGTCATCCTCGGCCATGCCCGAGCCTGTCTGATGATAGCTCATCTCACTCACCCAATTTTCACCCGGTTGCCATCTTGCCGCCCCGGATGTTGAGATTCCCCTAATGTGCGCATTTGAAGCGAATTCGAGCGACCTCAGCCCCTTGCCGCAAGCCCCGAACTGCCGATACTGTCGCCGTAACGCGCAAGGCAAAGGCAGCTGAATATGGATGTGAAATCGGTCGGAGTGATTGGCGCAGGTCAGATGGGCAACGGGATCGCCCATGTGCTGGCATTGGCGGACTATGACGTTTTGCTGAATGATGTCAGTCAGGAGGCCCTGGATCGCGCCTTGACGACGATTGAGGGCAACATGGCCCGGCAGGCGTCACGCGGGAAGATCAGCGATGACGCGATGCAGGCCGCCTTGAAACGGATCACAACGACGCTGGAGCTGCCGCAACTGGGGCAAACCGATCTGGTGATCGAAGCCGCGACCGAACGCGAGACCATCAAACAGGCGATTTTCGAGGATTTGCAGCCGCATCTTCAGCCGCATACGATTCTGACCTCGAACACCTCCTCAATTTCCATCACCCGACTGGCCAGCCGCACGGACAGGCCCGAACGGTTCATGGGGTTCCACTTCATGAACCCGGTGCCGGTCATGCAGCTTGTCGAGTTGATCCGGGGGATTGCCACGGATGAACCAACGTTCAAAGCCTGCAAGGCAGTGGTGGACCGTCTGGGCAAGACAGCCGCAAGCGCCGAGGATTTCCCGGCCTTCATCGTCAACCGCATTCTGATGCCGATGATCAATGAGGCCGTCTACACCCTGTATGAAGGCGTTGGGAATGTGCAATCCATCGACCAGTCCATGAAGCTGGGCGCAAACCACCCGATGGGGCCCCTGGAGCTGGCCGATTTCATCGGGTTGGACACTTGCCTGGCAATCATGAACGTGTTGCATGATGGCTTGGCGGACACCAAGTATCGCCCCTGCCCGCTGCTGACGAAATATGTCGAGGCCGGTTGGCTGGGCCGCAAGACCGAACGCGGGTTTTATGACTATCGGGGCGAAGTGCCTGTTCCGACGCGGTAAGAGGGGGCCAGCCCCCTCGCCCGGATTTCATCCGGGCTCACCCCCGGGATATTTCTGGCCAGATGAAGGGCGGATTAGGGTTTGTCTGATGTGCCCAGCGACATGGTGCGGTTTCTGAGCCACGCCATGAAGCCGCGCGGATCGCGTTCCAGCAACTGCATGTCGTCGTCATTGATCGGTTCGCCGATAACCGGAGATTGCGGTTTTTTGCAGGACCGGACGATTTCGTGCAGCAGCAGACCCTGCCGCAGGATCGGCGACAGTTTGTTGGCGATCTGATACCAACGCGAGTTGCTGCCGGGGAAGAAGATCGGCAGCACTTGCGCACCCGAGCGTCGGATCATCTTGGCGGTGAAGACGTTCCATTCCCGCTCGATCGCCGGGCCGAACCAGTCGTCCGAGGACATAACAACGCCCGAGGGGAACAGGGCCACAACGCCGCCGTTTTTCAGATGCTCCATGGCCTTGCCGCGCATTTCAAGCATCTTGGCCTGTGCTTCGGGGTCGTGCGGAAAGGGAACCGGAATCATGAATGAGGTCGCAGCCTCGTCCAGCCCGGTCAGAACGGACCGGGTCAGGATGCGATAATCGCTGCGCACGCGCCCGATCAGTTCGGCCAGGATCATGCCGTCCACCATGCCGTGCGGATGGTTGGCCACGACAACAACCGGGCCTGTCTTGGGGATGCGGGCGATCTGTTCCTCGGGTGTGGTCAGGTCGATGCCCATCGTTGCCAGAGCACCGCCCCAAAACCTTTGACCTCGATAGTATTCGTTCTTTTTCTCGAACTTGTTGACCATCCGCAAAATGGTCAGTTTGCCGGTACACCATTCGATGGCGCGAATGGCGGTCGAGGTCCAGGCATCGTCGAACGAGTTCGCGTAGGTCAGGGTTCTACGGTCGTAGATTTCGCCCTGGTCTTCGGTCCCATCAACCACCGGGCCTGTCTTGGTCTCGTGCGTTGTTTCCGCCAATTCCTGGTCTTCCCGTTCTTTCTGTCCCGCGGGGCAGCCTTAGAACCCCTCTCCGAACTTGTCATTCACAAGCGTTTCCAGAGCTTCTGCCAATGCCTCAGCATCCGGCCCGGACGTCTCGACGTCAATAGTCGTTCCGCGCGAGGCTGCCAACATCAAAAGGCCCATAATGCTGTCTCCGGATGCAGAAAGGCCGTCCTTGGACACTTCGGCACTGGCGTCAAAGCCTTCCACAACCTCGACCAGCTTGGCGGACGCGCGGGCGTGCAGGCCCTTTTCGTTAATGATTTTCAAGCTTCGGTTGGTCATTTCAATGAGTCCGGTCTTAATCCAATGTCACATTTTGCGCATTGATGTACTTGCGTCCAGCCTCCATTGCCTGCCGCACGGCATCAGGGACCGGCAGGTGGCGGCTTTTGGCCAATTTGATCAGCATGGGCAGGTTGGCCCCATAAAGGATTCGGCGATCCTGAGGGGCACAGGCCCGCAGGCTGAGATTCGAGGGGCTGCCGCCGAACAGATCCGTGACGATCACAACGCCGTCGCCAAGGTCCACTTCATCCGCGGCGCGACAGATTTCAGCCTGTTTTTCGTCACGGTCATGATCGGCCTCGATCGCAATGGCTTTCAGGCCGGGCTGCGGCCCGACCACATGCTGCATGGCGGCCAGATACTCCTGAGCCAAGCCCCCATGCGCTACGATCACAATCCCGATCAATCCGGCCTCACATTCAACGATCGACGTTCCATCTCGCGGTGCCTAATTGCCACCTGCTGCCCCCCTTCCGCAAGGGCCTTTGCAACCGCTTCCGCCATCGCCACCGATCTGTGCTGGCCACCGGTGCAACCGAAGGCCACAGACAGGTGTGCTTTGCCTTCGGCGCGGAAGGCTGGCAGCAGCAGGTTCAGCAGATCTATGACGCGGTCAAAGAACGGCGCGTAATTAGCATCTGACTGGACATAGCGCGCCACATCCGGGTTTCGACCATCCTCGGACCGCAATTCGGGCCGCCAATAGGGGTTGGCGAGAAATCGGCAGTCAAAGACCATATCCAACCCGCGTGGCAGGCCGCGTTTATACGAGAAGGATTCGATTGATACCGCCAGATGCCGCCCGCCCTGGGGGGCAAACCAGCGCTCGACCTCTTCGCGCAGCTGATGCACGTTCAGGGTGCTGGTGTCGATCAGGGTGTCGGCAATCTCGCGGATGGGGGCCAGCAGCTCTTTCTCGCGCCGCACACCGGTTTCCGGCCCTGCATCCTGGGCGACGGGGTGACGCCTGCGGGTTTCCGAAAAGCGGCGCAGCAGGACTTCGTCGCTGCAATCAAGGTACAGAACCGTCAGATCCACCTGCGTCATCCGGCCCAGCTTTGCGGCCAGTTCGATAAATCCTATGGTCGAGAAATCGCGGTTGCGCGCGTCGATACCCAGCGCCATGGGCCGGTCAGGCTCGGCGCCTTCAAGCAGACGCGCCAGCAGGCCCATGGGCAGGTTGTCAATCGCTTCGAACCCCAGATCTTCCAGCACGTGAATGGCGGTCGAGCGGCCCGCGCCCGATGGTCCGGTCACCAGAACGATTCGCTTTTGCGCTGTCATTTGTTCGGCCATTCCGGGTCTACGCGTCCCATTCTAAGAAGTTGCATCAGGGCTGGTGCCAAATTGGGCACGCCCGCGCCGCGAAGCAAGGGAACAGTTTGCCTCAGCAACGGGGTCGTGACGGGTTCTGGCAGGCGTGCGGGTTCGGATTGGTCAAGGTCGAGGACAAAGCGCAGCGGCACAGGCTCCGTAGGTTGCGCACGAAGCAGGCCAATCCCGCGTGCCTCGATCAGACCCGCGATTTCGGGGACTGCGGAGGCAATGATTTGATCGTCGCGCATCGCCAGATCAATGCGATCATCGCCGACTAGCACCGCGCCCAGAGCCATCATCTGCAACGCCAGCGACGACTTTCCGGCCCCTGATGCGCCCACAATCAGCAGGCCGTGGCCACCTGAGGCGACGCAACTGGCGTGAACGCGGGCGCTGTCCCGGTTCACCGCATTTGTCAGGGACGGAATAGTCATGACCTCAGACAGGCAGCCCCACCACAAAACGGGCGCCCAGCGGGTCCGAGGTGACGTCCGCTTCGGTCGGGCGGATGTTTTCGGCCCAGATCACACCGCCATGCGCCTCGACAATCTGTTTCGAGATCGCCAGCCCAAGGCCCGAGTTGTTGCCGAAATGCTCAGCCGGGCGTTGCGAATAGAACCGTTTGAAGATTTTGGTCAGGGCCTGTTCCGGGATGCCGGGGCCGGTATCTTCGACCACCACAAGCACGCGATTGTCGCGCTGGCGGACCCAGACCCGGATGGCGTCGCTTTCTTCGCAGAAGGAAATCGCATTGGTGATCAAGTTGACGAAGACCTGTGCCAATCGCGCCTCAAGCCCGTTGATCACAATCGGATCCGACGGCAGGTCAGTGATATAGTCGATCCCCTTCGCGCGGGCATCCTCACCCAGAAACTGCCCGATATTGCCCAGCAGCTTGAGCAGGTCAAAAGGTTGTTCTTCTTCCTTGACCAGTTCCGCATCCAAACGCGAAGCATTCGAGATGTCGCTGACCAGCCGATCCAGCCGCTTCACATCATGCTCGATCACACCAAGCAATTTTTCGCGCTGATCATCGCGTTTGACCATGCGTAGTGTGCCGACAGCAGATTGCAGACTGGCCAGAGGGTTCTTGATCTCATGCGCGACATCGGCGGCAAATTGTTCGTTCGCATCGATCCGGTTGTAGAGCGCAGTGACCATCCCACGCAACGCACGGCTGAGCCGACCGATTTCATCCGGGCGCGCGCTGAGGTCCGGGATGCGGATACGCCCCGGATTGACGCCCGTACCCCGATCCTTGCCCATTTCCGCCGCCGAGGCGAGGTCGGCCAGCGGGTTGGCAATGGTCGAAGCCAGAACAAGGCTCAGACCGACTGAGACCAGCAGGGCGACGACAAACATCTGCAAAATGCGCTCCTGCTCGCGCCTAGCCAGCGCGTCAATCTCACCGGCAGGGCCGGATATTGCGACAGCACCGGCCGGGATGCCTTCGTAGAGAATAGGTGCCGCGGCCACGATCACAGTGTCGCCCGCGTCATCCTGCACTGCCTTTACCTGATTTTGACCCGCCAAAGCTTGTGGGACTATGGCCTGAACCTGCTGCGCCAGCGTCGGTGCTTCGGAGTCGGACGACCAGTTGAAAACCCGCGACAGACCCGTCCAGACCGCGTTGAGTGCATCGCTGATGACGGTGCCTCCGGTCTGCATATCCGCGTCCGATCGCAACAGGATGGGCATGTCAGATGCCTGTGGCGCGCCGCGGGTCCAGCCGATCAGGGTACCGCGGGAGTCGTAGACAAACACCTCTCCCCCTTCGGGCAGGCGAAGGCCGGACAGCGTGTCTTTCACATCAAGCTGGGCCGCATCGCGTGATGATTGCACCGCGCCCTGCCGCAGCTGCGTCTCGAACACGTTGCTGACAAGATGCGCGTCTCCGATCAGGTTGCGCGCGGTCTGCTGCACCTGCTCGGATCGCGAGTCATCCAGGTAAAGCAGCCCCGTGACAAGGATCACAAGGGCAATCAGATTGAACGTGATGATCTTGCGGGCCAGAGGCGAGCCGCGCAGTGAAAACAGGTTTCTGCGGGATCGTTTTGCGCTTAGCTCTGCAGAATCGGGGTCTTGCGGGATGACCCAGTCATCCCCAAGAACGACATCACCGTCGCTCAATTCATTGGCTTGTTCGGTGTCGCGCACGGAACCCCATTACCCCTTGTAGATGGCCGCGCCTATTCTTCGTTGTATCTGTACCCGATACCATAAAGGGTTTCGATAGCCGAAAACTCGGGATCAGCAGCACGCATCTTCTTGCGCAGCCGCTTGATGTGGCTGTCGATGGTGCGGTCGTCCACATAGACCTGATCGTCATAGGCCACATCCATCAACTGATCCCGGCTTTTGACAAAACCCGGACGTTGCGCCAGCGCCTGCAGCAACAGGAACTCGGTCACGGTCAGGGACACATCCGTCCCCTTCCAGGTGACCGCATGGCGCAGCGGATCCATCCGCAGGTCACCGCGTTCCATCACTTTGGTGTCGCCGGTGTTGGCGGCCGAAGCGTCACCGCTGGTTGCCTCTTGCCGCCGCAGCAACGCGCGAATGCGCTCGACCAGCAGACGCTGCGAGAACGGCTTTTTCACGTAGTCGTCCGCACCCATACGCAGACCCAGAACCTCGTCAATCTCATCGTCTTTCGAGGTCAGGAAGATCACCGGCATCTGCGTCTTTTGGCGCAGGCGCTGCAACAGATCCATGCCATCCATGCGCGGCATCTTGATATCTAGTACGGCCATGTCCGGCAGCTTTTTGTTAAACGCGTCCAGCGCGGCCTGACCGTCATTGTAAGTTTCAACCTCGAACCCTTCGGCCTCGAGCGTCATGGATACGGACGTCAGAATGTTTCTATCGTCATCCACCAGTGCAATCTTTGACATCGGGCTTACCCCTATTCCTGCTCACTTACGCAATAATACGCTTTTTTGTAAGGCATTGTTGGCGTTTTTGATGCGCCGAATCAATGCGTAACTGCGAATCGTGCCATTGTTGCGGCAGCTATGAGGCAAAAATGCCTTGCTGCCCGCAAAATGCTGCCCGGTTTTCCGACAGGAAATCTTTGGTGGCGCTAAACTTTAACTTGGTTGCGCTAACTGCGCCAAACCGTCCTGTTCATGCCCCAAACGACCGTGATAAGACCCGCCCATCGGCCGGTATGTCCCGGCAAAATGCCCCAAGAGCGCACCCGGCCAACCGCCGCCGCGCCGCACAGGAGAAGATACGCATGACATCTGGACGGGTTAACCCGCAATTCCGCCTCGAAGATCAGGGCATCGAGGGTCTGGGCAATGTCTATTACAACTTCATGGAACCGGCGCTGCTCGAAGAGGCCCTAAAGCGGGGCGAAGGCACCCTTGGCAATGGCGGGGCCTTCCTGGTCACCACCGGTAAATTCACCGGCCGTTCGCCCAAGGACAAACACGTCGTCAAGACCGACAGTGTGGCCGACAGCATCTGGTGGGAAAACAACGCGGCGATGAGCCCGGAAGGTTTCGACGCCCTTTATGACGACATGGTCGAGCATATGAAGGGTCGTGACTATTTCGTGCAGGATCTCGTCGGCGGGGCCGATCCGGCCTATTCGATCAATGTGCGCATGGTGACCGAACTGGCCTGGCACAACCTGTTCATCCGCCACCTGCTGCGTCGCCCGGATCGTGAGGATCTGGACGAGTTCATCGCAGATTTCACTGTCATCAACTGCCCCAGCTTCCAGGCCGACCCGGCCAAGCACGACTGCCGCAGCGATACCGTGATTGCAATGAACTTCGACCGCAAGCTGATCCTGATCGGTGGCACGGAATATGCAGGCGAGAACAAGAAATCCGTCTTCACCCTGCTGAACTACATGCTGCCGGAAAAAGGCGTGATGCCGATGCACTGCTCGGCCAACCACGCGGTTGGCAACCCGGTGGATACTGCCGTGTTCTTCGGCCTGTCGGGCACCGGCAAGACAACTCTGTCGGCAGACCCGTCGCGGATCCTGATCGGGGATGACGAACACGGCTGGTCGGATCGCGGCACGTTCAACTTCGAAGGTGGCTGCTATGCCAAGACCATCAACCTCAGCGCCGAGGCCGAGCCGGAAATCTACGCGACGACCAGCAAGTTCGGCACCGTCATCGAGAATATGGTCTTCGATCCCGAAACCAAAGAGCTGGATTTCGACGACGATTCGTTGACCGCGAACATGCGCTGCGCCTATCCGCTGGAATACATCTCGAACGCGTCGAAAACCGCGCTGGGCGGGCATCCGAAGAACATCATCATGCTGACATGCGATGCCTTCGGCGTTCTGCCTCCGATCGCGCGGCTGACACCGGCGCAGGCGATGTATCACTTCCTCTCGGGCTTCACCTCGAAGGTGGCGGGCACCGAACGTGGCGTGACCGAGCCGCAGCCGACCTTCTCGACTTGTTTCGGCGCGCCCTTCATGCCGCGCCGCCCCGAGGCCTATGGCAACCTGCTGCGCGACAAGATCGCCCAGCATGGCGCGACCTGCTGGCTGGTGAATACCGGCTGGACCGGTGGGGCCTATGGCGTTGGCAGCCGGATGCCGATCCGCGCGACCCGCGCGCTGTTGACCGCGGCTCTGGAAGGCTCGCTGCGCGACGCCGAGTTCCGCAAGGATGCCAACTTTGGCTTTGACGTCCCGGTCACAGTGCCCGGCGTCGCTGAGGTTCTGCTGGATCCGCGCCGCACCTGGGATGATCAGGAAGCGTTCGACAAGCAGGCCGCAAAGCTGGTGCAGATGTTTGCCGAAAACTTCGAACAATATGTCCCCTTCATCGACGAGGACATCAAAGCCGTCGCAATCGGCTGATCCGGATTAAGGGGCGTCCGCGCCCCTTTTTTCTGCGCTTGCGAATCCACTGATGATCAACCCAAAGTTGCATCTGACGCACCTCACGAACAAATTTATTGTTCTGAATGCCTGGTTGGGATAGGGATTTGGGTCATTAAACCGAAAAGACCCGGCGCATTTGCACCGGGCCGAAACTTAAAAGACCTTTGGGTTGCCTAAGCCAGCACACTCACCTCGGCAAATTGGGCAACCTAATCAGACTGGTAGTCTACTGGCATGGGGATGAGTGTCAATATGGGACTTGCTGACATATCTCGCGATCAGCGTGTTCTGAACCGTCGTGACTGGACGGCGTTTGGCACGGACAAAGACAGGTAAGAATTATGACCGAAATCTCGAAACTGACCGAACTGCGCAAGCTGATGCAAAGCATGGAGCGAACGCTGGGGCTGGAAAAGCTATCCCCGGTTGAGCGTGACATCTACTACGCCGCCGAGGAACTTTCCAAGGCCGATCAGGAGGTTCGCACCTTTGGTCTGATCGAACACACATTGGTTCAGAGCGTCTCGCGCCCGACATTTTTCCGCGCGCTGAAATCTCTGGTCGAAAAAGGCTATCTGTCGCAAAGCGGCAATGCCAACCGGGGACGTTATATCGTACATGCGCCCAGATAAGCTGGGCCTTGGGCGCATCGGTGGCTAGTTCCGGTGCGCAAGTGGGCCTCTGAAACCTTCTTTGCCTCTTTGGCCTATGTGGTCGCGTCGTTCCTCACCTTCGAGGTTCTGATGCCGCTTCAGAACATGTTCTTTCCGGAATACCCAAGCCGGGCCAGCCTGCTGTTCCTGCCCCATGGCGTGCGCGTGCTTTCCGCCTGGCTGTTGGGCTGGCGCGCGATCTTTGCTCTGCTGCCCGGCGTTTTTCTGGTCTTCGCCTTTCTGGGGGGAACGGATGTTTTCCTGCCCAGCCGCCTGATGGCGATGGCAATCGCTGTCACGACCGTTCCGTTCGTCTTCTACCTGCTGAAATGGGCCGGATGGGACCTGTTCCCACGCTCCGACAAAAAGCCCTGCTGGATTTGCGTGATGGGCGTTGGGATCGTCACATCTTTTTTGGTCTCGGGCCTGACCAATCTGGCCTTTGGCAGCGCGACGGTCGAGTATATCGCCTTTTTGATCGGCGACATCTCGGGTCTGTTCTTCCTGATGCTCGGGCTCTATTTCGCCTTCCGCTTTGCCGACAAACGGCGCTGAGGCGCTGTCATCGCCAGACGGTTGACGCGCCCGGGCCTGCGACAAATACCCCCAATTTGACCCCGGCCCGGCCCTGTGGAAATCAACGGATTTGCCGCTAATTCCCCCAATGAACCCATTCTGCACCGCAAAACGATCGGGAAATTTTCGAACTTTATCGCCACGTAATACGTATTTTTGTTGCGCTGCATGTGCAAAATGATATGACCAGACGACCCAGAAAAGGACACGATTCATGGCCCATGACGGACAGGATATGACCCAGATGACCACACACGCGATTTTGCCCGATCTTCTGACCTTGACCCGGCAGGCCGTCCCGGCTGTCGAAGCCGTTTTCGAGAAGGCGCGCAATTCGGTTCGCGAGATGGTGACATCCGACGGTCGCGTGTCCGGCGCCCTGATCGAAGCCAACCAAACGGCCGCTCACGGTCTGGCCTGGCTGGCCACCTACTATCAGTCGTTGAAGCAGATGCAGCGCTGGGCCGAAGCGTTGGACGCAGACGGCAAATTTGGCGAAATCGAGCAATTGCTGCACCAGATCGCCTTTGGGGAATACCTGCATCAGGTCGCTGGCGGCATCCCAATGAACCAGGGCGAGCTTGTGCGCCTGCAGGATCTGGGCCTTGGCTGGGACGCGCTGTCCAGCTTCCAAAGTTCCGAAATTCAAATTCTGATGGCGCAGGCCAACTCGCAGGCCGCTCGGACGCGGCTGGTCGAGTTGATGGAGGCGCAAGCCGGTTCTGCCATGTTCGGAGCTTCGGGCCTTGATGAAGAGCTTGAAATGATCCGTGACCAGTTCCGCCGTTACGCGGTCGAAAAGGTCGAGCCCAACGCCCATGACTGGCACCTCAAGGACGAATTGATCCCGATGGAAATCATCGAGGAACTGGCCGAAATGGGCGTGTTCGGTCTGACCATCCCCGAAGAGTTCGGCGGCTTCGGTCTGTCCAAAGCTTCGATGTGCGTCGTGTCCGAGGAACTGTCGCGCGGCTATATCGGCGTCGGCTCGTTGGGTACCCGGTCCGAGATCGCGGCCGAGTTGATCCTGGCGGGCGGTACGGATGAGCAAAAGGCCAACTGGCTGCCTAAACTGGCCAGCGCCGAGATTCTGCCCACCGCTGTCTTCACGGAACCAAACACCGGCTCGGATCTGGGCAGCCTGCGCACCCGCGCGGTCAAGAATGCCGACGGTGACTACGAGATCACCGGCAACAAGACCTGGATCACCCATGCGGCCCGCACCCATGTCATGACCCTGCTGGCACGCACCGATCCTGACACCACCGATCACCGTGGCCTGTCCATGTTCCTGGCCGAGAAAACCCCCGGCACGGATGACGCCCCCTTCCCCACCCCCGGCATGACCGGCGGCGAGATCGAGGTGCTGGGCTATCGCGGCATGAAGGAATACGAGCTGGGCTTTGACGGCTTCAAGGTCAAGGGTGAAAACCTGCTGGGCGGCGAAGAGGGCAAAGGCTTCAAACAGCTGATGGAGACGTTTGAATCGGCCCGCATCCAGACCGCTGCCCGCGCCATTGGCGTGGCCCAAAGCGCGCTGGATATCGCCATGCAATACGCGCAGGATCGCAAACAGTTTAGCAAATCGCTGATCAACTTCCCGCGCGTGTCGGGCAAGCTGGCGATGATGGCGGTCGAGATCATGATCGCGCGCCAACTGACCTATTTCTCGGCATGGGAAAAGGATCATGGTCACCGCTGCGATCTTGAGGCGGGCATGGCCAAACTGCTGGGCGCGCGCGTCGCCTGGGCTGCTGCCGACAATGGGCTGCAAATCCACGGCGGCAACGGCTTTGCACTGGAATACAAGATCAGCCGCGTCCTATGCGACGCACGCATTCTGAATATTTTCGAGGGAGCTGCCGAAATTCAGGCACAGGTCATCGCACGACGTCTGCTCGGCTGACCGAATTCGGCACTCCTGTTTCCCCAACTGACCCGGCCTTTGCGCCGGGTCTTTTTCTTTCGTTGACCGTTTTGCCTGGATCCAGGGTGCCGCGCCGATGGGAATTGGATGTGATCCGCCGAGGTCGGAACTTCCCCTTTGAAATTGACCCGAAACCCGGTTAGAGCGCCCCGACGACCCTCAAGACGGTTTACAGGCACCCGAAATGACCAGACGACTTTTTTTGCTTTTGGCGACCTTGGTATCCTTTGCCTTGGCGGGGTGCGCAAAGACCGTGCCAATCGCCAGCCAGACCGATGTCGATGCGCTGGCACAGGCCATTCAGTCCCTTGGACCAAATGTCGATCCGGTCGAGGCGCGTACGGCGGCGCAGATTTCCTACAGCTACTCTCGGCAACTGGCGCAAGAGTGGAACGTCACCGACCCTGCGATCATTCACAACGCAAAGATCATTAACGGCCTTCGCGAAAAGGGCCTGTGCAATGACTGGGCACAGGCCATGACCACACGGTTGCGGCAGGAGAATTTCCGGACGCTGGACTTGCACTGGGCCACATCCCCACCGACAGAGTTTCGGATCATCCACCATTCGGCCCTGATCAGCGCCAAGGGGGATTCGATGTATGACGGCCTGATCCTGGACCCCTGGCGCCAAAGCGGCGCATTGTTCTGGGCGCCCGTCCGAGAGGACACAAGATACAACTGGCGTCCACGGCTGGAGGTGCGAGAGCAATTGCTGAGCGGCGAACTGGCGTTCTAGCATCGCCCTTCTCGCCTGTCGCACAAGCGCTCGCAACGGCTTGACCAGCCGAAACGAAGCGGCCTAAACGCGTATTGCAAAGGCTCGTGACCGAAGGAGGTTGCAATGATCCGCTATGCCTTGATCCTGCCGCTGATGGGGCTGTTTCAATGCCAACAGGACGAAACGGTGGCTGCCTATGGCGCAGACGGTCAGACCTGGAAGTTGCAAGAGATCGATGGTCAGCCCTATTCCGCCAACGCTCTGCTACAGTTCCCGGAAGAGGGGCGGATCGCAGGACAGGCCCCCTGCAACAGCTATCAGGGCAGCCTGAACGCGCCATACCCGTGGTTCGAGGTTCAGGACCTGAGCGCCACACGCGCCGCCTGCCCCGAGCTTGAGCAGGAAGGCATGTACTTTGCCGCCCTGCTGACCATGACCCAATCCGAAGTGTCCGGCGATGTTCTGATCCTGCGCAACGACGACGGGCACGAGATGGTGTTCACAGCCGCCGAGTAAGCTGATCCACAAACCTTGCCCGCGCTTCGGGCAATGGTGTGTGCCCCAAGGCCGGGGCCACGCGGTGGTGCAAGAAATACCCTGTCGTTTTCAAGGCATCGACAATCTCGGTATCCGGTGCGGCCCCCTCGCCGCGCAGGCAAGGCGGCAGCGGCAACAACCGGTCCGCCCAGTCACCCGCCCCTGCCGCGCTAACCGCCCGCCCGGTCTTGGGCGAGACAAAGACCAACCCCTCGGAGGATCCGGTCACAGCACAGGTGGTCAGGTCCAGCCCAAACCCCAACTCCTCAAGCAATGCCACCTCCCACCGCAGATAAGCAAGCGGCCAGATGTCGTCCTGCCCCAGAAGGTCCATAAGCTGTTCTGTCTGCTTGTAGATAGCGGGATGCGGCTCGCGTTCAGGCAGGCAGAAGGAAAGCAGCGCGACCACCGCATTCAGACCCGCTAATGCCAGCCGCCCCGAAAACGCCGCCGCCGCGCGGGATCGCAGCGGTTCGACCTGAAATGTGCCGATATGCTCTTCCAACCGAGCCCGCCACAGCACGTCCAACTGCGCGCCCGGCTGAAGGATCGGGGCGATCTTGCGGCTGGTGCCGCCGCGTACCACCCCTGCGTGGCGTCCGTGGGCTTCGGTAAAGACCTCAATAATTGCGGCGGTTTCACCGTGGCGGCGAGAGGTCAGAAGTATGCCGTGATCGCGCCAGTCCACGTTTGGCCTCGTTAGGTTATCAGATATGTGTGCAGGAAATCTCAACGCTGTTACAGGTTCAAGATAGAAACGGATCAGGGTGGTTTTACAGGCCTCCAAAAACACGTTGCGTGAAACCTGTTAACGCAGTAATGTTCCCTTATTATTCCCTTTATGTTCTCAACGTAAGGATTCAGCAGATGTCCCTTAACTACGTCATGATCGGCTCAAACGATGTCGAAAAAGCCCGTAGCTATTACGACGCGGTTGTGCCCAAAATCGGCGGCAAGGTCATCGCTGAATATATGCCGCACGCGGTCTGCTACGAACTGCGGGGCGGTGGGTCCATGTGGGTCGCGACGCCATTTGACAAAGAGGCGGCGACAGTCGGAAACGGAAACATGGTTGGTCTGCTGTGCGAAAGCAAAGCGGAAGTGGGCGAGGCGCATGCGGCGGCGCTTGCCAATGGGGGATCGAACGAAGGTGATCCGGGCGACCGGCCTCAGTATGGCCCTAACTTCTATGCCGGTTACGCGCGCGACCCGGACGGGAACAAAATGAGCTTTGTCTATTTTGGCGATGCAGGCTGAACGCCCGCCTCAGAAGGTCATACCCGCGTGGATCAGAATGCCGATCACCATCAGAAGGTTCAGCACCATCGAAATCCCGTTGCCCACATAGATGGGCAGTTTGCCGACGACCAACCCATAGGCAAACCACAGAAACGACAGCGCAGCATAAAGGGACCAGGACAACAGGGACTGGCCGGTCGCGTGCTGCGAGTGGGTGAAATAGAGTTTGATTAACTGCGGAAGCGTGGCAAAAGGACCAACGACCCCGATGAAAACCATGAACCCCTCGAACCGCTGCATCCAGTGACCGAGCTCGGATTTTTCCAGTTTCTCCGCAAGCGTTTCAGCCAAGCAAACACCTCATTGTCTTGCGCTATTCCAAAATCAGGCCAGTTTTCCCAACCACATCCTGCATCAAAATAGTCGCTTTGAGCGGCGCGTAAAAGACCCAACTGCCAAGCTTATTCCAACCCCTCTTCCCCGAGCAAATGCCGTCCCTGCCGATCTTCTACCTCGATCACCCAGAGGTCCGGATCAAAGCGGCGTTGGCGTTGGATGGCGTCGTCAACGTCGCTTTCGGGACCAGAGGAGAGTTCAATCCACTTCCGCTCACCGCTCATCAGGTCAAAGCTGCGCTGGAACGCGATGGCTTGACCGTCCAGCGTGTTCAGTTTGACCAGTACTGCCCCGGCGGTGTTGTCTCCATGGGCGACGACAAAGGCCGGGATTTCCTGAAAGCGCAGCCGTGCCAGATAGGCGTGGACCCAGAACTCGGCTGTCAGGCGGGTCATGCGTTGCCGTCTTTGAAATCCAGACCCATTTCCGAATAGCGCTCGGATTCCTCAAGCCAATTGGGTCGGACTTTGACCTGCAGGAACAGGTGGATTTTGCGGTCGAGGAACTCTTCCAGTTCCGCCCGTGCGGCCTGACTGACGGCCTTGATGGTCTCGCCACGTTTGCCCAGAACAATCCCTTTGTGACCGTCGCGCATGACGTAGATGACCTGATCAATCTTGGCCGAGCCATCCTTGCGCTCTTCCCAGTTCTCGGTCTCGACGGTCAACTGATATGGCAACTCCTGATGCAGGCGCAGGGTCAGCTTCTCGCGCGTCATCTCGGCAGCGATCATGCGCAGGGGCAGATCGGCGATCTGATCTTCAGGATACAGCCACGGGCCTTCGGGCAGTTCCGAGGCGAGCCATTTGCGCAGATCGTCAACCCCGTGACCCTTTTCAGCGGAAATCATGAAGGTTTCGGCAAACGGGAAGCGTGCGTTCAGGTCGCTGGTCAGCGCCAGCAGCTTCTCGGATGGCACCTTGTCGATCTTGTTGATCGCCAGCGCAACAGTGCGTCCCTGTTCGATCTCTTCCAGCCCCTCTAGGATACGCTCGACCCCTTCGGTGATCCCACGATGGGCCTCGACCATCAACACAACGACATCGGCATCCGCAGCCCCGCCCCACGCAGCGGCGACCATGGCGCGGTCCAGACGGCGGCGGGGTTTGAACAGGCCCGGCGTGTCGACAAAAACCAGTTGCGCGTCGCCCTCCATCGCCACGCCGCGAATGCGCGCGCGGGTGGTCTGCACCTTATGCGTCACGATCGAAACCTTGGCCCCGACCATACGATTCAGGAGGGTGGATTTGCCTGCGTTGGGCTCTCCGATCAGGGCGATAAATCCGGCACGTGTGGTCATGTCTCTGGCGATCCTGTTTGCAAGTGCGCACCCCTATAGCAGAATGGCGACGCGGGCCAGAGGGATTTGTCGCATTGCGGCCATGCGTTTGCGGTGACACCTTCGGATCACGCCGCGCCAGATCCAGCCAGGCATCCCCATTTTCAAAGAGGCAAGACATGAAACGTCGTGAGTTTCTAATCGGCAGCGCAGCCGCTGCGGGCGCGGTGGGTCTGGGTGGTTTCGGACGCGCGTCAGGTGCTGAGGAACTGGTTATTCAACCGGCCAGTTTTACCCTGCGCGATCAGATCACAACCGGCATGGTCAGCGTGTCACCCGATGCGCCGCCCCCGGTGCTGTATGGCAAACAGGGTGAAGTGATGCGGCTGCCTGTGCGCAACACGCTGCCCGATTACACCGCGATGCATTGGCACGGGTTGCGTATCCCGAACGGGATGGACGGGGTGCCCTATCTGACCCAGATGCCGATTGGGCCGAATGAGGTGTTTGAGTATGAATTCACCCCACCGGATGCGGGCACATACTGGTACCACCCGCATTGCATGACGATGGAGCAGATGGCCCATGGCCTGACCGGCGTCATGGTGATTGCCGAGGCGGAAGACCCGGGTTTTGACAGCGAACAGGTTATCAACCTGCGGGATTTTCGGCTGGATGATGACGATCAGTTTCTGCCGGCTTATACCGCGCGCGGGGCGGCCCGCGCCGGGACGTTCGGAAATGTGCCGACGGCGAACTGGCTGACGGAACCTGTCTACGATCACGTGGCGGGCGGGCTGGTGCGGTTGCGGGTTCTCAATTCCGATACCACCCGCATCTACAAGCTGCACCTGACCGGGACCGAGGCGCGGATCATTGCCTGGGACGGACATCCGGTTGAGGTCAACCTGCCGATGCCCAGTGCCGAGAAACCCTTGTTGGTTGGTCCGGGTCAGAGGGTCGATTTTGCCGTTTCGATGCCGGATGGTGAGGGGCAAACCGTTGATCTGATGGCAAAACTGCCGGGAAGCCCGCCACGCCCCATGGCCAGACTGCGCGCCATCGGTAAATCGGTTGCGCGGGATTTGCGGGACTTGCGCCCCCTGCCCGCCAATCCGCTTGCCAAACCAGACCTGACGCGGGCTGAAGCGCATGAGTTCGTCTTTGGCTGGACGCCCGAGGGTGGGACGCCGAATAACGGGTTCTGCGGATCACTGGGTTACAATTTCTGGTCGATCAACCGAACGCCGTGGCCGGGCGACGCGACGCAGGATGTGGGGCCTCTGGCCACTTTGGAATTGGGCAAAAGCTATGTTCTGCGGCTGCGCAATGAATCGCCCAATCTGCATCCGATCCACCTGCACGGGCTGGCCTTTGTGCCGATCACGTCGAACCAGCGCAAATTACCGCCTCTGATGACAGACACGATGTTGTTGCTGAAGGATGAGGTGGTCGAGATCGCGCTGGTTGCGGATAATCCCGGCGACTGGGCGTTTCATTGCCATGTGATCGAGCATCAGAAAACCGGGCTGACCGGGTTTATCCGGGTTGTTTGAGGGTCGAATTGGCTGCGCCAATCCGACCGGAAGGGGGCCAGCCCCCTCGCCCGGATTTCATCCGGGCTCACCCCCGAGATATTTTTGGCCAGATGAAGAGCGGATCCGGGTTTGGCCGTTATTTTGGCAGATCGTTGAGCAGAGCTTTGGCCGCGGCTTGTTCAGCCTGACGTTTTGACCCGGCGGTGGCTTGTGCCTCGGTCCCGTCCTGCAGGCGGGCGGCGATGGTGAAGACCGGCGCGTGATCGGGGCCGCTGCGTTTGATTTCGACATAGGATGGGGGCTTTTGACCCCGTGCCTGAGCCCATTCCTGAAGCGAGGTTTTGGCGTCGCGGGCGTCGGCCTCGACCGTGTGGATACGATCCCCCCAAAGCGCGAGGATCACATCGCGTGCGGCTTCGAAACCGGCGTCGCGGTAGATGGCAGCGATCACCGCCTCCATCGCGTCGCCCAGAAGGGCCTGTTTGCGACGACCACCTGACAGCATTTCGGATCGACCCAGTTTCAGGACCGCGCCCAAATCGATCTGGCGGGCAACATCGGCACAGGCCTCTTTGCGGACCAACGCGTTGAAGCGGGGGGCCAGTTGGCCTTCGGTGGCCTTCTTGTCGGCCTCAAGCAGCGCCGTTGCCATCACAAGACCCAAAACCCGGTCACCGAGGAATTCGAGCCGTTGGTTATCCGGTCGCGTGGTCGAGGAGACCGAGCCATGGGTCAGCGCGCGCAACAGCAGTTCGGGGTTGGTGAATTCGTACCCCAAACGCTGCTGGAACGCCTTTATCTCGGCCGATAGCTTCAATTGACCGCCTTGAAGAAGCGATCGCCGCGCCATGTCCAGAAGAACAGCATGGACCGGCCTGCGGACGAGAACATGATCCGGTCGGCACGACCAATCAGGTTTTCGTAAGGCACATAACCGACGCCACCGGCGGATTGCGGCAAGCGACTGTCGCTGGAGTTATCGCGGTTGTCACCCATGAAGAAATAATGACCCTCGGGCACCGTATAGATGCCGGTATTGTCAGACCCCTGATTGCCGATATTCAGAACGTCGTAGGATACGCCATTGGGCAGAGTTTCGATCAACCGGGTTTTTTCACAGGTGCCGCCGATCCCGACAGGGCCGTTTTCGCAGCGCGGGCGCAGGCGTTGCGGGCCCTGCGGTTCGGCGATTTCGGTGAACACGCCGTCGGGCTGCTGCGAAACCGGGGTACCGTTCAGGATGATCTGCCCCTGACGCACCTGGATGCGGTCGCCGGGCAGGCCGATCAGACGTTTGATATAGTCACGACCCGTGACCGGGTGGCGGAAGACGATGACATCGCCACGGTCTGGCTCGCCCGCCCAGATGCGGCTGTTGTCGTCGCCTTGCATCCAGCCACACAGATCCTCGGCATCGATGTTCAGGCCAACGCTTGGGATGATCAGGCTGGGGCAGGACGCATAGGAGTAGCCATAGGCCATCTTGTTGACGAACAGGAAATCCCCGATCAGAAGGGTCTGCTTCATCGAGCCGGACGGAATCCAGAAGGGCTGAAAGAACAGGGTGCGGAAGACGCCCGCGATCAGCAGGGCGTAGACGATGGTTTTGATCGTTTCCCACACGGCGTTACCTGATTTGGCTTCCTCGGCCATACTGCTCTCCGGTCTTTTGGATTGTTGGGTGCTACATGCGGGTCGGTTGGGGGTGAGTCAAGGCTGCGTCCGGGTCTGTGACGACACGTGCCTCGATCACCACAAAGGCTTGGGCCCAAGGATGATCATCCGTCAGGGTGACATGGATGATGGCCTCGTGCCCTTCGGGGGTCATTTCCTTGAGGCGCTCGGCCGCCCAGCCGGTCACGTGCATCACAGGCTGGCCGGTTTTCAGATTGGTGACGGCCATATCCTTCCACGCGATCCCCATGCGCAATCCGGTGCCCAACGCCTTGGAGCATGCCTCTTTCGCGGCCCAGCGTTTGGCGTAGGTTCCGGCGGTGTCATGGCGGCGCTCGGCCTTGCGCTGTTCGATCTCGGTGAAGACGCGGTTGCGAAACCGGTCGCCGAAGCGGTCGAGCGTGCCCTGAATGCGGTCGATATTCGCGAGGTCTGTGCCGATGCCGAGGATCATTGGCTTGTCTTTTCCATTTTCAGAAAGGTCGAATATCCTCGCTTAACTCCGAAAACGAAAGCATAGCGGCACAGCAAAAATGAAACGATAATACAAAGCGCCAACTCGGCACCTGCTATCAGGGCCGTGTTGCTCAGAACGTTGATATCTGAAGGGCCATCGAAAACGAGTGCGAAAGTTATCAGCACCGCCACCGCCGCCAAAGTTGTGAGAACCATCTGACGGGCGATGATCCAACTTTTGTAGCTATCGCCAAGAGGCTTGCCGCGAATACCTTTGTCCATTCCGTAGGACGTGGCAGCCAAAAACATCGCCAGTCCCAGTGGAAGGGTTGCGAATGGCCATTCGAATTCGAACCACCACTTTATTAGATACAGTCCAATCAGATCGACGAAGACGAAGCACAAAAAGCCGAGACGGTTCAAGCCAACATCTTCGTGAGATTTGAAGAGCGTTTTCAATGGGCTTGCTGTCTCGTGTAGTTTCATCACGACAACCGTACCGTCAAAATCTTGTAACTCGCCACCCCGAAGAACCCGGCAAAGGCGAAATCAAACCAGCGGCGGGCGCGGCGGTAGGTGCGGACCATACGCTCGGACGAGAACAGGAAGGCGTAGCCGATGAAGATCAGCAGTGAGCCTGCGTAGAGCATAGCGAAATAACCCAACAGCATCGCAAGGCTGGCGTCGTTCGGCGCGACGATGGCGTAGATCGATCCCCAGCTGACGATTGCCTTCGGGTTCGTCAGGTGGATCGCCGCTCCTTTTGCAAAGATCGTCGGCAGAGACCCTGTGACCGGATTGCCCAGCGCCACCTCGTCGGAAGTCATCGCCCGGCGCAGGGCCTTGAGGGCCAGCCAGCCCAGATAGGCAACACCGATATAACGGATCACTTCAAACGCCCAGACATTGGCCAGCATGATCGCCGACAGGCCCAGCGCGGCGGCAATGCCCCAGGCAGCAGAGCCCGCGCAGATGCCCAGCGCAAAGACCAGACCGGCGCGGCGGCCTTCGTTCATGGCGGTTCCGGCGATGCCCATGGTCGCCGGGCCCGGAGAGCCTCCGGCCATCAGCCAGGCCAACCAGATGGCTATGAAGCCAGGCGTGATCACGCCCGCGCCTCGTCCATCAGGCGGCGCATTTCGGTAATAGCAGGAGACAGGCCCAGAAAGATCGACTCGCCGATCAGGAAATGGCCGATATTCAACTCGCGCACCTCGGGGAAGGCCGCGACCGGTTGTACCGTGTCGTAGGTCAGGCCATGGCCCGCGTGAACCTCAAGGCCCAGCGAATGGGCGAAGGTGGACATCTGGCGCAGGGCCTCCAGCTCGCGGGCGGCGTCTTCCATGCGACCTTCGGCATGGGCATCGCAATAGGCGCCGGTGTGCAGTTCGATCACCTCGGCCCCGATGCGGTGAGCAGCCTCGATCTGGCGCTGATCGGCAGCGATGAAGATCGAGACACGGCAGCCGACATCGCGAAGAGGGGCGATGAAATGGGCCAGCTTGTTTTCCTCGCGCGCGACTTCAAGCCCGCCTTCGGTGGTGCGTTCCTCGCGCTTTTCGGGAACGATGCAAACGGCATGAGGTTTGTGGCGCAGGGCGATTTTCTGCATTTCGTCCGTCGCGGCCATTTCGAAATTCAAAGGCACCGACAGAACCTCCATCAGCCCGTCGATATCAGCATCCGAGATATGACGGCGGTCTTCGCGCAAATGGGCGGTGATGCCATCGGCCCCGGCCTCTTCGGCCAGTTTGGCGGCGCGCAGCGGGTCGGGATAGGCCCCGCCACGCGCGTTGCGCACGGTGGCCACGTGGTCGATATTTACACCAAGACGCAAGTGGTTGTCAGACATCACGCGATTCCTTTTTCACGGTTTGACCCGAACCTAGAGCCTTTTGCACGGAAACGTCAGGCTTTGCTTCGGCCAGACGTTTGATTTCTTCAAACTTCGCCTTGATTTTGGCGCGTCGGCGATTCTGATAGCTGCGGATCAGGGGCAGGCTCAGATAGCCACAGATCAGCCCAGCCAGAATGCCGGGCAGGACACCACCGATCATGTAGGGATAGAAAACCTCGCGGTAGAAAACGCTCAGACCGTGCCAGTCGGCAATGCGGTCGGTGAACATCGCGAGGAAATTGTTCTTGAGGTCCCCCATCGCGTCGGCAAATTTGCCCATCAGGCCGCGGGTTTCGCTTTTTTCGAATTCGGTGCCCAGCAGGAAATGCCCCGTCTGCAGGCAGATCACACCGATCGGAACATAGGTTAGCGGGTTGCCGAAGAACGTGCCGCTTAGGGCGGCCAGTATGTTGCCGTTGATCAGCCGGGCACCAATGGCAGCTACGACGAAATGCAGGCCGTAAAACGGTGTGAAGGCTGCAAAAACGCCTGCTGCGATGCCACGTGCAATACGTTCAGGCGAGTCCGGCAGGCGACGGACGCGGTGTTTGACATAATGAAACGCGCGTGTCCAACCGCCACGCGGATAGACAAATTCCGATGCGATCTGGACAGGCGAGCGTCGATCTCGGCGCTTGAAAACCACTCCTGATCACCCCTTCTCAGCCGGCCGAAACGGGTGTTTTGGCCCGGTCCCGGTATCGCTCGACAGCGGCGACGTCGCTTTCAGCCTCAAGCGTCAGCATCAGGGAATGCAACTGTTCCAGATCGCGCAGTTCCACATTGATCAGCAGGCGGTAAAAATCCGGTTTCCGGTCAACGAATTCCAGGTTCGAGATATTGGCCTTTTTCTCGCCGATCAATGTGCAAATGCGCCCCAACACACCGGCGTCATTGCCAATGGTCAGATCCAGCGTCGCGCCATAAACGGCGGGGTGTGTGCCGGAATGCCAGTGCAGATCGACCCAGCGTTCGGGTTCATTTTCAAACTCGCCCAGACGGTCGCAATCAATGGCATGCACGACCACGCCCTTGCCGCGATAGGTAATGCCGACGATGCGTTCACCGGGCAAGGGCTGGCAGCAGGGCGCGCGGTCGAACTTCTGCCCCGGTTCCAGGCCGATCACCGCGCGGCGCAGCGGGATGGCGTCACCTTCGTCCTTGGTCAGTTCGGGGTAAACCGCCTCGACCACGTCATGGGCGGTCAGTTCGGCGCTGCCCAGACGGGCCAGCAATTCGTGGCGATCCTTCAGGCGCAGGTGTTTGGCGGCGGTATCCAGCGCTTTGTCGGTTGCCTTGCGCCCCACATGCTCAAAGCCTGAACGCGCCAGTTCCTTGCCCAATTTGATAAATCGCTCGCGGTCGACTTCGCGCAGGGCGCGCCGAATGGCCGTGCGGGCCTTGCCGGTGACCGCGATCTCAAGCCATGTGACCTGCGGCGTCTGACCATCGGCGGTGATGATGTCCACCGATTGACCGTTCTTGAGACGGGTCCACAACGGCACGCGGATGCCATCGACCTTGGCCCCCACGCAGGCATGGCCAATGCGGGTGTGGATTGCATAGGCAAAATCGATCGGCGTCGCCCCACGCGGCAGCTTCACCACGTCGCCCTTGGGCGTAAAGCAGAACACCTGATCGGAGTACATCTCAAGCTTCACAGCCTCGAGGAAGTCCTCGTGATCCTCCTCATTATCGAACTGCTCGGTCAGGTTGGAAATCCACTTGGCCGGGTCAACGGCAAACGGGTTTTCCGTGCGCACCCCATCGCGATAGGACCAATGCGCCGCAACGCCGGTTTCGGCCACATCATGCATTTGACGGGTGCGGATCTGCACCTCGACCCGTTTGCCATCGCGGCCCGACACCGTGGTGTGGATCGAGCGGTAGCCGTTTGATTTCGGCTGACTGATGTAATCCTTGAACCGCCCCGGCACCGCGCGCCAGCGCTGGTGAATTGCGCCGAGGGTGCGATAGCAATCCTCTTCGCTGGGCGTGATGATGCGGAACCCGTAGATGTCGGACAGGCGGGAAAAGCCCTGATCCTTTTCCTGCATCTTGCGCCAGATCGAATAGGGTTTCTTGGCGCGGCCAAACACCTCGGCCTCGATCCCGGCCTTGTCCAGCTCGTGCCGCATGTCGCCGGTGATGCGGTGGATCACGTCTCCGGTTTCCCGTTGCAGCGTGATGAAGCGGCGGATGATCGATTGGCGGCCTTCGGGGTTCAGGACGCGAAAGGCGAGGTCTTCCAACTCCTCACGCATCCATTGCATCCCCATCCGGCCCGCAAGCGGCGCGTAGATATCCATCGTCTCACGCGCCTTGATTACCTGCTTTTCCGGGCGCATCGCCTTGATCGTGCGCATATTGTGCAGACGGTCGGCCAGCTTGACCAGAATGACCCGCAGGTCCTTGGACATGGCCATGAACAGTTTGCGGAAGTTTTCCGCCTGTTTGGTTTCCCGGCTGGACAGTTGCAGGTTGGTCAGCTTGGTGACACCATCGACAAGCTCGGCAACCTCATTCCCGAACAGATCGGCCACTTTGCCATAGCTGGCCTTTGTGTCCTCGATCGTGTCGTGCAGCAGGGCCGTGATGATGGTCGCATCATCCAAACGCTGTTCGGTCAGAATAGCGGCAACGGCAACGGGATGGGTGAAATAGGGCTCGCCCGAGTGGCGGAACTGCCCCTCGTGCATCTGCATACCGAACTCATAGGCCCGGGCGATGCGATCAGCATTAGTCTTGGGGTTGTAATTGCGGACCAGCGCAATCAGGTCGTCAGCAGAGATCATCCGGTCCGCACCTTCGTGTAGCTTGGGGCTTAGCCCTGGCCTTGAGCCTCCATCAGAGCGCGCAGAAGCTTCTCTTCGGACATATCGTCATCCGCAGGCTTGTCGGATTCCGCACCCATCAGCAGCGCCATCTGATCTTCTTCCGGCTCGTCCACCTCGATCTGGGTTTGGTTGGCCTCGATCAGACGCTCGCGCAGTTCGTCCGCGCTTTGGGTTTCATCGGCGATCTCGCGCAGGGAAACGACGGGGTTTTTGTCGTTGTCACGGTCCACAGTGATCGGACCGCCGGCAGAAATCTCGCGCGCCCGGTGGGCCGCCAGCATCACCAGTTCGAACCGGTTTGGAACCTTGTCAACGCAATCTTCAACCGTCACGCGGGCCATGGGGCGCTCTCCGTTACTGAATCCATGTCAGGAAGAGGCTTATCTAAGACCGATTGCCCGCCTTGACAAGCACGAAATGCCGCAAAAGCAGGGATCACAGGGGCGTGACGGCCTGAACATCCCCGGCAGGCAAAGCTGCAACCATCTGTGTGACTGTCTGCTGCAACACCGGGTGGCACCAATCCGGCGCAATATCCGCCATTGGAACCAGCACAAACGCCCTGTCCTGAAGGCGGGGATGGGGCAGAATCAACTGATCCGGCGCCGCCTTCCGTTGTTCATCCGGGGCCAGATCCAGCCAGTGCGCATAGGTGGCCTTGTCAGGCATAACCCTATCCGCATAGCACACCAGATCCAGATCAAGCGTCCGCATTCCCCATCGCTGTATACGCTCGCGCCCAAACTCATGCTCGATCGCATGCAGCACGTCCAAAAGCTCTGGCGGCGAAAGGTCAGTGTCGATCGCCGCCGCCGCATTCACGTAATCCGGCCCCGCCCCTGCGGGGAAACAGGGGGTCGCAAAAAACCGGCTGACAGCGCGAATCACCACCCCATGACGTGAAAGCGCGTCAAGGGCGCGTCGAAGTGTCACTTCGGGTCCAAATCCTCTCAAATTGAGATTTGCCCCTAGGGCAACTATAGCATTTCGCGCGGAATCGCTCATGTATCTTCCTATGTTCGGCGCACTGCATACTTGCGATGGCCAACAAAAGCCCTAATTATAGGGTCACTACAGCGCGACATATTTACACTCACACACCAATCACTCAACGCGCTGCATTGTACCGGAAGGAAATATTTATGTTTTATAAAGACGAACGGCTAGCGCTGTTCATCGACGGCTCAAATCTTTATGCCGCCGCCAAAGCACTCGGGTTCGACATCGACTACAAACTTCTGCGGCAGGAATTCATGCGCCGTGGCAAGTTGCTTCGGGCCTTTTACTACACAGCGCTGCTTGAAAATGACGAATATTCGCCGATCCGCCCATTGGTGGACTGGCTGCATTACAATGGCTTCACCATGGTCACAAAACCGGCCAAGGAATACACCGACAGCATGGGGCGTCGGAAAGTCAAAGGAAACATGGATATCGAACTGACTGTCGATGCCATGGAGCTTGCACCACGGGTCGATCATATCGTGCTGTTCTCGGGCGATGGGGATTTCCGCCCGCTGATCGCCAGCCTGCAGCGTCAGGGCGTGCGCGTTTCGGTCGTATCGACCATCCGCAGCCAGCCGCCGATGATCTCGGACGAGCTGCGTCGCCAGGCGGACAACTTCATCGAACTGGAAGATCTTCGGGACGTTATCGGCCGCCCTCCGCGCGAGATGCCCGCTGAACCGCGCAGCGTCGCGGTTGCCTCGGGCGGCTGATCTTTCGGCCCGACATCGATGGAAAAATTTGCGCGGTCAGGATTCACCACCCTGGCCGCGCTTCCTTAACTATGGATTGGTTCTGAAACATCGTCTGGCTAGCACCGATTCATGTCAGATCAATGACGCTGTCCTGTCTGGACCAAGGCCGGGAAAAGACTTACCTGTGCAGTAAGGAGACAGCGACATGACCAAGCCGCCACTGACACTGTATCTGGCCGCCCCGCGCGGCTTTTGCGCAGGCGTAGACCGTGCCATCAAAATCGTCGAGATGGCGCTGCAGAAATGGGGCCCACCCGTCTATGTGCGCCATGAGATCGTGCACAACAAATTCGTTGTCGACGGGCTGCGCGAAAAAGGCGCTGTTTTTGTCAGCGAACTGGACGAATGCCCCGATGACCGCCCGGTGATCTTTTCTGCGCATGGCGTGCCGAAATCGGTACCGGCCGAGGCGTCTCAGCGCGAAATGATCTATGTCGACGCGACCTGCCCTCTGGTTTCGAAAGTGCATATCGAGGCGCAGCGCCACTATGAGGCCGGGTTGCAGATGATCATGATCGGCCACAAGGGGCATCCGGAAACCGTCGGCACCATGGGGCAACTGCCTGAAGGCGAGGTGCTGCTTGTCGAAACGGTCGAGGACGTGGCCGAAGTTCAGGTACGCACCCCCGACAAGCTGGCCTTTGTCACCCAGACCACCCTGTCGGTTGACGACACCAAGGACATCATCGCCGCTTTGCAAGCGCGCTTCCCGGCCATTGTGGGACCCCACAAGGAGGACATCTGTTACGCCACCACCAACCGGCAAGAGGCCGTCAAGGCCGTCGCCCCAAAAGCAGACGCTTTGCTGGTGGTCGGCGCGCCGAACTCGTCAAACTCACGCCGATTGGTCGAGGTCGCATCGCGCGCCGGATGCACCTATGCGCAATTGGTGCAACGCGCGCCCGACATTGATTGGCGCGCGCTAGAGGGGATCAAAAGCGTCGCGATCACAGCCGGGGCCTCGGCCCCCGAAGTGCTAGTGAACGAGGTTATCGATGCGTTTCGCGAGCACTACGATGTGACAGTTGAACTGGCCGAAACCGCCAAGGAAAACGTCGAGTTCAAAGTCCCCCGTGTTCTGAGGCAACCCGCGTGAACGGCGTACCCAAGTCGGCACTCTATCTGGGTCTGGCGGGTCTGATCCCGTTTGCCTGGGGCGCATTGACCTATCTGAACGCGGACCTGCAAGCCTGGGGCACGCGTGAGATCGGGCCGCGTTTTGTTGGCCCCTACGTTCAGTTGTTCTATGGTTCGGTGATCCTCAGCTTCATGTCGGGCGTGCTGTGGGGCTTTGCCACTAAGACCTCGGGCAGCAAGGCAACTGTGGGCTACACGCTGTCCGTCCTTCCAGCGCTTTGGGCTTTTTTCATGACCGGAGGCGGCCCGGTAACCGCCGGTACCAACCTGATGACCGGCTTTGCCGGGCTTTTGGTGCTGGACGCGCTGTTCTGGTACTGGGGTCTGGCCCCGAACTGGTGGATGCGGCTGCGTATTCTGCTGACCGTCATCGTGCTTATGTGTCTTGCCGTTGGAGTTTACCTATGAGCGACCGCGACACCATTTCCGTCTATGACGCGCAGGCCGCGCGCTATGCCGAGCTGACGGATGACGACAATACGGGCGACCCACAACTGACGCGATTTATTCAGGCCGTGCCCGAAGGCGGCAGAGTTCTGGATCTGGGCTGCGGGCCCGGAACGTCCGCCGCGCTGATGGCGCAAGCCGGGTTGCAGGTCGACGCGACGGATGCATCTGCCGAAATGGTCAGGCTGGCCTCGGCCCATCCCGGTGTTTCGGCGCGCCATGCCAGCTTTGACGCGCTGGAGGCTGACGGGGTCTACGATGGCATCTGGGCCAATTTCAGCCTGCTGCACGCCACGCGCGCCGCCTTCCCCACACATCTCAGCGCCATTCACCGCGCCTTGAAATCTGGCGGTGCGTTCTTCATCGCCATGAAACTGGGTGAAGGCGAAGGCCCCGACCGTTTGGGGCGCTATTATAGTTACTACTCCGAGGACGAATTGAAGACCTATCTGAAAGACGCAGGGTTCACCATCACCGATCAAAGGCTTGGCAGCGGCACCGGGCTGGACGGTTCGGTCTCTGACTTCATTTCGCTGGCCGCGCATGCCTGATCTGTTTGCCTATACGGATGGCGCCTGTTCCGGCAACCCCGGACCGGGCGGCTGGGGCGTGCTGCTGCGCGCAATGGACGGGGAAACCGTTCTGAAAGAACGCGAATTGAAAGGTGGCGAGGCCGAGACCACCAACAACCGGATGGAATTGCTGGCCGCAATCAGCGCGCTTGAAACGCTCGAGCGGCCCTCGACCATCACCATCGTCACCGACAGCGCCTATGTGAAAAACGGCGTGACCGGGTGGATTTTCGGCTGGAAGCGGAACGGGTGGAAAACCTCGAACAAAAAGCCCGTCAAGAATGTGGACCTGTGGCAACGTCTGGATACCGCCCAAGACCGGCATGACGTGACCTGGGAATGGGTCAAAGGCCATGCGGGCCACCCGGAAAACGAAAAAGCCGATGAGCTTGCCCGTGCAGGCATGGCCCCGTTCAAACCCAAAAAGGCACAGGCGTGAGCGGTCTTGCGCTGCTCGACTATGCCTCGGTTCTGATCTTTGCCCTGACCGGAGCGTTGGTGGCCAGTCGCGCACAGCTTGATCTGGTGGGTTTTGCCTTCATCGCCTGTCTGACTGCCGTGGGCGGCGGCACCGTGCGGGACCTGCTGCTGGATCGGCATCCGGTCTTTTGGGTCGGCCAGCCAGATTACATCCTGATCGCGGTTGCAGCGGCAGTGTTGGTGTTTTTCACGGCGCATTTGGTTGAAAGCAGATATAACTGGCTGGTCTGGCTGGACAGTTTCGCCCTGTCTATTGCCGTTGCGGCTGGCACGGGTGCCGCCCTGTCGCTGGACCAGTCCGGCACCATCGTTGTGTTGATGGGCGTGACAACGGGATGTCTGGGCGGATTGATGCGGGATGTGGTCTGCAATGAGGTGCCGTTGGTCCTGAAACAGGGGCAACTCTATGTGTCCTGCGCCTTTGCGGGGGCTTTGACTGCCGTATTGGCGACAAAGCTGGGATTGGATGGCCTTCTGACGCTGGGCCTGTGCGCATTGGTCTGCTGGGCGCTACGGGCCGGTTCGCTGCTGTTTGGCTGGCAATTGCCCGTCTATAAGGCCCGCCCACCCCGCCAATAGCGCCAAGATGGACGGCTCGCCCCTGCGCTGCTACCAAATGCAAAACCATTCGGAGCGCGGTTTCAGATGAAAGCATTGTCGGTTCTGGCGGGATTGTCCCTGTTGGCGGCCTGCGGCGAGTCCTACACGCCAGTGAGTTTCGTCGCCCAAGGCGATCAGATCATCGCCACGGGCACAATTGATCACACCACATTGGATGCGTTCGAAGATGCAATCGAACAGAACCCGCAGGCCTCGACCCTTGTTCTGCAGTACATCGAAGGTTCGGTGGACGATGACGCCAATGTCGTCTTCAGCCGCGTTGTCCATGACGAAGGATTCGACACGGTTGTCCCCTCGGGCGGTCTGGTCGCATCAGGCGGCACCGATCTGTTTCTGGCTGGCCATAACCGCACCTTGCACCCCGGCGCCTGCGTCGGCGTTCACAGTTGGAGTGGGTCGGGAATTGTCGCAACCGAGTTGCCCGAGGATGACCCCGAACATGACCGCTATCTGGACTACTTTCAGGACATTGGCGTCGATGACGAGTTTTACTGGTTCACGCTAGAAGCCGCCCCTGCGGACCAGATGCACTGGATGACCGCCGCCGAGGCGGACCGGTTCGACATGACCACACGCGCAGCACCCCAACTGGGCTCATCCGCCGTCTGCGACGAACGTTAGGTTCAGCGCGTCAACAACCGCGCGCCGATTTCCTTGACGAATTTGGCGGCCACCATCGCGGTCATGCCATAGGGATCGCGATGCGGGTTCAGCTCGACAATATCCGCGCCGATCAATTGGCCTTCAAAGCGATGGATCAGGTCGATCACATCGCGTGTGCTCAGCCCGCCGGGTTCGTGGTGGGACACGCCGGGCGCAAAGGCCGGGTCCAGCGCATCCAGATCCAGCGACAGGTAAACCGGCCCATCGAAAGACAGTTGCAAGTCCGCGCGCCAGTTGCGCATGTCGACCACCTCGACCCCGAACTTGTCGGCCTGCGCGCGCTGATGCGCGTTCATGGTGCGAATGCCGACCTGTACCAGACGGTTGATCTGACAGCTTTCCATCACCCGCGCAAACGGGCAGCCGTGACCCAGCGGGCCGATATCCTGCGTGTCGTAAAGGTCGGGATGCGCGTCGATATGCAGGATGTTCAACTCCTCGTACCGTTCGGCATGCGCCTTGATCAGAGGGAACGCGACCGAGTGATCACCCCCCAGCGACAACAACCGCGCCCCGGTCGAAATGCGCTGCGCGGCCCCGGCTTCGATCCGGTTGATGGGCTCCTGCCCGCGCATCTCGAACACGTCCAGATCGCCGGTATCCCTGAAACGTTCGGTTGCGCCAAGGTCGGTGCCACCCTCGGCCGTCAGATTGGCGGCACCCGAATGCAGCGCCTCGCGAATGCGTCCGGGTGCGAAGGCCGGACCTTGCAGAAAGGAAGAGTGCAGGTCCAGCGGAACGCCCATCAGGGCGACGTCACCGGAGTTCAGATCATAGGACATGGGCCACCTGTCATCAGATTTTCTGTGATCTGGCGGGTGATGCCGAGAAAGGTCAAGGCCTAACGGCGGCGGATGACCTGCCACAGCCAGATCACCAGCAAAGCCCCCAGCACCGCGCCGACAAAACCTGACAACCACCCCATCATCGTCGCTAAAGCGCGCAGCAGGAAACCCCCGACCAGAGCGCCCACGATACCGATCAGCATTGTCGTGGGGATATCAGCCTCGATCCGCATCAGGCGGGTGGCCAGAAAACCCGCAGCCGCGCCGATGACGATCAGGGCGATGACGGGCATGTCATCTCCTCCAATGGGTCGGCACGATGATCAGCGCGCCGATTGAGGACAAAACCGCGTTCAGCCCCGGTGGGCCAAAGCTGATACCGAACATGATGCGCACGAAATAGAACAGGAAGGCCCCGCCGACGCAGATGATGATCGATTGCAGATAGCCGTTATGGGTAAAGCCGGTTTTCTCGGACAGGTATCCGACGATCCCGGCGATCACGACTGTACCCATCAAGACCATTAACATTCAGTGTTACTCCGATGTCAGCCGTGTGCCGATCGGGATCGGACAGCCGCGCAGAAAGGTTTCCCGATCCTGCGCACCTTTACCAGCCCTTTGCAAGCGCAGCAGCTCGACCGCGCCCTGCCCGCAAGCCACATGCAGATCATCGTTCAGCACCTGCCCCGGCTGGCCCTGCCCGTCTGCGCGGCGCGAGGCCAGCAATTTGATGCGCTCACCGTCCATTTCGGTCCAGGCCCCCGGAAATGGCGACAGGCCACGAATCTGGCGGTCGATCTGTTCCGCCGAGCGCGACCAATCGATCCGCGCCTCGGCCTTGTCGATCTTCGAGGCATAGGTCACACCATCCTCTGGCTGCGGCTCGGGCGTCAGATCGGACAGGCGGCTCAGCGCGTCAACGATCAGATCCGCACCCATAACTGACAGGCGGTCGTGCAGCTGGGCCGTCGTTTCCTCAGACTGAATCGGGGTCGCTTGCCGCAGCAGGACCGGGCCGGTGTCCAGACCGGCCTCCATCTGCATGATACAGACACCGGTTTCCGCATCCCCCGCCATGATCGCGCGATGGATCGGGGCCGCGCCGCGCCAACGCGGCAACAGGCTGGCATGGATGTTCAAACAGCCCTGCGCGGGCGCATCCAGAATGGCTTGTGGCAGGATCAGCCCATAAGCGACGACAACCGCCACATCGGCGTTCAATGCGGCAAAGGCGGCCTGTTCCTCGGGTGATTTCAGCGATACCGGATGGCGGACCATCAGGCCCAGCGCCTCGGCCCGGGCATGAACCGGGGTTGGTCGATCCTTCTTACCGCGACCCGCCGGGCGCGGCGGTTGGCAGTAGACAGCGGCGATCTCATGCCCGGCATCGACCAGCGCATCCAGAACCGGGACCGAGAAATCGGGCGTACCCATGAAAATGACGCGCATGATCGGCTCCAGGTTATGCGGGTGCCGGGCTGAAGCCCGGCCTACGTTGATTTTCGCGCCTTGCGCAGCAGCATGTCGCGTTTGACCTTGCTCAGCCGGTCGAAATACATCCGCCCGTTCAGATGGTCGATCTGATGCTGAACGCTGGTGGCTTCGATGCCCACAAAATCGCGGCGATCGATCATCCCGTTTTCGTTCAGAAATTTGACCGTCACAGCGCGCGGGCGCTTCACTTTGGCCGACACGCCGAGCAGGTTCGGGCTGGCCTCCTCATGTTCGCGCAATTCGATCGAACTGTGCAGGATTTCCGGATTCGCAAGCCGCACGGCCCGGCCCCGCTCGGTCGAGCCATCCACCACGGCCAACCGCAGCATCACCCCGATCTGGGTAGCAGCAAGGCCAACGCCCGGCATCGCCTCCATGGTATCGATCATGTCATCCCAGATTGCGCGGATGTCATCGGTGATTTCAGCCACGTCCGCAGCCTTGGCGCGCAGGCGTTTGTCAGGCCACGGCAGGCAGGTGCGAACCGTCATGTGCGCGCCTTTTCGCGTTTCAGCTTCTGCATCTTGCGCGTGATCATCTGCCGTTTCAGCGGTTTGAGGTAATCGATGAACAACTTGCCGTTCAGATGGTCGATCTCATGCTGTACGCAGGTGGCCCAAAGACCGTCGAACGTCTCGTGCTGGGCGTTACCGTTCTGATCCATCCAGGCCACATCCACGACCTTGGGGCGCGTCACCTCGGCATATTGTTCGGGGATCGACAGGCAACCTTCCTCATACACATTGGTTTCGTCCGAAGACGCAATGATCTCGGGGTTGAACATGACCAGCGGGCGCGGGGCCTCGCCCTCTTCCTTGACGCAATCCAGCACGATCAGCCGATCCAGCACGCCGATCTGCGGCGCGGCCAGACCGATACCGGGCGCGTCATACATCGTCTCCAGCATGTCGTCGGCCAGCTTGCGCAGCTCGTCCGTCAGATCAGCCACGGGCGCGCAGACCTTTTTCAGGCGGGGGTCGGGATGGATCAGGATATTGCGTTTCATGGGGCTGATTTAGGCCATCGCGCCCGCCGCCGCAACGCCCCCCTTGCACATGCCCGATTTGCCGTTAGCTTTCGGCCAGAGAAACGGAGCTGACATGACCTTCAACACCCTGATCGACCGCCGCGGCACCCAGAGTTCAAAATGGGACAAGATGGAGCAACTCTATGGCGTTTCGCCCGAGGACGGGTTGGCCATGTGGACCGCCGATTCCGATTACCAGACAGCCCCCTGCGTGATCGATGCGGTCCGGCGCGCTGCGGATCATGGGGTGTTTGGCTATTCGTGGAAGCACCCCGAGTATCTGGGTGCGGTCCAGTGGTGGATGCAGAACCGGCATGACTGGCAGATCGACACCGATTGGATTCTGACCACGCAAGGGCTGGGCAATGCAATCGCCCTGTGCCTGGACGTCTGGAGCGATCCGGGCGACGGCGTGGTGATCTTCACCCCCGTCTACCATGAGTTCGCGCACAAGGTGAACAAGTCCGGTCGCCGCGTGGTGGAATGCCCGCTGGTCCGAGATGGTGACAGCTATGGGATCGATCTGGAAGACGCGCAGTCGCGGCTGGACGGGTCGGAAAAACTGTTGCTGTGGTGCTCGCCCCAGAACCCCTCGGGGCGCGTTTGGACATCTGATGAACTGAAGGCGGTCGCTGCATTCGCGGAACGTAACGGGCTGATATTGGTATCAGACGAAATCCATCACGATCTGGTTTACCCCGGAGCCAAGTTCGTCCCGATGGATGTTGCAGCGCCCGAGGCGCGCCCTTGGACCGTGACGCTGACGGCAGCATCGAAGACCTTCAACATCGCCGGACAGCGCACCGGCAATATGATCATCCCCGACCCAAAGCTGCGCGCGGCGATGAATCACCGGTTGGTTACGCTGGACTATGACCCCGGCGCACTGGGCGTCGCCATGATCACCGCCGCCTATTCGCCGGAAGGGGCCGAATGGGTCGATGCCCAGGTCGCGCATCTGGACGGCAACCGCCGCCTGTTTGATGCCGCCATCGCGGATATCCCCGGCCTATGGTCGATGCCCCTGCAGGCGACCTATCTGGCGTGGGTCGATTTCTCGGGCACCGGTATGGATCATGCCGAATTTGTCCGACGCCTGCGCGAGGACGCCCGGATTGCCTCGTCTTCCGGCCCCGGATTTGGAAAGGGTGGAGAAACCTTTGAACGGTTCAATCTGGCCACCCAACGTGCACGGGTGGAAGAGGCCTGCGCCCGGTTGAAACAGGCGTTTGGAGACCTGCAATAAGCCTGCTCTCGCCGGGCCGGATTGCTGTAGCGGCACCGACCGACAAAACCCGGCCCGAGAGGTTTCGCCTACTCCTCGTGCCCCAGCAACGCGATTGGGGCATCCGGGGCGCGGTAGAAATCCAGCGGCGCTTTGTCATGGGCGGCGGTGCTGCGCTTGAACTCGTATCGCATTTCGCCACCCTCTTCCTCATCCGCGATGATCAGGCACTGATACAGGTGGTTGGCGCCGTCGTAGATATCGACCAGCCCGCGCAGGCGCGGCGTGGTCTCGGCCTCGACCGTAAAACCGTCTTTCCACAGTTTGAGGATTTTGTAGCGATTGTCGCCAATCTCTACCCGCAAACGGCTGGATTTCTTCAGGGATGCGATTCGCGCAGCGTCTAATTCGGCGCGAATCTCCTTGGAAACATAGGTACTCATCAAAAATATCCCCCTTGAATGCATAATATTGTGAACACCGATACGTAAAAATCCAGTGAACTGCGTCACATAGGCTGAACCAACCGGCAAAATGTTGCGCGGACATCTCAGCGCTGTCTGTGCGCAAGCGCAGGTTGGTTGCGCAAAAGCTGGGATAGGAAGGGCAGCCTCTGCGCCCTATCTTTGCCCTGACACTTGGGATGCGGAGGACGCGCGATGGGCCTGCTGGTCGATGGAAAATGGCACGACACATGGTATGATACCAAATCCACTGGCGGGGCATTCAAACGCAGCGCCGCGCAGTTTCGCAACTGGCTGACCGCCGATGGCAGCGCGGGCCCGTCGGGCAAGGCGGGCTTCAAGGCGGAGCCGGGCCGCTATCACCTCTATGTCTCGCACGCCTGCCCGTGGGCGCATCGCACGCTGATCTTCCGCGAGCTAAAAGGCTTAAGCGATCTAATCCCGGTCTCGGTCGTGCATCCTGACATGATGGACAAGGGCTGGACGTTTGAGACAGACGATCACGGCGCAACAGGCGACGCCCTCTACGGTCTGGATTTCGCCCATCAGATCTATACCAAGGCCGATCCCGGCTATTCCGGGCGCGTTACGGTTCCGATCCTGTGGGACAAGCAGCAACAAACCATCGTGTCGAACGAAAGCTCGGAAATCATCCGCATGTTCAATTCCGCCTTCGACGGGATCACCGGAAACACCGATGATTACTGGCCCGAGGCGATGCGCGACGACATCGAAGAGGTCAACGCCCGCATCTATTCCGACGTCAATAACGGCGTCTACAAATCCGGCTTTGCCACCACGCAAGAAGCTTATGATACCGCCGTTCATCCGCTGTTCGACACGCTGGACTGGCTGGAGGACCGGCTGGGCCACAACCGCTATCTGATGGGGGATCGCGTGACCGAGGCGGACTGGCGCCTGTTCACCACCCTGATCCGCTTTGATCCGGTCTATCACCTGCATTTCAAATGCAACAAAAGGCGGCTGGTCGATTATCCGAACCTCTGGGCTTATACCCGCGAGCTATACCAATGGCCGGGCGTTGCGCAGACGGTGAACATGAACCATATCGTGCGGCACTATCACTACAGCCATGACAGCATCAATCCGCACCGGATCATCCCGGTGAACCCGGCGCTGGACTACATGGAACCGCATGGTCGTGGTCAGCGACCCGCCGCGTAATGTTCAACCATCGCCGCCAGATCCTCTGGCGGCGTTGCACTTTGCACATAGGCACAGGCATTGGGGCTGTGGGCAAAGATGGACCCGTCCGAAAAAAACGTGGTGTTGGTGACAAAGATCACCCGCGCCTCGGGGCGGCGATAACTGGCGAAATCGGCCACGGCCAGCGCACTGCCGCTTTCCAGCACCAGATCCAGCACGATGATGTCAAAGGCCGTGCCATACAGCGCGAGGATCGCAGCCTCTTGCCCGGCGACCAGTTCAACCTCGGCACCTTGTCGTTCCAGATGCCTTTTCCAGACCCGACCAAGGTCGGGGTTACTCTCAACAATCAGAACTTTCATTTGCAACAACCTCGGCACTTGGTATGGTGAGTGGTGCCGACCCCCGTGGTCTGTGATCCCGTGATTTCCTTAACAAAGTGTTAACGATGGTGCCGACACGCGCTGTTCACGCGGATTTGCTTGTCAAAACGGCAAAAATCCGCTTGAAGCAGGTCGAATCCGGCGTTTGGGACTTATGGCGCGATGACTGACACCAATTTGAACCCGCGCACCAAACGCGACCACGGCGGCGGGCTGGACGATGCGATCAAGCGGTATGGCGGCACGCGGGACGGATGGATTGATCTGTCCACCGGAATCAACCCGCACCCCTATCAGGTCTCAGACCTGATCGCGTCAGACTGGACGCAACTACCCGATCATGGCGCGTTCGAACGGCTCAGCGAGGCCGCGCGCCGCTTTTGGTCCGTCCCGGACGCCGCCGCGATTCTGCCCGCGCCCGGAGCGTCAGCCGTAATCGCGCGCCTGCCCGCACTTGCCGCGCCCGGTCGGGTTCAGATCACGACGCCAACCTATAACGAACACGCCGCCGCCTTTTCCGCACAAGGCTGGCAGGTGCATGCGGATGCCCCGGCTGAGGCCCGCGTCATCGTGCACCCCAACAACCCGGACGGGCGGCTTTGGCAGGAGGCCGACGCCAACGCCCCCCTGACAGTGATCGACGAAAGCTTTTGCGACGTAATCCCCGAAGCTTCCTTGATCCATTTGGCATCTCGTCCCGGTATCATTGTTCTGAAGAGCTTTGGCAAATTCTGGGGGCTGGCCGGGCTGCGCCTGGGTTTTGCCATTGGTCAACCTGACACAATTGCCAGGTTGAACGATCTGACCGGGCCATGGGCGGTATCCGGCCCCGCCCTGCGCATCGGCACACGCGCCTTGCAGGACGAGGCTTGGGCCGCGCAAACCCGAACCAGACTGGCGCAGGAGGCAGCCCGTCTGGACACAATGCTGACAAGCAAAGGGGCCAAGCTGGTGAGCGGAACGTCCCTGTTCCGTCTCTATAATGTTGATGATGCGCACGTCTGGCAGGACCGTCTGGCTCAGGCTCATATCTGGAGCCGCATCTTCCCCTATTCCAAAACCTATCTGCGCCTCGGCCTGCCCCCCTCGGACGGCTGGTCCCGGCTGGACGCCGCGTTATGAGCGCAGCGCTGCTGCTGGCCTGCGCCCTGTGTCTGGACGCAGCGTTGGGTGAGCCTGATTGGCTGTGGTCGCGCCTGCGTCATCCTGCGGTGCTTATGGGCAATGGGGTCGGCCAACTCGACAAACGCCTGAACCAGGGCGGAAACAAACGCCTCAAGGGCGTGATCGCGCTGGTTCTGCTGGTCGGTATCGCCGGGGCGTTGGGCTGGCTTCTGGCCTTGCTGGGACCGGTGGTCGAGGTCGTGATTTGTGCGATCCTTCTGGCCCAGAACTCGCTGGTTGCCCATGTCCGCGCCGTGGGCGACGGGTTGCTTGACTCGATCACCGAAGGGCGCGCCACAGTCGCCATGATCGTCTCGCGCGATATCTCCGACATGACCGAGGCTCAGGTCGCGCGGTCAGCCATCGAAAGCGCCGCCGAGAACCTGAGCGACGGCGTCATTGCGCCTGCTTTCTGGTTCCTGATCGGGGGGCTGCCGGGGCTGCTGATCTACAAGGCCGTCAACACCGCAGACAGCATGATCGGGTACCGAAACGAAACCTATCGCGACTTCGGCTGGGCCTCGGCCCGGTTTGACGATCTGCTGAATCTGATCCCGGCGCGACTGACCTGCCTGATGATCGTCGCACTTTCGGGCCAATGGTCCCGCTGGACCGAGATCATCGCGGACGCGCGCCGCCATATCTCACCCAATGCCGGATGGCCCGAAGCGGCAATGGCACGCGCGCTGGACATCGCCTTGGCCGGACCCCGCAGCTATCACGGGCAATTGCGCGATCTGGCCTGGGTGAACGGGAATGCAAGGCGCGAGATCGGCGCGGCAGAGGTTTTCCGCGCATGCCGTATGCTGTGGTCCGTCTGGGGGCTTGCACTCGGCCTCGTGTCAGTGTGGGTTGGAGTCACGCTGATTTTCTAAAGGACACCTTATGCGCTTGTTGCCTTCCCTGTTCGCCGCCGCCTTGTTTTCGGCACCCGCTTTTGCCCAATGCGGTGGCGGGTTCAGCCAGTTCGTGGGCGGCCTGAAAACCGAAGCGGTGCAGAAGGGTTTTGATCAGGGCACCGTCGATGCGTTCTTTCAGGGCGTTCAGCAGGACGGCGCTGTGCTGCGGGCTGACCGGGCGCAGGGCGTGTTCCAGATGCCTTTCATTGATTTCTCGCGCCGCCTGATCTCGCAAAACCGGATTGACCGCGGCCAGTCCATGTCGCGCAAATACGAGGCCGTGTTTGACCGGATCGAGCGGGAATACGGTGTCTCGCGCGGCGTGTTGCTGGCCTTCTGGGCGTTCGAAACCGATTACGGCGCGGTGCAGGGCGATTTCAACACCCGTAACGCGCTGGTGACCCTGGCCCATGACTGCCGCCGCCCCGATCTGTTCCGCCCACAGATCTTCGCGGCGATCGAGCTGTTCCGCCAGGGCAATTTCGACCCGCAGCGCACCACCGGAGCCTGGGCCGGCGAGATCGGTATGGTTCAGATGCTGCCGCAGGACATTCTGGACAATGGTGTAGACGGGGATGGGGACGGTCAGGTTTCGCTCAAGACCTCGGCCCCCGATGCGCTGATGTCCGGGGGCAAGATGCTGTCCCATCTGGGCTGGCAACCCGGCCAGCCCTGGTTGCAGGAAGTCACCGTGCCCGCGCAGATGGACTGGTCCCTGTCAGGCCCCGGCAAACCGCGTTCGGTGGCCGAGTGGCAGGCGATGGGCATCGAGGCACGCAGCGGGTCTTTGGCCGACCTGCCCGCCTCACTGATCCTGCCGCAGGGCCACAAGGGGCCTGCCTTTCTGGCCTATCCGAATTTCGACGTCTATTTCGAATGGAACCAAAGCTTCGTCTACGTCCTGACCGCCGCCTATTTCGGCACCCGTCTGGAAGGCGGCCAGATATACAACGCGGGCAACCCGACACCGGGCCTGTCCGATACCCAGATGAAGCAGCTACAAACCAAGCTACAGGCGCGCGGGCATGACGTCGGCAAGATCGACGGCATTCTGGGCGCAGGAACGCGGTCAGCCGTTCAGGCGGAACAGGTGCGGCTGGGATTGCCCGCGGATGCTTGGCCGACGGCGGAGTTGTTGGGGAAGTTGTAGCCCATTAATCGCCTTGATCGCTTTCAAAGACAGGCCGCGGTGCACCTGTATCGTCCAAAGCAACAAATACGAAATCCGCGTCGGTTACCTTTTGACCATTGTGGGATTGTCTCGGGCGTGCCCAGACATCCACATGCACACGCATGGATGTGCGACCAATTTTAACCAGCGTTGCGTAAAGCGTCACTTCATCCCCAACCTTGACCGGTTGCAGGAACTGCATTGCTTCGACCGATACCGTCGCTGTTCGTCCCTGTGCCACGCGCGCCGCCATATTGCCCGCAGCCAGATCCATTTGCGACATCAACCACCCACCGAAAATGTCACCCGCCGGGTTGGTGTCAGCGGGCATCGCAATGGTGCGAATGACAAGAACGCCGTCATCCTGCTGGCGACCATGCGATCCTCGTTTTTTTCCAAGTGCGAGCCGTGTGTCGGTGTCTTCAGTCACAGATCAAGTCCTTCGATGGGCAGATGTCAGGCAAGTATCTCGTCAGTCTGACAAGTTTAGCGTTCAAACTAAAGAGACGACCTATTTGCATGGTGGTTAAAGGCTGACCACATTGCCGACTATCACTCCGGCCGCACCGGATACCGATCCCCTTTCTCATCTATCAGAATTAATCGATCTCCACTGCGCACGTACAAGTCACACCGGCTGAATCCATTACGATAGGCGATGCAGACGCTGCCATCCTCGGCGATGCTGTAGGTGCCGAAGGCCGATTCCCCGCTGGCATAGGTGTAGGAATAAGCCCCGCCCGCCGAGAACTTGGATTGCCCGTCATCGTAGAAGGTGAGCGTGCGGCCTGCCAATGCGTCCAACTCCTCGGGGCTGAGGGGGACGTCGCCGGGTTTGGTTGGCCATTCAGCCGCTGCAAGCGGGCTGGTTAATAGCAGGGCAAGGATCAGAATACGTCTCATGCGCCCAAGTTAGCCCGATATCTTCGCAACGTTCATAACGTTGCGGTGAGCGGTCAGGCGACCATCTGCTCGGCCTTCTTCAGATCGACCGAGACCAGTTGGCTGACGCCCTGTTCCTGCATGGTCACACCAAACAGCCGGTCCATCCGCGCCATTGTCACCGCGTGGTGGGTGATGATCAGGAACCGGGTGTCGGTCTGGCGGCACATCTCGTCCAGCAGATCGCAGAAGCGGGTGACGTTGGCGTCATCCAGCGGCGCGTCGACCTCGTCCAGAACGCAGATCGGCGCGGGGTTGGCGAGGAACACGCCAAAGATCAGCGCCGTCGCGGTCAGGGTCTGTTCGCCACCCGACAGCAGACTGAGGGTCGAGAGCTTCTTGCCCGGCGGCTGGCACATGATCTCAAGCCCCGCATCCAGCGGATCGTCGCTTTCGACCATGACCAGATTGGCCTCGCCGCCGCCAAACAGGTGCTTGAACAGCATGGCGAAATTCGAGTTCACCTGCTCAAACGCGGTCAGCAGCCGTTCGCGGCCTTCGCGGTTGAGGCTGGCGATACCGCTGCGCAGGGCCTTGATGGCCTCTTCCAGATCGGCCTTTTCGCCGTTCAGGGTGTCGAATTCTTCCTGAACGTCCTTGGCGTCTTCCTCGGCCCGCAGGTTCACCGCGCCCATTGCGTCGCGCTGTCGCTTGTGGCGGTTTACCTCGGCCTCAAGTGCGTCGGCGGCGGGCATCTGGTCGGGATTCACGTCCAACTGGTTCAACAGTTGGTTTGGCGTCAGTTGCTGATCCTCGGCAATCCGCTCAGCTGCGGCGACGACGCTTTCCTTGGCCGCATCACACCGCGCCTCGGCGGCGGCGCGGGTTTCGCGCGCCTCGGAGGCCAGCCGTTCCGCCTCACGCTCGGCCAGGACAACATCGCGCTGCTGGGTCTCGGCCTCGGCCAGCTTGTCGGCGGCCTCGGCGCGGCGGATCTCGGCGGTTTCGATCAGCTCGTTCAGTTCCTCACGCGCCTCGGCAATCTCGCCGGGGGCGGCCATGGCCTCGGTCAGTTCCTCTTCCGAGCTTTCCTTGCGTTCGGCCAGTTCCGAGATGCGTTTTTCGGCGGTTTCCAGACGGTGCTTCCACCCGCTGAGGTCTTTCGTCACCTCCTGACTGCGGCGCGTCCGCGCCTCACCCTCACGGCGCAATTCGTCATGAGTCGAGCGGTGGGTCAGCATGGTGATCCGCGCCGCCTCGACCGTTTGCTTGATGTCCTCGACCTGCGCGCGGGCGCTGTCGAGGTCGCCCAACCCGGTCAACGCGCCTTCGGCCTCGCGCAGCTGCGCGCGGGCGGACATGGCGTCCTCTTTATGGCGGTCCACGGCCAGCGTCAGCGTTTCCAGCTTGCCCTGTGCCAGATTGCGGTCAGCCTCGGCCCGGCTGAGCAGGCGGGCGGTTTCGGCCATGCGCTGATCGGCGGCGCGGCGGGCTTCGCGCGCGCGGCGGTCGGCTTCGGTGACATCGGCCAGTTGCTGCGACAGTGCCTCATGCGCGGCGCGGGCACCATCGGCCTGCGCCTCGGTGCGGGCCAGTTCCTGTTTCAGCGCTTCCAGCTTGTTGAGCTGTTCCAATCGCAGGGCCGCCGCGCTTGGTGCATCCTCGGCCCAGGCGCGGAACCCGTCCCAGCGCCACAGATCGCCCGAGCGTGACACCAGCCGTTGACCCGGCTGCAACGACGCCTGCAACCGCGCGCCTTGATCCGCATCGACCAAGCCGATCTGCGCGATCCGACGGCTGAGACGATCGGGGCCGGAGACATGCAGTGCCAGAGGCTCGGCCCCCTCGGGCAACGGCTGATCGCTGTCATAGCCCGCAACCTGCACCCAGCCCGACGGGCCATCCCCGTCGACCAGAGGCGCGCGCAGGTCGTCGGCCAGTGCCGCCCCCAGCGCCTTTTCGTAACCGGGCGCTACGCGCAGCAGGTCCAGCACCTGCCCGCCTTCTGCCGTATCCCGTTCGACCAGCTTGGCAAGCGCAGTGGTTTCGGCACGGATCGCGCCCAACTCGCCTTCGGCCTCGGAGCGTTGCGCGCGGGCTTCGGCCTCGCGGGCCTGCGTGTCGTTGCGCAGCTCGTCAGCGGCGGCCAGCGCTTCTTCGGCGGCCTCGGCAGCCTCGCGGGCCTCTTCTTCGCCCTCTTGCGCGGCCTCAAAAGCCTCGCTGGCGCGGGTCAGGGCCGATTTGGCCTCATCCACGGCAGAGCGGGCCTTTTCTTCCTCGCCCTCGGACCGGGCCAGCGTTTTGCGGCTGTCCTCGACCAGACGCTGGGCCGACTGGTGGCGGGCAACGAGGCGGGCCATATCCTCGGTCTGCTGTGACAGGTGATCCTCGCGGTCCTGCAGAACCGATGCGGCCTCGCGCGCAATTTCAGCGGCCTCAGAGACCTTGTCGTCATGCCCCTCGGCGGCCTTGGCCAGTTCGCGGGCTTCCCATTCCAGACGCTCGATCATCTCACCCGCGTCGCGGTTCAGACCGGCCTCGCGCTCGATATCGTTTCCAAGTTGCCTGATGCGGTTGGTCAGCGTCTCGATGGTTTGACGCGCGCGGGTTTCCTGATCCGAGAGCTGATCGCGCTGCACCTGCTGGCGTTGCAGGACGGCGGCGGCGATGGCCTCTTCCTCACGCAGGGGCGGCAAGGTCTCTTCGATCTCGGCGCGTTTGGCGGCTGCGGCGCGGGCCTCGGCCTCGGCCCGGGACGCTTCGGTCAGTCGTTCGCGCAGCTTTTCCTCGGCCTGCTGGCGGGCCATGTCGGCCTCTTTCCAGCGGCGAAATAGCAGCATCCCCTCGGCCTGCCGCAATTGCTCGCCAATTTCACGATACCGCGCGGCCTGACGCGCCTGACGCGCCAGCTGCGCCAGTTGCGCGCCCAACTGTTCCAGCACGTCATCAACGCGGGTCAGGTTGGTCTCGGTCCCTTTCAGCTTCAACTCGGCCTCGTGCCGCCGCTGATAGAGGCCAGAGATTCCCGCAGCTTCCTCAAGAATACGGCGGCGGGCGCGGGGTTTGGCGTTGATCAGTTCGGCGATGCGGTTCTGCCCCACCAGAGCAGGGGAATGTGCCCCGGTCGAGGCGTCGGCGAACAGCATCTGCACGTCACGCGCCCGCACGTCCTTGCCGTTTGTCTTGTAGGCACTGCCCACATCGCGGGTGATGCGGCGCACGATCTCAAGCTGATCGCTGTCGTTGAACCCCGAGGGCGCGAGGCGTTCTGAGTTGTCCATGGTCAGGACCACTTCGGCGAAATTGCGCGCCGGACGCGTGGCGGCACCGGCAAAGATCACATCCTCCATCGCGCCGCCGCGCATGGATTTGGGGCGGTTTTCGCCCATGACCCAGCGCAGAGCCTCAAGCAGGTTGGACTTGCCGCAGCCGTTCGGCCCCACCACACCGGTCAGCCCGTCCGCGATGATCAGATCGGTCGGATCAACAAAGCTTTTGAAGCCGGTCAGTTTGAGTTTGCTAAAGCGCAAAAGCGACGAGTCCCTTGATTCCTGTTGTCAGGAAGTCTGCGCAACGGAGGGGCGAGGTGTCAACGTGATTGCGCAGGATATGGGATATTGGCCCGACTTATCCACAATATCTTGCCGAAATACGCAAATAAGCGCAGTTCTCAATATGGCGTACACTCGAACACTTCGTAGGCATAGCCGCTGGACGCGCCATAGTTGATACATTCGTAATTGGGTCGCGAGATGGCGGTCAGCAGCAACCGCTCCCCCGCCTCGCGGTCGCAACCCAAAACGCCGACCGTCACCGCCGCATCGCCCAGCACATCCAGGATCGGGCAACCCGACACCTGCGCCATGGCCAGCGCTGCACGATCCCGGATTGGGCCAAGGCGTGGGGCGTATTGCGCGTTGACGCGGACCGCCTCGGCCAGTTCGCCGCGCACGCGCACGTCAAACACACTGCCGTTTACGGCAACGCGCGTGGCAGGGACGTTGCGAAAATGGGGCGTGCCAGCCGAACAGGCCGCAAGCAGAAAGAGGGCGAGATACCGGATCATGCCGCAGGGTTGCAGTAAATTGGTTAACAGACCCTTTCCGCGTCAGGCCCGCAGCACGTTGCCCAACCTGCGAATACCTTCGCGGATCGTTGCCTCATCCGAATTGGAAAAGCTCAGCCGGATGGTATTGGCCCCGCTGCCGTCCGGAAAGAACGCCTGACCGGGCACAAACGCCACTTTCTCGGTCGCCAACGCACGCGCCAGCAGGTCGGACCCGTCTGTGCCCACCGGAAGCGTGACCCAGATGAACATGCCGCCCTCGGGCCGGGTCCAGACCACGCCATCCGGCATGTGCTGCTGCAAGGCGGCCAGCATCGCATCGCGCCGCGCCTGATAGGTTGCGCGGACCTTGGGGATATGGGTGTCGAAACACGCCTCGGCCACCTGATGCACGGCCATCTGGTTGATGGTGGCCGAGTGCAGATCAGCGGCCTGTTTCATCAGCACCATCTGCGAGATGACCGGCTTGGCAGCGACCACCCAGCCCATCCGCAATCCCGGCGACAGTGTTTTCGAAAAGCTGCCGCAATAGATCGTGCGGCAGTTTTCAATCGTTCCTTTCTGCGCAAGTTCCAGCGCCAGAACCGGTGGAATAGCCTCGCCATCATAACGCAGGGCCTGATAAGCCCCATCCTCGATCACCGCGCATTCCAGTTCTTCGGCCAGGTCCAGCAGCGCCTCGCGCCCGTGCAAATCAACCGTCTCTCCGGTCGGGTTCGAGAAATCCGGTGACAGATAGGCGAACTTGACCGCCCCGTCCCCGGCCGCCTCACGATATTCCCCAGCACCGCGATTGCCGTTGATGCTGAGCCGGTCAAACCGCGGCTCATAGGCGTTGAAAGCTGCCAAAGCCCCAAGATAGGTCGGCCATCCGACCAGGGCCGTATCGCCCGGCGACAGGAACAGCTTACCAAGATAGTCCAGCGCCTGTTGCGAGCCCGAGGTGATCAGGATGTTGTCGACCTCGCACTCGACCCCGATCTCCCGCATATGGCGGACCAGCCACTCGCGCAGCGGCGCATAGCCTTCGCTGACCGAGTATTGCAGCGCCTGCGCCTGAGTGTCCGGCCCAAGCGCTGCCTGGAACGCCTGCGAAAACGCATCTGCCGGGAACAGGGCCGGATCGGGGATTCCACCAGCGAATGAGATGATGCCGGGCTGGTCCAGCAGTTTCAGCAATTCCCGCATCTCGGACGCTTTCATTCTGGATGTACGGGTGGCGAACAGGGTCTGCGCGGTCATGAGGCTCCTCCGATCTCAATTCGGGCAGCCTATGCAGAACAGTATTAAAGTCAACAATACTGACCTAATGTTTCAATCAAAGTGAAACCGCCCTTCTTGAACCCGAACCCCCACTGTGGTCATATGTTTTGACCAATTTTGGACGTGTATATGCCCTTTCAAAAAGTTCAGACCGAAAAGCTGTCGAGTGCAGTTGTCCGGCAGATCGAATTGCTCATCCTACGCGGCATCCTGCGCCCCGGCGAGCGTCTGCCGTCGGAGCGGGAATTGGCCGAGCGCATGGGCGTGTCACGCCCATCTTTGCGGGATGCCATTTCCGATCTGCAGGACCAAGGGTTGCTGACCGCAAAGGCCGGATCCGGTATCTATGTGGCCGAAGTTCTGGGCTCGGCCTTTTCCCCTGCCCTGATCCGGTTGTTCAGCAGCCATGACGAGGCAGTGTTCGACTATCTGTCCTTCCGCCGGGATATGGAGGGGCTGGCCGCCGAGCGCGCTGCGCGGCTTGGGTCCACCAGCGATCTTAAGGTGGTTCAGGCCATTTTCGACCGGATGGAGACGGCACATGAGCGCAACGCCGCCGAAGAAGAAGCCGGGTTGGACGCCGAGTTTCACATGGCCATTATTGAGGCCAGCCATAACGTTGTCATGCTGCACATGATGCGGTCGATGTACGATCTGCTCCGGCAGGGAGTGTTTTACAACCGCCAGATGATGTTTCAGCAACGCGCCACGCGTGAGGCCATTCTGGACCAGCACCGCGCGATCAACACAGCCCTGCAAGCTCGGGATCCCGAGGCCACCCGTTTGGCGGTCGAACAGCATCTGGATTTCGTCGAGCGCTGCATGAAGGATCAGCAAAAGGCCGAACGCAACGAGGCGATTGCACAGCAACGCCTGGCGCATGAGACGGGGCAAGCCTAGGCGCCGAAACCGCTTTGGGCACCTGAAACAAAAAAACCCGGCGACTGCGCCGGGTTTTCTTAATTCGGGATAGGCAATTGTCAGTGCAGCTTTTCGCCCACGTCAGCAATGGCCGCATCGATCAGCTTGTTCGCCTGAGCAGCGGTCATCTGCTTGGCCAGCACAGCGTTAGCTGCCGAGACAGCAACGGTGATGGCCTGATCGCGCACTTCCTTCACAGCCGAAGCCTCAGCCGACGCGATCTGGTCCTGTGCGGCCGCCAGACGGCGCGCGATGGATTTCTCCAGATCGACCTTGGCTTGCTCTGCTGCCAGCGCCGCGTCATCCTTGGCCGCAGCCACGATGGCATCCGCCTGCGTCTGCACTTCGCGCTGCTTACGCTCGTACGAGGCCAGCAGGCTGCGCGCTTCTTCATGCAGGGCGCGGGCTTCGTCCAGTTCGGACTTGATGCCCTCGGCCCGGTTGTCCAACGCGCCACCGATCATGCCGGGGACCTTGAAGTAGAACAGGACCGCGATGAAGACGATGAAGCCCAGAGTGACGACAAAGTCCGTATTGCCAAGCGAGAAGAACGGGCCGCTTGCGGCCAGCGCCGGGCTTGCGGCACCGAAGGTCAGGATAAGGGCAAGAGTGTTCCGCATGTCACTTATCCTTTCATCTGCGCATCTACGGCACCGTCGATGGCTTTGGCATCCGCCTCGCCGCCCAGTGCTGTGACCAGTTCAGCCGCCGTATCCTTGGCAACCACTTGAATGCTTTCCAGCGCACCGGCACGGATGTCGGCAATTGCCTTTTCCGATTCAGCCGCCTTTGCAGCGATTTCCGCGTCCGCCTTGGCAATCGCGTCATCCAGACCAGCCTGGATTTCGGCGCGGGCTTCCGCTGCGATACGCTGTGCCTCAGAACGGGCATCGGCCAGCGCCTTGTTATAGGCCTCTTCAGCCTCGACCGCTTTGGCCTTCAGATCTTCGGCCGCAGCCAGGTCATTTGTAATGGTCCCCTGACGTTCAGCCAGGATTGCCGCGATGCGGGGCAAGGCCACGCGGGACAGGACCAGAAAGATGACGACCAGCGTAATGACCAGCCAGAAAATCTGGTTGGGGAACCAATCGAAGCAGAGCTGCGGCATCCCGATGGCAGAGCCATAGGAGTCGACGCACGAGCCGGCTACCTCTTTAGTAATGGGTTCAGTCGCCATGATATCCTCCGTCGGAAACTTGTCTTTACAACAGGTGGGCCGCTATGGCTTGGGCCCACCTGCGCGTAAGGATCAGGTTCCGCAGATTATACGGCGAACATCAGCAGCAGCGAGACCAGGAATGCGAAGATCCCCAGGGCTTCTGCGAACGCGATACCGATGAACAGGGTTGCGGTCTGCGAAGCAGCCGCCGAAGGGTTGCGCAGGGCGCCGGCCAGGAAGTTGCCTGCAACGTTGCCCACCCCGATTGCGGCTGCGCCGGAACCGATTGCTGCCAGGCCTGCGCCGATGTGTGCGAGATCGCCTTCCATGATGTATCTCCTTACGAATTGGAAGTTTCGATGTTGGGTTATCGTTCCTGCGTAGGATGGGTGATTTCACCCATCTTTAGTGATGCGGATGCAGAGCGTCCTTCAGGTAAACACAGGTCAGAATGGTGAAAACGTAGGCCTGAATGAAGGACACCAGGACCTCGAGGCCGTACATTGCGGTGATCGCCAGAACGGACACGGGCGAGATCGCGGCAATCGCGGCAAAGCCTGCGAACACCTTGATAACAGCGTGGCCTGCCATGACATTACCGGCAAGACGAATGGAGTGGCTGACCGGGCGCACGAAGTACGAGATCAGCTCGATGATCGCCAGAATGGGACGCAGCGCCAGCGGGGCGCTGGACACCCAGAACAGGCTCAGGAAGCCTGCGCCGTTCTTGACAAAGCCCAGCACGGTCACGGTCAGGAAGACCGACAGCGCCAGCGGGATGGTCACGGCGAAATGCGACGTTGTGGTGAATGACATGGGGATCATGCCCAGGAAGTTCGCGCAGACGATGAACATGAACAGGGTCATGACATAGGGGAAGTACTTGACGCCTTCCTTGCCGCAGATGTCTTCCAGCATCTTGTAGATGAAGCCATAGGCCAGTTCGGCCACCGACTGCATCCGGGTCGGAACAATCGCGCGCTTCGAGGTCGGCACGATCAGCAGCAGAATGATGGCCACGATCGCAAGGAACAGCCACAGCGTCACGTTGGTGATCGTGAACATGCCCACCGCACCGTCACCGAACAACGGCTTAACGATGAACTGATCCATCGGGTGGAAAACCAGGCTGCTGCCTTCTGCTGCGGTGGTCTCAGTTGCCACGTTCAGTCCCTCTCGTCCTTCTCGGCCGCCTCAGCCGCCGCTTGTTTCTCTTGAACCTCTTTCGCGCTGCGGAGCATAACCTTCACGCCCGCGACAAGGCCCAGCAATGTGAACAGCACCAAAAAGATCGGGATCGTCCCGAACAGGCTGTCCAGCCCGTATCCGATGCCAAATCCGATCCCCAGACCGGATACCATTTCGATGACCATCCTCCAGGCAAGCTCGCCCCCGGACACGTCAGCATCCGCACGAGGTTTTGGCGCTTTCGCCTTTTTCGCCGCGTCGATCTTGGCCTCCAGCTGCGCCATACGCTGCTTTTGGTCGTCATCGGTCACGGGCGTTTTCCTCGCACAGTCTTGGGGCTAGGTGCTAAGGGGCGCAGGGCACAGAGTCAACGGTGTTGAGCGCCCGAATTGCCGCAGGATAAACTCCTGTTTTCATTCGGTATTTCTGCTGGGAAGGTGCAGGTAAATCGCAGGTCGAAGGGTGGGCAATCCGAAATCACCCTGAATCCACATATTCAACCAAATGGTTGACCAAACTCCGGCGCTGTGGTTCAGCGGGATCATGTCCGACGACCTTGACACCGTATTCGCCGCCCTGGCCGACCCGACCCGGCGCACCATCCTTGCGATGTTGCTTGAGGATGATATGGCCGTCACAGACGTGGCCGAACCGTTCGAGATGTCGTTGGCCGCGATTTCGAAACACCTGGTCATTCTGACCAAGGCCGGGCTGATCTCTCAGGAAAAACGCGGGCGGGTGAAGTGGTGCAAGCTGGAGCCCGACGCCCTGCGGACGGCCTCGGTCTGGATGCAGGGCTTCGGACAGTTCGAGCCGGTGAACCTGGACGCGTTCGAGCGGTTTCTTGAGGTCGAACTGCCCGCGACGGATGGCGCGGATGACTCGCCTACCTGACGACAAACACGGACACTTTGGCGTGTTTCGCCAGATACCCGGCATGGCTTGAGAAGATATAGTCCGTGATCCGAGGCGCGTGTGTTCCCACAACGATCAGATCGGCGCCAATCTCTTCGGCTGCACGCGTCAAATCCCCATCAACTTCGACCGCAACATCGACTGAATGGATGTTCTTAGTGCCGACCTCTGCGCCGCTCTTGGCCGACAGGTCATCAGCCAAAGCCGCAAGGTCCTTGGCGATAGAGGCGTCCGATGCGGTGACATCACCGGGTTGGGTTCCGGTCACGCTGACCAGGGTCACACGTGCGTTTTGCCATTTGGCCATCTCACCCGCCACAGCAACGGCTTTTTGCACTTCGGGCGGCAAGTGAAGATCGACGGGGATCATGATGTGATTGAACATTTCGTCCTCCTCTTCCTTGTGGAAAGTATAGAAGACATGCCCCGTTTCAGCCTTGATCTGCCTCAACGGAGGGGCTGTTCGCCCCCTTGGCGAACAACACAGCCGAACCGCAATCAGCCGGGTATGACGCTGTAAATGACGCCTGTTGGGTCCGCCGAACACGTCCATGGGCGGCTTTGCCCGGCAACAGTAACCGCTGTGACGGAGCCCCGTGGGTCGGGCTGCGTTTCCAGCGCCTTGACGTCTTCAATACGCGTGCCGCTTTCGGCAGAGACCAGCGCCTCGCAACTGGCTTGCAGCGATGTCTCGTTGCCGGAGCCCTGCAAGTTGTTTTGCGCACACGCGCCCAGTGCGATCAAAACCGCGCCCGTTAGAATTGGCTTCATTCCCCTGCCCTCGTTTTCGTTTTGGCCGGTGGGATGCTGCCAGAAGCTGATGGGAACACAAGCGTCAATCTGCACTGCGCCGAAGGGATGCCGGCTCGGGGATTTCCTCTTTCAGCAGCAAGAGAAGGGCCAGAATTGTCAGGGCAATGCCCAACACGATCAGCCCGGTCGGCACACCGTTGCCCAACGCAATCTCCCACAGGATGACCCAACTGGGCACCAAATAGGTATACGCCATGACTTTGGCCGAGGGCAGCTTCAGCGCCGCAAACTGGACCAGAACGAAGCTGGCTGCCGTTGCAAAGAAGGACAGGTACAGCAGCCCGATCCAGACGATGCCCGGCAGGCTGAACCAATTGGTGCTGATAATATCTGACCAGCCGAAGGCCGTCAGCAGGACGCACCCGGCCAGCAGGGTGCCAAAGGTGAACACCACCGCCGGTTCGCCCCGGTTCAGCTTGCGGACCATGGGCGTATAGATTGCGTGGGCGACGCAGCCCACGAAATAGATGACCTCACCCACCCCGATCTGGAAGGCCCGGAACAACTGCCAGTCGGCGCGAAAAATCACCCACAATGCGCCGACCGCCCCGACGGACAGGGCCAAAGCCATCCGCGGGGTTGTGACCTGCCTCAGCAACACCCACCCCGCAATGGCCGAGACAACCGGCGTCAGCGTGAACACGGCGGCAGCACTGACCGGCGGAGCGGTCTGCAGGCCGTAGAACATCAGGACAAAATAGGTGGCGAACAGACCGCCCAGAACCAAATAGCGCCACGGGGCCTGCGCGGCGGAACGTGGCACACCGGTCGTGGCATAGGCAGCAATCCCAATTACCACCGCCGCAATCGCAAAGCGCACCGCGTTCAAAGCGGCTGGGGCGATCTCATTCGCGATCATCGACCCCAGCGAGAAGCTGCCTGCCACCAGCGCCGAAAAGCACAACATGGCCAGATGGCCACGGGCGTGCGGCGTCATGGCAGCCAGGTCCGCGACTGTTCCTTCAGGAAGGACAGGAACGCCTGCACCTTGGTCGTGCGATGCAGATCGACATGGGTGACCAGCCACAGTTTGCCCGACCATTCGGGCAGGCTGTCCATCACTTCCTCAAGATCCGGGTATCTGGCAGCCTCCCATCGGGCCATGAACCCGATCCCGGCCCCGGCCCGAACGGCCTCGGCCACGGTGAAGTTGTTCGAGCACCTGAATGTCAGCGCCTCGGCCGGGGCGTTGGCCCGCAGCCATTGCGAAAACGGCGCGCGGCTGTTTTCGTCATCATTTCCAACAAAGGCGTGTTTGGGGAAATCCTCGACACTTTGCGGCTTGCCCCGGCGGGCGACGTAATCCTTGCTGGCAAACAAGCCCACGTCCTGTGTCACGAAGGGCTGCACAACATTGTCCGGCTGATCCGGCGCTGACCCGGCGCGAATGGCAACATGCGCCTCGCCATATTCAAGGCGAAACAGGCGGTCCCCGGTCAGATAGCGCACGATCAACCCCGGGTGGGCCTTTTGGAACTCGCTGAGAGTGGGCACAACCAACGGCACCAGCGACGCCAGCGAGGTCACCACCAACTCGCCCGAGACATCGTCGCCCCGGCCCTTCATTCGACCCACAAGCTGGTTGAACTGATCCTCGGTCGCCTGCGCCACGCGCAACAGGTCTTCACCCGCCTCGGTTGGCGTATATCCCCGCGCGTGACGCTGGAACAGTTTCACACCCAACCGCGCCTCGATCGCGTCGATATGGCGGATCACTGTTGCATGGTGCACGCCCAAAACCTCGGCCGCGCCGCTGACTGTCCCCATCCGCGCGACCTGATATGCGGTTCTCACTTCATCCCAATTATCCATGGCAAAGCTATCTTTGTGCAATTTCTAACAGACGCTGTTGATGTATCCGACTTTTGTTCGCCAGCGCAACAATCATATTGAGCCCAGACCACATCACCCCTGATCGAAGGACTGCAGAAATGACCAAAACCATTCTCCACATCGACGCCTCGGCCCGCCGCACCGGATCGGCAACACGTGATCTGTCAGACCGTGTCGTCAAACATCTGGGCGCCGGGCGCATCATTCGCCGTGATCTGGCCTCGCCCCTGCCGCTGCTGACCGAAGACTGGATTGCCGCGAACTTTACCCCGGCAGATCAGCGCGACGCGGTTCAACGGGATCAACTGGCCCTTTCGGACGAGCTTGTGAACGAGCTTCAGCAGGCCGACACAATCGTCATTGGTTTGCCGATCTACAACTTTTCGGTACCCGCCGCGTTCAAGGCGTGGATCGACCTGGTTGCCCGCGTGGGTCTGACCTTTTCCTATACCGAAAACGGCCCCAAGGGGCTGCTGGAAGGCAAACGCGCCGTTCTGGCCATCGCCTCGGGCGGCACCGCCGTGGGGTCCGAGATCGACTACGCGTCTGGCTACGCAAAGCATGTTCTGGGCTTTATCGGAATTCACGATGTGGACGTCGTCGCCGCGGACCAATTGGCCATCGACCCTGACGCATCAGTGCAGAATGCGCATAAGGCCGTATCCGAACTGGCCGCCTAAACCGGCACTGGCCTTCGCGACCAGAAATGTCCAATCTGCAAAACAGGTATTTTGCGGGTTGGACATTCAATCATGAAAAAGATCGGAATTCTGGGCGGAGTCGGCTGGGCCTCGACCGTCGACTACTACAGAGCCATCGCCGAAGGGGCGGGCCGATATTTTGCCGCGCGCGGCCATGGCTCGCCCCTGCCCGTACCGCCGATGACGATCGAGTCGGTGACGCAAGCCAGAACACGGGCGCTGCGCGGTGTGGCCGGAAACGAAGAAAGCTGGGCAGAGTTCGACGCGGTCTTCCGCGACGCGCTGCTGACCCTTGAAAACGCAGGGTGTGATTTCGGCATCATTGCGTCGAACACGCCCCATGCCCGCCTGCACGCGATCCGTCAGGGTGTTTCGATGCCCATCCTCAGCATCTTCGATGCCACTGCCGAAGCCACCGCAAAAACCGGCGCATCACATGCGCTGGTGCTGGGAACAACCGTGACCATGCAAGCGACCAACTATGCCGAAAGGCTGGCGGTCGAAGGCGACACCGCAAACGTCCGACTGCCGGATCCGGACGTCGACGAGATGCAGGCCATGATCGACAGCGATTTTTATGGCGGCGCGTCCGGGACCGCGCACACCCGTTTGCTGGCCTTCTGCAACCGCCACGCAACACCCGGCACCGCTATTCTGCTGGCCTGCACCGAACTGCCGCTGGCCTTCCCCAACCATCTGGACGACCCGGTATTCGAGGCAGACGGGCATCTGTTCATCAACCCCTCAGCCGCCCATGTGGCCGCCGCCCTGAAACAGGCGCTGCCCGCGGACTAAAGCGCCCGCCCCTTCTTCTGTTCAAAAATACCTCCGCCGGAGGCACGTGCGCCTGAAAGGCGCACGTTCAGTCAGGGCAGCCACGTCACCTGACAGCCGATCTTTTCGAAAAACGCCATCAGATCACCCCGCGACATCGCAACCGTCCGGTCATTGACCAGCGGATGCATATAGATCACATCGGCCTGCTGTGCGGCTGCATCCATGAAAAAGCGCAGATCATTCTGCACCCCGTTGATCATGGCCAGCGGGCTGACCGCGCCGGGCCGGATACCAAGGTTCTGCAACAACCGATCCGCCGAGCCGAACGACAGGTTGCCCACACCCAGCTCTGCCCCCAGTGCTTTCAGATCGATCTCGCGGCTTTGTTCCAGCGTCACCAGATAGTTCCGCTTTTTCTTGTCGCGCAGGTACAGGTTCTTAAGGCGCAGCGCGTTCTCTCCGGGCACCATGAACTGATCCTCGACGGCCTTCGACTCTTCGACCGTGCGCAGCGGAGGATGAGTGTGCAGCCGGTAAACCAGCCCCCAATCGTCCAGTTGCGCCAACAAGGCGTCAGAACTGAGGGGCAATGTGTCCTGAAAAGCGGATGATGCGTCCATCGTGACCTCCTGTCTGATGCGCTCATCGCGCAACAAAGGTGGAAATTCAAGCCACGACAGTGCCGGAATTCAGTGTTAGCGTGCCGCCATGAAAGTGTCCCGCAATACCCCGGACCAATTGATCCTGACATACACGCCCTGGTTCATCGGCATCACGCTGGTCTTCTTCATCCTCGCCTTTGTCGGCGCAGGTCTGTTCATGGTCAGCGAAGGCGGCGAAGGCATTCTGTTCGGTCTTTTCTTTGCACTCTTTGGAGGAGGATTGGGGTTCGGCGCGTTCTGCACCTTCGTCCGGCGCGTTCAGGTCATACTGGACCGCAATAAGGGCAGCCTCGTGATCCGCAGGCAGTCGGTCTTTGGCTATGACGCGGTCGAACATGCGCTGTCAGACCTGTCCCATGCCGAGATCGAAAGCTCGGTGTCGCGCAGCACCAAAGGATCGTCGACCCTCTACCGCCCGGTCCTGATACTCGACAAGGGTATGAGCGCGGGCCGACATCCCATCGTCGAGGCATTCTCAAGCGGACGCGGGGCGCACGGATTGGTGGATGCGATCAACTATTGGCTGCCCGCTGGCGATCAGAAACCAGATCGGGAACAGGCCTGAGGGTTACACGGCCCGACCATGTTCCAGCCACATCCGCTCAGCCGGGGTGACCATGCCGGCCATCCGGGCGTCATATCGCGCCATCTCGGCCTCGGTCAGCTTACCTTCCCACTTGTTGCTGGTGCCTGACGAGAAAAACTGCGCGAAATCGCGAAAAACGCTGGTAAACCCCGGCGTCTGCGACAGGCGTCTGGCATTGTCTTTCATCGACCCGAAGCTTCCCGCTTGCGAAATCCCGGCCACCATGCGGTCGTCGATGTTCATTCCCATGATCCCGGCCAATCGCCTGACCTGTCCCGGCAAGTCGCGGCTTAGCTCGGCATAGTGCAGGAAATGAATATTGGGCAGGTCGCGATAATCCCAGAAAGACCGGAAGTGATGCACGAACGAGGCCAGCGTCAGATCATCGGTCCCTTTGGTCGAGGCCGGGCGGTCCAGAAACATCGCAAACGCTTCGGACAGGTCGTCGGGAAACAGATAGTCCAGCCAGTCTTCGGTCATGTTCTCGACATGGCTACGCAGCGAAAAATGCACATCGACCGGATGACGATGAACCACCAGATACTGGGCATCCGGCGAATAGGTGATGCCATCCAGCGGTGAATGCGTTTTGATGCAGCGCCTGTGGTCCTGAACTTCCAGTGAATTGGCCTGCGCGACCCGGTCGCGAAAAGCGCAATCCAGCCAGGGCGAGACCTTGTTGTCATAGATCGACGGATCGGCCTGTTCGGTAATCAGCATTCGCACCAGTGTCTGCGTCCAGGTGGTTCCGCATTTGGGCGGCGTGCAGACAAACAGATCGTCAGGGCGTATCCGGAAATCGGGCCAGATATCCGTATTTGTCACCGGGCCCACGTAGTCGGTGGTCCGCTGTGGAAATGTACCGCTCACCTTCACCCTCCGACCCTTGCATCCTGCTTGCCGACGCTACACCACAGGGGGTTCCATACAAAGCGCCTGTCTTGACTCGGTGCCTTCAGGCGCGTAGACGACGCGCAAACATCCGGAAGAAACCATCCTTCCGGTCCCTTGAGTCGTTCAGGGATCGCCCCCCACCAGCGAGTTTCGCCCGTGGGGGCAATGCCATTTGGCATTACCCCCACGTATAATTCTGTGGGAGGGGGCGTTTGTGCATTTAACCGGCGCATCCTATTTAGGACACGCCAAGAGACAACCGGCGAAGGAGGCCGAAGGCATGTTTGAAAATCTATCCGAACGCCTCTCTGGCGTCTTTGACCGGCTGACCAAACAGGGCGCCCTGTCCGAGGAAGACGTCAAGACCGCCCTGCGCGAGGTGCGCGTTGCGCTGCTTGAGGCTGACGTCTCGCTGCCGGTGGCCCGCGCCTTCGTCAAGAAGGTGCAGGAACAGGCGACCGGTCAGGCGGTGACTAAGTCGATCACCCCCGGCCAGCAGGTCGTCAAGATCGTGCATGACGCGCTGGTCGATACCCTGCGCGGCGAGGAAGACCCCGGCAAGCTCAAGATCGACAACCCGCCCGCCCCGATCCTGATGGTTGGTCTGCAGGGCTCGGGCAAGACCACCACCACCGGCAAGCTGGCAAAGCGCCTGAAAGAGAAAGAGGGCAAGAAGGTCCTGATGGCCTCGCTCGACGTCTATCGCCCGGCGGCGATGGATCAGCTGGCGGTGCTGGGCACGCAGGTTGGTGTGGATACGCTGCCGATCGTTCCCGGCCAGAAACCCGTCGATATCGCCAAACGGGCAAAGCAGCAGGCGACGCTTGGTGGGTATGACGTCTACATGCTCGACACCGCGGGCCGTCTGCATATCGACGAAGTCCTGATGGACGAGGTCGAGCAGGTGCGCAATGTGGTCGACCCGCGTGAGACTCTGCTGGTGGTCGACGGCCTGACCGGTCAGGTCGCCGTCGAGGTTGCCGAGGAGTTCGACGCCAAGGTCGGTATCTCGGGCGTGGTCCTGACCCGGATGGACGGTGACGGGCGCGGTGGTGCGGCGCTGTCGATGCGCGCGGTCACTGGCAAGCCGATCCGCTTTGTCGGTCTGGGCGAGAAGATGGACGCGCTGGAGACCTTCGAGCCGGACCGGATCGCCGGACGTATTCTGGGCATGGGCGACATCGTGGCCCTGGTCGAAAGGGCCCAGGAAACGATGGAGATGGAACAGACCGAGCGCATGATGAAGCGCATGGTCAAGGGTCAGTTCAACATGAACGACCTGAAGATGCAGCTGGAACAGATGATCCAGATGGGCGGCATGCAGGGCATGATGGGCATGATGCCGGGCATGGGCAAAATGGCGAAACAGATGGATCAGGCCGGTCTGGACGACAAGATCCTGCGCCAGCAGATCGCGATGATCCAGTCGATGACCAAACGCGAACGCGCCAACCCTCAGCTGCTGCAAGCCAGCCGTAAGAAACGGATTGCAGCGGGTTCGGGGATGGAGGTCAGCGACCTCAACAAACTGCTCAAGATGCACCGGCAGATGTCGGACATGATGAAGAAAATGGGCAAGATGGGCAAAGGCAAGATGCTGAAACAGGCCATGAAGGGCATGTTCGGCAAAGGCGGCCCCTCGCCCGAGGATATGGCCGCAGGTATGGACCCCAAGGCGCTGGAACAAGCGGCCAAGGCGATGGGCGGCAAGATGCCCGGGGGCCTGCCCGGCATGGGCGGCGGCATGGGCCTGCCTTCGGGTCTGAGTGGGTTCGGGAAGAAAAAGTAAGTGACCCTCGCGCCCACCATATCCACTGCGCGCCTGACATTGCGCCACCACCGGCTTGAGGATTTCGAGCCGATGGCCGCGCTGTTTGCGACGGATTGGGCGAAGTACATGGATGGCCCGTACTCGGCCCAGAACCTGTGGTCGATGCTGGGCTCGGACGTGGCCAGTTGGCAGTTTCTCGGGTTTGGCGCGTGGGCGGTCGATCTGACGGAAACCGGTGAATTCATTGGGCAGGTCGGGATCAACAAACCTCCGAAATTCCCGGAAACCGAAATCGGCTGGTGTATCTTCCCCGAATTTGAAGGCAAGGGCTATGCATTCGAAGCAGCCTGTGCCGCGCGTGACTGGGCGTTTCAGAATACCGGACTGACGTCTTTGGTCAGCTATATCGATGCGCCGAACACCCGTTCAATTGCGCTGGCCAAACGGCTTGGGGCACGTGAAGACCCAAGCGCAGCGCGCCCGGACCCCGAGGATGTCGTCTATCGTCACCCTCACCCGGATGAGCGGCAAATCGGATCGGAGGCCTACGCATGACCTTCCGGTTCGAAGTTGCGCCAAATGTTCAAGGGGCTGAACTGGCGGCTCGCGTGGCGGGCGCGATTCCGACGCTCGAAACCGAGCGTCTGGTTCTGCGCGCGCCACAATTGTCGGATTTCGACACCTATGCCCGGATCGTGGCCAGCCCGCGCGCGCGGTACCTGACAGTCATGTCGCGCGAGGATGCGTGGTATGATTTCGCTCAGATGGTCGCCATCTGGTCGCTGCGTGGCCATGGCCTTTGGTCGGTTGAAGCGAAGGCAGGCGGTCAACTGCTGGGCTTTGTCGTTCTCGGCTTCGAGCCGGAAGACCCAGAGCCAGAGCTTGGTTTCATCTTCACCGAGGAAGGCGAGGGCCACGGCTATGCGTTTGAGGCTGCAAGCGCCGCGCGTGGCTTTGCGTTTGAGCAACTCGGCTGGGACACTTTGGCAAGCTTTATCGTCAAAGGGAATGAACGCTCTCAACGTCTGGCAGACCGGCTTGGCGCTTTTGTGGAACGCGAGATCGTTGAAGCGGACGGTGTGACCTTGGTGTATCGCCACCTCGCCACCGATGGCGACGGCGGGATGGAGGCCTACGCATGACCTCATTCACCATCCCCACCGTTGAGACAGACCGCCTGATCCTGCGCGCGCCGCATCTGGATGATCTGCCTGCGATGACCGCGTTCTTCGCGACCGAGCGCAGCCATATGGTCGGCGGGCCGAAGGATGAGATGGGCAGCTGGGATTCGCTGGTGAAACGCCTTGGACACTGGGCGCTGAAAGGCTTTGGCCTGTGGCACCTGACCGAGCAGACCAGCGGCGCATTTGTTGGATGGGCCGGTATGATCGACGTACCCGGCTGGGCCGAACCCGAGCTGGGCTGGACCCTGATGGCCGAGGCCGAGGGCAAGGGTTTGGCATTTGAAGCCGCAGCGGCTGCGCGCGATTACGCGGCGCGGCATCAAGGGTTGAACGGCGTGATCAGCTATATCGCCCATGCCAATGACCGCTCGCGCGCGCTGGCCGAACGGCTTGGTGCGACGCTGGAGATTGAAAACGCCGAGCTATTGGGCAAGCGCGCCCAGATCTGGCGCCACCCGCAGATTGACTTGACCACCGAAAGGACCGGCCAATGACCAACCCCGTGACACAGGCTGCCACGCTGTTGAAAGAGCATCGCGAAAGCATCGACAGGCTGGACGCGATCCTTGTCTACACGCTGGGCGAGCGGTTCAAGCACACGCAGGCCGTTGGCAAGCTCAAGGCCGCACACGACCTTCCCCCGTCCGATCCCTCGCGCGAGGCAGCGCAGATCGCACGGCTCGAAGACCTGGCGAAAGAGGCCGATCTGGACCCCGACTTCGCCAAGGCTTTTCTGAATTTCATCATTCAGGAAGTCATCCGACACCATAAGAAACATCAAAACTAACCGGCATCTGCGCCGGCTCAACAAAAGACACGCCTTCGGCGTGATGCCATTCAAAGGAGATACCACCATGGCAATGAAAATTCGTCTCGCCCGCGGCGGCTCGAAAAAGCGTCCCTTCTACCGCATCGTGGCTGCTGACAGCCGTATGCCCCGCGACGGCCGTTTCATCGAGAAACTGGGCACCTACAACCCGTTGCTGCCGAAAGACAGCGAAGAGCGCGTGAAAATGAACATGGAGCGCATCCAGTACTGGCTGGATCAGGGCGCACAGCCCACCGACCGTATCGCACGTATGCTGGAAGCAGCCGGCACCCGCGACAAGGCCGAGCGCAACAACCCCAACAAGGGTACCCCGGGCAAGAAAGCTCAGGAACGCGCCGAAGAAAAAGCGGCCAAGGCTGCTGAAGCTGCCGAAGCGGCTGCTGCACCTGCTGAAGAAGCGGCTGCAGAAGAATAAGCAGGCGGGCTCGTGCGGGATCAGACTTTCACCGATGATTTTCGCACGCAGTTCGATCTGTTGATGCGGCTCCGGCGCGATGTGCGCCGGTTCCGCACCGACGCGGTTGACGAGGCAGTGCTGACGCGCTGCCTCGACGCGTTTCGTCTGGCCCCCTCGGTGGGGCTGAGCGAACCCTGGCGCGTGATCCGCGTCGAAAGTGAGGCCGCGCGCAATGCGGCGCTTGAGAATTTCCAAACTGCCAACGCGCAGGCGCTGGATGGATATTCGGGCGAAAAAGCACAACTTTATAGCCAGTTGAAACTGTCGGGCATGCAAGAGGCCCCGGTTCAGCTGGCCGTTTTCTGCGACGATTCAACGGATAAGGGGCTTGGGCTGGGTGCCGGTTCGATGCCCGAGATGCGGCGTTATTCCGTCGTGTCTGCCGTCACTCTGTTCTGGCTGGCCTTGCGGGCCGAGGGGCTGGGGCTGGGCTGGGTCTCGATCCTTGATCCCGACCGGATGGCGCGCGATCTGGACGTGCCCGAAGATTGGCGTCTGATCGGCTATTTCTGTGTCGGCTGGCCGGAAGAATTGTCCGACACGCCAGAGCTGGAACGTGTGGGTTGGGAAAGTCGCAACGACGCGCTTCCCATCGAGGTACGATAAGCAATGTTCGGTCTGTTACGCCTTCCCATCCTGCTACTGATCGCCTTTATTGTCGGCGTGTTCTTTGAACGCAGCAATCAACGCGAGGCCTGCGACGGGCTTGGGCAGTGGAAGAACGGGCTATGTGTAACGACGGGTGTGACCAATGAGTGACCTGATCTGCGTCGGCAGCATTGCAGGATCATACGGCGTGCGCGGCGAAGTGCGGCTGAAAAGCTATTGCGCCGAGCCTGCGGATATCGAGGCTTACGCGCCCCTGACCGACGAATCTGGCAAGGACCGCTACCCACTGGTCCTGACCCGCACCATCAAGAACGGCTTTGCCGCCCGTTTGGGTGGCGTCGAGACCAAGGAACAGGCTGACGATTTGAAGGGCCTGCGCCTATTCGCGCGGCGCGACCAGTTGCCCTCGCTTCCGGATGACGAGTTTTACCATGCCGACCTGATCGGGCTTGAGGTATATGACACTGGCGGCACATTGTTGGGGCGGGTGAAATCCGTTCAGAACCACGGTGCTGCGGATCTGCTGGAACTGCACGGTCCGGGCCTGAAATCCACCGTTCTGCTGCCGTTCACGCTTGAAGCTGTGCCAACGGTTGATCTGGACAAAGGCCGCATCGTCGCGGACCCGCCCGAAGGTCTGATCTGATGCGGCGCGTCCTGCTGCATCTTGGCTTGCACAAGACCGGCACCACCGCCGCGCAATCCTTTCTTTACGAAAACCGCTCGCTGATCTGGCCGCACTATTCGCTGCTGCTGCCCTATAAGACACGCAAATCTGGCTTGGCGGCGGCGGCCACGCGGCATTCGGTCTATCGGCTGGACGATACGCTGGCCACGTTCGGCAACCAGTTGAACGCATTTCTGGGCGACATCGATTTCGGAACGCGACGCGGCCTTGTGCTGAGCGACGAAAACTTTGCCGGTCTGCGCCCCAGCAGAAACAGCGCCGAAGGATATGCGGCCACGCCCGAACTTGCGGCCACATTGGTCAGCGCAATTCGCCGCCGGTTGGTGGGGGACAAGGTGGACATCACCGTTTACCTGTCCCTACGCGAAAGAACCGGATGGCTGCGCAGTCTTTGGGCGCATGACCTGCAACGCAGGCGTCTTGTTCAGGATTTCGATGAGTTTTGCAGGTCCCTCGATCACCTTCCCGGGTTGCCAACCGTCGCAGACAGAATTCACGAGCGACTGCCAGAGGTGACCGTTCAGACGCGGTGGCTGGAAGACCTGCAGGACACCCGGTTCGGTCCCGGCACGCCCTTTGCAGACTTTCTGAACCTGCCTCATGACAAGACGTCAAAGCTGGTGCCGCCCACAAAATCCAACGCGGGCCTGCCCCATGACGTGTTGTCCGAATTGCTGACGCTAAACCGATCCCCGCTGGACGACACCGCGCTGATCGCGCAGAAGAAGGCCCTTATTCGCAGCGCACGGACCGCATTGGCTGGCCAGACATGACCGACACACCCAAGAAATCCCACGGCCGCAAGGCCATCCGCCCGACATTGAAACCGCGAGAGCTGATGACGCCCACGCCGGATCTGCACGGCGTATGGAAGGCCAAGATCATCACGCTGTTCCCCTCAGCCTTTCCCGGCGTACTGGGCGAAAGCCTGACCGGGAAAGCCCTGCAAGAAGGGTTGTGGCAGCTGGAAACCGTGGATTTGCGCCAGTTCGGCATTGGCAAGCATCGCAATGTCGATGACACACCTGCGGGCGGTGGCGCGGGCATGGTCCTGCGCGCCGACGTGCTGGGCCCGGCAATCGAGCACACGATGTCAGGCATTCGCGGCAACTGGCCGCTGATCTATCTCAGCCCACGTGGGCGTCGAATGGATCAGCGCATGATGCAGACCTTCGCGCGCTGCGACGGAATGACCCTGCTGTGCGGCCGATTCGAGGGCGTGGATGAGCGTGTGTTAGAGCATTACGGCGTTCAGGAAGTGTCTCTGGGCGATTTCGTGATGACCGGTGGTGAGATTGCCGCGCAGGCCCTGATCGACGCCACCGTGCGCCTGATCCCCGGCGTTCTGGGCAATCAGGCCTCGACGGAAGAGGAAAGCTTTTCCTCCGGCCTGTTGGAGCATCCGCAATACACCCGTCCGTCGGACTGGAATGGCCGTCCGATCCCTGACGTTCTGATGTCCGGCCATCACGGTCGCATCGCGGACTGGCGGCATCAGATGGCGGAACAGATCACCCGCGAAAGACGCCCGGATATCTGGCAGGAATATCTGGGTTCGCAGGACAAAGATCGCAGTTAAATTTCTTAAGGCGTCGCGGTTTTCCACAGCGCCCAGGTCTCGGGCGTTCCGTGAAAGACGTTGATGTCGACCCGGCCCTGAACGCCGGGCACCAGACCCGTGCCCGTATACTGCCAGAAACGCCAGACCGAGCGCGGATAGACCTTGCTGGGATGCCCGGCGACGGATCTTAACCAGAACTCGGTCTTTGGCAGGCGGCCGATATTGGTGTCGTCGTAGAAATCGACGGTCGTATAGACGATGGGTCTGCGGCCATAGTGTCGTTCGAGGATATCCAGAAAGCGCTGTGCCTCGGCCCGAACGGTCGCGCCATCGGGGCGCAGGGTGCAGGTTCTGGAATGCGGCGTCCATTCCATGTCCAGCACATGCGGCAGGTCCGCGCCTTTGGGTACGTTTTCGATAAACCAGCGCGCCTGTTCCCGCGCAGAACGGCAGAAGTAGTAATAGTGATACGCCCCCCACGGCACACCCGCCGCCTGCGCGCCGCGCCGGTGGTCATCGAACATTGGGTCGAAAACATCACCACCCTCGGTTGCCTTCATGAAAACAAAGCTGACACCCGACGCCTTGGCCTGCCTCCAGTCGATAGGACCTTGCCAGCGCGAGACGTCCAGCCCGTGCACCGGATACAGCCCGGGATGCCGCCCTTCCCAGTCATGGGGATCGGCGTCGCCGAAATCCGGGTAAATCACCGATGGGGCCGTTCGATCCACGCCCGGCGTTGGCTCGACCAACTGCGGGGGCGGCCCTTGCCGCCCGCACGACATCAACGCAACGCCCAATAGTGCCAATAAGACGGAAACCCGCATAGCCCTGTCCTGATTTTGTTAAATCTGCTCTTTCAATTGACTTCAGAATGCCCGAACCGTGGGCCAAGGCAACGGCGCAGTTGCAAAGTGGCGAATTCTCACCGGTGACGCCTGCAATTTAGGCTTGATCCCTGCCCCCAAACCCCCTAAAGCAGCGCAATCCGGTGCCGCGAACAGCGACTCCGGTGTTTTGGTTTGCATCCTGACGTGACGCCCGGCTTTCTTCAGCCCCGGCGCGACAGGGCGGACCGGACCAAAGGAACATTCGATCTGACCTCTGGCGGGCTGCACAGCAGGACCCGGTGAAGACCAAGAGCTCTCAGGCCGTGCCCAAACTTCGTGGACCAACCACGAGCAGATAGGAGTAACTGCGATGGACCTGATCGCACAGCTTGAGGCGGAACAGATTGCCGCCCTGGGGAAAGACATCCCCGATTTCAAAGCCGGAGACACCATCCGTGTCGGCTTTAAAGTGACCGAAGGGTCGCGTACCCGTGTGCAGAACTACGAAGGCGTCTGCATCGCGCGCAAAGGTGGCAGCGGCATCGCCGGTTCGTTCACCGTTCGCAAAATCTCGTTTGGCGAAGGCGTGGAGCGTGTGTTCCCGCTGCACTCGACCAACATCGACAGCATCACCGTTGTCCGCCGTGGCCGCGTCCGTCGCGCCAAACTGTACTACCTGCGCTCGCGCCGTGGTAAATCCGCGCGTATCGCAGAGGTTACCAACTACAAGCCCAAGGCTGGCGCCGAGGCGTAAGGAGCGGAAAGATGAAAAAAGACATCCATCCCGATTATCACGTCATCAACGTCAAAATGACCGATGGCACCGTGGTTCAGATGAAATCCACCTGGGGCGCCGAAGGCGACCAGCTGGCTCTGGAAATCGACCCTTCTTCGCACCCCGCATGGACCGGCGGTTCGTCGCGCCTGATGGACACCGGTGGCCGCGTGTCGAAGTTCAAGAAGAAATACGAAGGCCTGGGCTTCTAAGCTATACCTTTACCGAATGCGAAAGGCCGCCCGTTTGGGGCGGCCTTTTTTTGTTTGCGGTGCTTCAAGTCTTTACCCAAAGACATAGAAACATAGTTTGTTGCCATCAGGATCACGCACATAGGCCCCATAGAAGCGATCCGGCACGCGCTGGCCCGGTTCACCCTCATCCGTTGCACCCAGGCTGATTGCCTTTTCATACATGATTGAGACTGCCTCTTTGTTGTCCGCCGGAAAGGATACCATGTTGCCATTACCCGAGGCGCACTCATTACCATCATAAGGCTCGCACACGGCAAGCATCGGTGCAGTGGGATCGTTGCCGATAAAAGCGATGCGGCCCGCATCGATCAGGACTTGCGCGTCTTTGTCTGCAAACAGCGACGTGTAGAACTGCTTGGCGTTGTCCAGGTTGGAAACACCGATGGTGACGTATCCGATCATATGCGGAACCCTTTTGTGTTTGATGGGGAATCTCCGGGTCATCGTCTGCCAGGTGACCGGGGTATACAAGTCACGAAACCGACAACAGCCGGAGCTTACAGCCAATAGGACAAGGCAAGCGGCAGAACAAAAATAGTCGCCAAGGTCGACACCAGAATGAATCCCGCCACATCCGGTCCGTATTCAGGCACATGCTGGTCAATGAACAGATAGGTCGCCACGGATGACGGCATCAGGCAGCACAGGATCAACGCTCCGCGTTCGGCTCCGGTGAAGCCGAACAGCCAGACCAACGCGCTGGCGATGCCCACGGCCATCACAAGATGCAGACCGGTCAGCAGAACCGCGCGCCCAAGGCTGGTGATCCGCAGGGTTGCCAGCGTGTGACCCAATGTCAGCAGCATCAGCGGGATCGACAGGCCGCCCAGAATATCAAAGGACTTTGCAACCGGCTGCGGCAGGCTGATCCCTGTTGCCATCAGTATCAGCGATGCCGCAACGGCGTAGATAATCGGCGACGTCGCGAGTTTCCTGGGCGAGAATTCTCCGGCAGGGATCCACATGCCGAAGGTGAAGATGCTGATCAGCACCACAACGACGAAAGCCATCGTGTAGGCCATGCCTGCATCCCCCAGCGCCAGCAGAGTGATCGGCAGACCGATATTGCCCACATTCCCGTGCATCAACGGCGTCAGGAATGCCCGCACCGGCAGGCGCAACGCCCTGAGCGCGACAAACCCCAGAACACCAAACCCCGCTACGGCCAGCGCGGCGGCGCTCATCATGTCCAGAAACGTCCCCACATCCAGCTTGGTGCCCGTCAGGTGCGAGATGATCAGCGTCGGGTACCCAACCTTCGAGACGATCCCGCCGATCACCTTGTTGTCAAACGGGGCCTTCGTCAGTGCCAGCCCATAGCCGATCCCGGCGCAAATCAGCACAGGCAAAACCACGTTGAAAACGTTCAGAAACAGGTGCTCCAACCCGCGCTCCTCTTGCCCGGCCTCTAAACAGACAGTGAATCGGGCCGGCGTGTTTGGCAAGCAATCCGATCTAACCCGCGAACAGATCAGAGTTTTCCAAATTAGAGCCTGATAAAGGCCCAAACCACGGCCTGAGGTTCTTTTCTTCCCAGCAGACACAACATATAGTGGCTCTAAACAACGTGTGGACAAACACGGCAAGACTTGGGACGACAAGCATGGCACATATAATCGTTGTCGGAAACGAAAAGGGCGGCGCAGGCAAATCGACCGTGTCGATGCATGTTGCAACGGCGCTGGCACGGCTGGGGCACAAGGTCAGCACATTGGACCTGGACCTTCGCCAGCGCAGCCTTGGCCGCTATTTCGAGAACCGCGGAAACTTTCTGAACGGTGCCGAATTCGCGCTGCCAAGCCCGCGCCATCATGACCTGCCCGAGATCGACGCCAGTACGCTGAAGCCCGGTGAGAATATCTATGACCACCGCCTGTCTGCCGCCGTGGCTGAACTGGAAAGCGACAGCGATTTCATCCTGATCGACTGCCCCGGCTCGCACACCCGCCTCAGCCAGGTAGCGCATTCGCTGGCCGATACGCTGATCACGCCGCTGAACGACAGTTTTATCGACTTCGACCTGCTGGCGCGGATCGATTCAAAGGGTGAGAAAATCCTTGGCCCGTCGGTCTATTCCGAGATGGTCTGGAACGCGCGACAATTGCGGGCGCAGGCCGGACTGAAGCCCATCGACTGGGTGGTCGTGCGCAACCGGGTCGGCACCCAGCGCATGGTCAACAAGGAAAAGATGCAGCGCGCGATCGAAATGCTGTCGCAGCGCATCGGCTTCCGTGTCGCCTCGGGCTTTTCCGAACGGGTTATCTTTCGCGAGTTGTTTCCGCGCGGCCTGACGCTGCTGGACCTCAAGGATATCGGGGTGAAACAGCTGAACATCTCGAACATCGCGGCCCGGCAGGAATTGCGCGACATGATGCGCGAATTGAACCTGCCCGGCGTTGAAATCGATTTCTAAAATCGGCGCTTAAGCCTCAATCGACCGGACCGTACACCGTGAACAGCTCTTTCGGTTCGTTCACGCCCCGCAGCATGTAGCGCCCGACCGAGATCAGTTCCTGTTGGCAGGACCCCGCCGCGCGGGCGACATCGTCCGAGATCAGGATCCGCTGCCCCAGCGACCTGTGCATTCCGGCGATACGCGCCGCCTGATTGACGGCCGGGCCGATCACCGTAAAATCCAAACGGGATTCCGAGCCGATATTGCCATAGAGAATCTCTCCGGAATGCAACGCCAGTGTGTAATTCGCCACGGGCAACCCTTCCTCGGCACGGCGCGCCTTCAAATCATCCATCCGCTTTTGCAACAAAGGCACGGCTGACAGCGCCGCACGGGCGTCCTCGTCAATCTCGCCGACATCGAACATCGCCATCAGCCCGTCACCCATGAACTTCAGAATATTGCCCCCGCAGTCATGCACAACACTGACGGCCACGGCCAGATAGTCGTTCAGCATGTCGATAATCTCGGTCCCTGGCAGGTCCTCGGACAAGGTGGTGAAGCCTTCAAGGTCAAAGTTCCAGATTACCGCATCGATCTGCTGCAAGGACCCGCGCCGGATTTCGCCCGACAAGACCCGCTGACCCGCGTCGCGTCCCAGATAGACACGCAGCAGGTCCCGCGACATCATTTGATTTCTGGCGGATTTCAGCGCCAGACCCAGATGCGGCAATATCGCGTGAAGATGTTCGATATCCCTGTCTTCGAACCCGGTTGGTGCGTCACTGGTCCAGGACATCAACACGCCATCACTGACCTTCTGCGCCCCGGTGTTCCGCATCTCGGTCTTTTCAAAGGGAATGCCGGTTGCGTAGTAGTCGGTCGCCCCCTCTTCCCGCAGGTCATTCAGTAACGGGAAGCGGCTGGGTTCGTTCTGATCGACCAGCCGAACGCGGATGTCCTCGATATCCTCTTCCAGCAGGGCGTATAAGGGGCTGCGCAGCCATTCTTCGCTGGGGGTATCCGAGTTCTCGAACTTCTCGGATGTGCCGCCCTTGGCGCGATACCAGCTATACCCCATTCCGCCATAGACGGGGTGCAGTGTCGACTGGGCCGCATGAAAGCGCATCAGGGGCAGGCCCTGATCGATCAACCCGTTGCAAAACCCTTCAAGCAGTTCTTCCTGTCCGGCCCCTTCAAGGCCCTTAGTGACAAGCCAATCGATCAATTCGTATGTCGCTGGCGACAGGCGTTCAGAAATGGTCATATGAAAATCCGTGTTAGCTCTGTGCCACAGATGGGGTCGGTCATGCGATAGTACCAGAGGTCAATCCATTCCGGCCAGCCGCTTGAGCATTTTCCGCAACAAGGCCGTCTCGGCCGCATCGAAGGGGCCGGCCAGCCTGGCATCGTATTCCCGGGCAATCCCGCTGAGTTCGCGATATACCGTTTCGCCCATCGGCGTCAGCGTCAGCCATTCCACGCGCCTGTCCTGTTCATCCCGCGTCCGTTTCAGATAACGCCGGGCTTCCAGTTTCCCAACGGCGCGGCTGATCTTGGTTTTATGCAGCTTGGCGCGATCCGCGATGTCCTTGGCGGTCAAAGTGCCAAACATTCCCAAGTGAAACAGAACCCGCCATTCAGTGCGCAGCATCCCATACCGACCCTTGTAGATCTTCTGAAAATCCAACGAGGCCTCTTCGGCCGCCTGATTCAACAGGAAAGGCAGGAAATTCTGCAGATCAAAGGCATCTTTTTTGTTGAAATCATCGTTTGTCATTCTTGTTAGTTACAAAATCAACTATTATCCGACAAGCAGCAAACGGAGGAGCACGCGATGAATCGTCCGACTGATCCACACCGCCTGACCCAGGCCAGCACGCCGGTTGGCACCCATTCGGGCTATATGCCCGGCTTTGGAAACGACTTTGAGACCGAGGCGCTACCCGACGCGCTGCCCCAGGGCATGAACAGCCCGCAGCGCTGCAATTATGGCCTTTATGGCGAGCAGCTCAGCGGCACCGCCTTCACCGCCAACCCGCCCGAGCGAACGTGGTGTTACCGCATTCGCCCCTCGGTCAAACACTCGCACCGGTATGAGAAGATTGACCTGCCGTACTGGAAATCGGCCCCCTGCATCGATCCTGATGTGATCAGCCTGGGCCAGTACCGCTGGGACCCGGTTCCGCATTCTGAACAGGGCCTGACCTGGTTGACCGGGATGCACACGATGACCACCGCCGGGGACGTGAACACTCAGGTCGGCATGGCCAGCCATATCTATCTGGTGACCGAGTCGATGGTGGATGAATATTTCTTCTCGGCTGATTCCGAGCTTTTGGTGGTGCCGCAGGAAGGCCGCCTGCGCTTTGCGACCGAATTGGGGATCATCGATCTGGAGCCCAAGGAAATCGCCATCCTGCCGCGCGGCCTGCTGTACCGGGTCGAGGTTCTGGAGGGCCCGGCACGCGGCTTTGTGTGCGAAAACTATGGGCAAAAGTTCGAACTACCGGGGCGCGGGCCAATCGGGGCCAACTGCATGGCCAATCCGCGCGACTTCAAAGCTCCGGTCGCTGCGTTTGAGGATCGTGAAACACCCTCGACCGTGACCATCAAATGGTGCGGGCAGTTCCATACAACTAAGATCGGCCACAGCCCGCTGGACGTGGTCGCGTGGCATGGCAATTACGCGCCCTACAAATACGATCTGCGTACCTACTGCCCGGTTGGTGCCATCCTGTTTGACCACCCGGACCCTTCGATCTTTACCATCCTGACTGCGCCATCAGGCCAGCCCGGTACGGCCAATATCGACTTTGTCCTGTTCCGCGAACGCTGGATGGTGGCCGAAGATACGTTTCGCCCGCCCTGGTACCACAAGAACATCATGTCAGAGCTTATGGGCAACATCTACGGCCAGTACGACGCCAAACCACAGGGCTTCGTCCCCGGCGGGATGAGCCTGCACAACATGATGATCCCGCACGGACCGGATCGCGAGGCATTCGACAAAGCCTCGAACGCCAATCTGGGGCCGGACAAGCTGGATCACACCATGTCCTTCATGTTCGAAACACGCTTCCCGCAGCATCTGACCGAGTTTGCAGCCAAAGAGGCCCCATTGCAGGATGATTACATCGACTGCTGGACCTCGCTGGAAAAGAAATTCGACGGAACGCCGGGCAAGAAGTAACCCGGTTTCGGGTCAGATATTTGGAGACAACATGCCATTGATGAAATCCTGGGTGACTTCGGCCAACGATCCGTCCCACCCGTTTCCGCTGAACAACCTGCCCTATGGGGTGTTTTCCGCCAGCGATGAGGAGCCCCGCTGCGGTGTTGCTATCGGCGATATGATCTTCGACATCACAACGGCCGAACACGAAGGGCTGATCGCGTTGAGCGATGAACCTCTGTTCGACCTGCCCTTTTGGAACCCTTTGATGGAACAAGGCCCCGCTGTCTGGACCGCGCTGCGCAACCGTCTGGTGGATTTGTTGTCCGAGGGTTCACAGGAACAGGGCGCCGTCGAACCGCTGCTGGTCGCGCAGGCCGACGCCGTACTGCATATGCCCTTCGCAGTCAGCGAATACACCGATTTCTACGCGGGCCGCCACCACGCCTTCAACGTCGGCACCATGTTCCGGGGGCCGGAAAACGCGCTGCCGCCCAACTGGCTGCACCTGCCCATCGGGTATAACGGCCGTGCTTCATCCGTGGTGGTCTCGGGCACAGACATACGTCGCCCGTGGGGCCAGTTGAAATCCCCCGATCAGGAGTTGCCCGCTTTCCTGCCCAGCCGCCGCTTTGATATCGAGCTCGAGATGGGCGCCATCGTCGGCACCCCGTCCGACGGCCCGATCTCGGTCCAGCAGGCGGATGACCATATCTTCGGCTACGTCCTGCTGAATGACTGGTCAGCCCGCGATATTCAGGCGTGGGAGTATCAGCCCCTCGGTCCCTTTCAGGCCAAGGCCACGGCAACCTCGATCAGCCCATGGATTGTCACCAAAGCCGCGCTGGAACCATTCCGGTGCGACACGCCGGAGCGCGAGTTCGAACTGCTGGACCACCTGAATGACTGCGGCCCGATGCTGTATGATCTGGATCTTGAGGTCACGCTTGCCCCCGAAGGTCAGACCGCAACCACCATCGCGCGAACCAATTACAAGGAAATGTACTATTCCGCCGCGCAGCAACTGGCGCATCACACGACCTCGGGCTGCCCTATGAACACGGGCGATCTGCTGGGATCCGGCACGATCTCAGGGCCCGAAAAGAAAAATCGCGGCTCGCTGCTGGAGCTAAGCTGGGGCGGAAAAGAGCCCATGACGCTGGACACCGGAGAAACCCGATCCTTTATCGAAGACGGCGACACGCTGACCCTGAAAGGCAATGCCAAAGGGGACGGGTTCACAATCGGCTTCGGGGATTGCACCGGCACCGTTCTGCCCGCTCTGGAAAACCCTTACAAAACATAACGCTGCAGGCTTCATCTTTTCAAAAATACTCCCGCCGGAGGCGTCCGACATGCGCCACCGGCAACTCGGCGCGGGACCTCGCGACACGACCCGGGGCATTCTGCCGCATTTGATCCAGATCGTTTTGCGCCACCGGAATCGATGAGACGATGCCCCCAATACCCGCCAGCAACAGTCTCGGCGCGGGTCATCGACAGATCAGGATTGGGGGTTGCCCATGAACAAGATATTCGACTTTCCGCTTTACGCCTATGAGCGCAGTCCGGATCAGGATTCCGCTGTTCCGACCCGTCACAAGGTCATTGTGGTCGGGGCGGGTCCGGTCGGGTTGGCCGCCGCCATCGATCTGGCGCAACATGGCGTCGAGGTTGTAGTTCTGGACGAAAACGACAAGGTCAGTTTCGGCAGCCGCGCCATCTGTTTCTCGCAGCGCACCCTGGATATCGCCAACCGGCTGGGATGTGCGCGCCCGATTTTGGACAAGGGCGTGCAATGGGATCAGGGCAAGGTCTTCTTTGACACGCGCGAGGTTTATACCTTCGACGTCCAACCCGAAAAAGGCGCGGCCAACCCAGCCTTTGTCAATCTGCAGCAATATTATCTGGAAGAATTCCTGGTGGCGCGCGTGCGCGACTTGCAGGCCAGCGGCGCGCCGATCGACCTGCGGGGCGGCAACAAGGTCGAAGCCATTGGCACCCATGACGATCACGTCCGGCTGGAAGTCGCAACGCCCGAAGGCCCCTATGTCGTCGAGGCCGACTGGCTGATTGCCTGCGACGGGGCCAAATCTCCGACCCGGCAGATGCTGGGCATCGATTTCGACGGGCGCGTGTTCGAGGATAACTTCCTGATCGCCGATGTGATCATGGAGGCTGATTTCCCGTCCGAGCGCTGGTTCTGGTTTGACCCACCGTTCAATCGTGGCCAATCCGCACTGTTGCACAAGCAGCCAGACAATGTCTGGCGGATCGATCTGCAATTGGGCAACGACATTGATCCCGAAACAGAAAAACGCCCCGAAAACGTGATCCCGCGCCTAAAGGCGATGTTGGGGGATGAGGTTGAGTTTCAGCTTGAATGGGTCTCGATCTACACATTCCAGTGCCGCCGGATGGAGAGTTTCCGCAAAGATCGGGTTCTGTTTGCCGGTGACAGCGCGCATCAGGTCAGCCCGTTTGGCGCAATGGGCGCCAATTCCGGCATTCAGGACATCGACAACCTGTGCTGGAAGCTGAAACTTGTGATGGACGGCAAGGCCCCCGAAACTCTGTTGGACAGCTATGTCGGTGAACGGGCGCAGGGCGCGGATGAAAACCTGCGCAAATCCAGCCAGTCCACGGAATTCATCACGCCCAAGTCCGACATGTCCCGCCTGTTGCGCGATGCCGTGCTGGACCTGAGCGAGGTCTATGACTTCGCACGCCCGCTGGTGAATTCAGGCCGTTTGAGCCGGCCGTGCACTTATGACGGGTCCGCGCTGAACTCGGCCGATGCGTTGGATGGGCCAGCGCTTACCCGTCCGGGCTCGGCCTGTCCGGATGTGCCGTTGGGCGATGGGTTCTTGTTGCCAAAACTAACAGACGGATTCGCCCTGCTGACGATTGATGCCGAAGCGCCCGAGACACTCGAAGTAGACGGGATCGAGGTCACGCGTCTGGCACTGTCGGTCAAAGACGATCCGTCGCTGGCGCTGAAACGCGCCTTTCTGGGCAATGCGACCGGCGCGGTTTATCTGATCCGCCCCGATCAGCACATCGCTGCGCGCCGCGACAGTTTCGAAGAAAACGCATTCCGGCAGGCCATTCGCCGCGCCTGTGGTAAGGAGTAAGCAAGATGACGGATGTAACCCTGACCCCGAACCTTGACGACCCGGATGCGTTCTATGCCGATCTTCTGGCCGCCCATGACGGTCTGGACAAGGCAGACAGCGATGCGCTGAATGCACGGCTGGTGTTGGTCTTGGCCAATCATATCGGTGATGGCACAGTGCTGTCGCAGGCAATCCGGGCGGCAACGCTCAAAGGGTCCTGACAAGCCGCTTATTGGGGGATCCGCGTGACTGGCACTGTTCTTTATGACTACTGGCGGTCCTCGGCCAGTTACCGCGTGCGGATCGCCCTGAACCTCGCCGGGATAGCCTACCGTGCCGTTTCGGTTGATTTGACCAGCGCCGAGCAGCGCTCGGACACCCATCTGGCCCGCAACCCGCAAGGGCTTGTACCTGTGCTCGAGATTGATGGCGCGCGTCTGACCCAGTCACTGGCCATTATCGAGTATCTGGATCAGACCCGTGGGCTGCGCCTCTTGCCTGACGACCCGGCCGAGCGTGCCAAGGCGCAAGCATTGGCGCACAGCATTGCCATCGATATTCATCCGGTCTGCAACCTGTCCGTGGCACAGTACGCCACGCAACTCAGCGGCGGCATCGACGGTATGCCGGGCGATTGGATGAAACGATTTATCCGGCCTGGTCTGCTGGCGTTTGAGGCTCTGCTGGGCGGGTTCCAGCAAGCCCCCTATAGCACCGGGTCCCGGCCCGGACTGGGCGATCTGTGTCTGATCCCACAGCTTTACAACGCGCGCCGCTGGCAAGTGGATCTGTCGGATATGCCGCGCCTGCTGGACGTCGAGGCCGCCTGCGCAACCCTCCCGGCTTTTCAGGCCGCGCACCCGGACCAGCACCAGCCGGAAGCCTAGCGCACATATTCTGTGTACGCGTACAGGTATCAATCGCCCCGGTACGCTCATACCTTGACGCAACCCGTCAAGAATGAGGTCCCGATGCCCCAGATCACCGGCTACCACGCGCATGTCTATTTCGACGCGCAGACGCAAGACACCGCCCAGCGCATCTGCGAAGAGGCCGCGCGCCTGTTCCCCGTGCAGAAGGGCCGCATGCACGCCCGCAATGTTGGCCCGCACCCCCGCTGGAGTTGCCAGTTGGGCTTTGCCGCCGACGCATTCGATCAGGTCATCCCGTGGCTGATGCTCAACCGGCAAGGCCTGACCGTATTCACCCATCCCGAAACCGGAGATCACCTGGCCGATCACCGCGACCATGCGTTTTGGATGGGAGAGCTGTTGGAACTGGACCTGTCGATTTTCGACAAAGCCTAACCCAACGTGCGCGCCTGATCCCGCAATACAAATTTTTGGATCTTGCCGGTGGATGTCTTGGGCAATGCGCCGAACACCACTGTCTTGGGCGCTTTGAAATGGGCCATGTTGTCCCGGCAGAACGCAATCAACTCGGCCTCGGTCGCGGATGTGTCGGGTTTGAGTTCCACAAAGGCACACGGCGTTTCGCCCCATTTGTCATCGGGGCGTGCCACCACGGCGGCCTCCATCACCGCCGGATGCTTATATAGGATGCCCTCCACTTCGACGGACGAGATATTTTCGCCCCCCGAAATGATGATATCCTTGGACCGGTCCTTGATGGCGATATAGCCATCCGGATGCATCACCCCCAAATCGCCTGAGGCAAACCATCCGCCGTTGAAGGCCGCGTCGGTGGCGTCGGGATTTTTCAGATACCCCTTCATCACCACATTGCCCTGCATGAATATCTCACCCATCGTCTCGCCATCAGAAGGCACCGGCTGCAAGGTATCGGGGTCGGCGACCATCAGCCCGGACAGCGCGGTATAGCGCACCCCCTGCCGTACTTTCAGAACAGCGCGTTCCTCGGGGCTTTTGTCATTCCATTCCTCTTTCCACGCACAGACGACCGAGGGGCCGTAGGTTTCCGTCAGGCCGTAGGCATGAGTCACCTCGACGCCCATCGCCTCCATCGCTTCGATCACGGCGGCGGGCGGCGGGGCGCCTGCGGTCATCACCTTGATCTGGTGCTCGAAGTCCTTCAGATGATCCGGCGCGTGGGCCAGCATGTTCAGCACAATCGGCGCGCCGCAGAAATGGGTCACTTTCTCGTCCCGGAATGCGGCATAAATCGGCTCGGCCCGGACCGCGCGCAGGCAGACCGAAACACCTGCATTGGCCGCCATTGCCCAGGGGAAGCACCAGCCGTTGCAGTGAAACATCGGCAAGGTCCAAAGATAGACCGAATGCTTGGGCATATCCCAGTCCAGCAGGTCCGACTGCGCGTTCAGCGCCGCCCCCCGGTGATGGTAGACGACGCCTTTCGGGTTGCCCGTCGTGCCCGAGGTGTAGTTCAGCGTGATCGCATCCCATTCATCGGCAGGTAGTGACCAGTCGAACTCCGGGTCACCCTCGGACAGCAGAGTGTCATAGGTCAGATCGCCCAGACGCTCACCGCCCTCGAAACTCGGGTCTTCAATGTCCACGACCAGTAGATCGTGATCGACCTGTTGCAACGCCTCTTTGACCACAGCCGAGAATTCAGGATCGACCAGCAGCACCTTGGCCTCGGCATGGTTTAGGATGAAGGCGATGATGGCCGCATCCAGCCGCGTATTGATCGCGTTCAGAACCGCGCCAGCCATGGGGATGGCAAAATGCGCCTCGTAAAGCTCGGGGATATTGGCCGCGATGATCGACACTGTATCCCCGCGCCCGATCCCCCGCGCGGACAGCGCACCCGCCAAACGGCGGCAGCGTGAATAGGTTTCGGCCCATGTATAGCGACGTTCGCCATACACGACCGAGGGGTAATCGGGGTAAACCTGAGCGGTGCGTTCGATAAAGCTCAGCGGTGACAAGGGCGTGTAATTCGCTCGGCACTTGTCCAGATGATCGTCATATATGCTGGCTGACATCGGCTATCTCCCCATAAACCGTTTGGGCGACTTGATCACAAAGTCGCCATCCTGACAAATCCGTAAAACTACGACACCGATCCCGTCTGGCAATAAGGTATGATATGATCTGGCCCTATCTCAAACTGGCCATTCGCGGTGTTCTGGATTATCTCAAACACCCGACCGGGCGTGGCAGGTCCATGACCCGCGCGAAGCACTTCATTGAAAGGACTTGTCATGGACGGCACGTTCAACGAAAACGATCTTTCCCACGTGGTCGAAGCCGACCGCGCCCACGTCTGGCACCACCTGATCCAGCACAAACCCTTTGAAACCAACGATCCACGCATCATTGTCGAGGGCAAAGGCATGCGTGTCTGGGATCAGAAGGGTAAAGAACACTTGGACGCTGTTTCAGGCGGGGTCTGGACCGTCAACGTCGGCTATGGCCGCGAGTCCATCGCGAAAGCGGTTTACGATCAGCTGATGAAGCTGTGCTATTTCGCGAACTCGGCGGGCTCGATTCCCGGGTCGATCTTTGCCGAAAACCTGATCGACAAGATGCCCGGCATGAGCCGCGTATATTACACCAACTCAGGCTCGGAAGCGAACGAGAAAGCCTTCAAGATGGTGCGCCAGATCGCGCATAAGCGCTATGGCGGCAAGAAGACCAAGATCCTGTATCGCGACCGCGACTATCATGGCTCGACCCTGGCAACCATGTCGGCAGGCGGTCAGGACGAGCGCACCGCGCAATACGGTCCTTTCGCACCTGATTTCGTGCGCGTTCCGCACTGCATGGAATACCGCAAGCACGAGCTGGACGGCGCACCCGAAGAGAATTTCGGCGAATGGGCTGCCAATCAGATCGAACAGGTCATTCTGCGCGAAGGTCCCGACACAGTGGGTGCCCTGTGCCTTGAGCCGGTAACCGCTGGAGGCGGCGTGATCGAAGCGCCCGAGGGCTACTGGCCGCGCGTGCAGGAAATCTGCAAGAAATACGACGTGCTGCTGCATATCGATGAGGTGGTCTGCGGCGTGGGCCGCACCGGCACCTGGTTCGGCTATCAACAATATGGCATCAAGCCGGACTTCGTGACCATGGCAAAAGGTGTTGCCTCGGGCTATGCGGCGATTGCCTGCATGGTCACCACCGAGGAAGTCTTTGACATGTTCAAGGATGACATCTCGGACCCGATGAACTACTTCCGCGATATCTCGACCTTTGGCGGTTGCACAGCGGGTCCGGCGGCGGCGGTCGAGAACATGCGCATCATTCAGGATGAGAACCTGCTGGTAAACTGTTCGGCCATGGGCGACCGGATGATGGGCAACCTTCAGGCGCTGATGGAAAAGCACAAAGTCATCGGCGACGTGCGCGGCAAGGGCCTGTTCCTGGGCGCTGAACTGGTCGCGGATCGTGGCACCAAGGAGCCGGTGGACGAGAAGCTGGCTCAGGCCGTTGTCGCTGACTGCATGGCGCAGGGCGTGATCATCGGCGTCACCAACCGCTCGATCCCGAGCCGCAACAACACGCTGTGCTTCTCACCCGCGCTGATCGCGACTGCGGATGACATCGATCAGATCACCGACGCGGTTGATGGTGCACTGGGACGTGTGTTCGGGTAAGATACCGCTGCAAAGCAACTATGAAAACCGGCGCCTACTGCGCCGGTTTTTTTGTTTTGATGGCCGATATGCGGACAAAGTGAGCTTTCGCTGTGGCTACGCCAATGTTTACTATACGCTTTTTAAGCGCTTAAGCCTCAGCTCGGATGGATCAACCGCGCACCGTCAACATAGACCTGTTTCCATTTTATGATCGAATACGATTTCCTGAGACCAGTCGGCCAGAACGGGTCATCATGCACCAGTTGATCGACTTCGTCCTCTGTGCCTGCTTCCACAATCCATAAACCGTCGCGCCCTTGACCTTCGGCGTCGGACAAAGGGCCAGCAGCCTCGATCTTGTCTGCGTTCTGCTCAAGGAAATCGAGGTGCTTAACCATGTGCGTTTTGCGGATATCAGGATCAGCGTCTGGTGCGTCTTCAAACAGGATGATGAACTTCAATTGTTTTCTCCTACAGATTTGTGAAATCATAGTTGCCACATCGAAATCGAAGATTGAGTCAGTAATACTGGAGATTTACTCTGCAAAAATGCAGAGTCATGATTGGAATGATCTAAAGTATCTTTTGGCGCTTCATCGCGAAGGAAAACTGACCGAAGCAGGGCGGACGGTTGGCGTCAGCGATACAACGGTAGCACGCCGAATAAAAACGCTTGAAGAGGCTTTGGCTACGACCCTTTTCTTGCGTAGCGCAAATGGGCGGTTCGAACCGACGGACGCTGCGTTGCGCATTCTGTCACACGCCGAGAAAATCGAGACGAGTCACGCTGCGATAAGCGCAATTTCAGGCGAAAGCACAAACAAGGTTACCGGTTCCGTACGTCTGAGCGCGGTGCCTGTTATCGTGAACCGTTTTCTGGTGCCTCATCTTCCTCTTTTGACCCGCCTCCATCCAGACCTCAGCGTCGAGCTTGTTCCGCGTGCGGACAATCTGAACTTGTCCAAGCGTGAGGCCGATCTATCAGTTCGCTTTGCACGTCCATCTGATGGGGGTCTACGCACCAAAGCGCAAAAGCTGGGCGAGATTTCATTCGTTGCCTGTGCTGCAAGTTTTGTCTCACCGGAGCAATGTGCGAAATTGGGTTGGATCACCTACGACGAGGCACATTCTCGCCAGCCGCAGGCGCGTTGGCTTGAAAGGACCGCGAGGTCAGAACACCTGCGTGCGGGTTTGCGAGTAATGGACGTTGAGACGGCGATTCAGGCCGTAGCGGCGGGAATTGGAAAAACGCTACTTCCAAGAGCAATCGTATTGTCCGATTCAAGATTTCGAGTAATCGAGCCAAAAAACTGCGCCAAGCTTCCGAGAAGGGAAGTTTGGATGTTGTCGCATGCGGATCAGACATCAAGAGCGTCGTTTACAGCAGCCAAAGAGTGGTTGATTGGTCTGAACTGGCAATGACGCACGGTTCAAAAGCGGCCATTCATGCAAGGCGAAGCATGTGTCACGTTGGGCTCGAAACCGACATCCCTCCTACCTAAAACAAAAAAGCCGCCCCAAATGGGACGGCCCTTTTTTCACTGTCTCTTTTCAGAGGATCAGGCAGCCAGAGCGGCCTGTGCTTTGGCGACGATCGCGCCGAACGCTTCCGGTTCGTGCACGGCCAGGTCGGCCAGAACTTTGCGGTCCACTTCGATACCGGCCAGGTTCAGGCCGTTGATGAAGCGGGAATATGTCAGTGCTTCGTCATGGCTACGCACAGCCGCGTTGATACGCTGGATCCACAACGCGCGGAAGTTGCGCTTGCGGTTCTTGCGGTCGCGGGTTGCGTACTGGTTGGCCTTGTCGACGGCCTGACGGGCAACCTTGAAGGTGCTCTTGCGGCGGCCATAGTAACCTTTGGCGGCCTTGATGACCTTCTTGTGACGGGCGTGAGTTACGGTTCCACCTTTAACGCGGGACATCTCTTAATCTCCTCTTAGCGGTCGTAGGGCATGTAGCCCTTGACGATCTTGGCGTCGGGGGCGGACAGGGTGGTGTTGCCACGGGCGTCGCGGATGAATTTCTTGGTTCGCTTGATCATGCCGTGCCGTTTGCCGGCCTGGCCAGCAAGGACCTTACCGGTCGCAGTCACCTTGAAGCGCTTTTTGGCGCTCGACTTGGTCTTCATCTTAGGCATTTCCGTCTCCTTTTTCGGGTTCGGTTTCAGACGCGACTCGGCATGCCATCTCGGCCGGTCACGCGATCAGAAGCGCCGTTTACGCAAGTTCGGTCATACTGGCAAGGGGGTTCGGGCCAGAATCTGCGATTTTCGCAGGCTGGCAGCGTACCGGGGCGACAAAGGCCGCCCCGGTCGTTGGATCAGTGTTCGAATTTGCGGATCTCGCCGCTTTTCAAACGTTCCGCGTAAGACGCCAGTTCCTGACGCACCACTTTCATCAGGAAGTACAGCGCAAAGACGTTCACAACCGCCATGGCAAAGATCGCCGCATCCGAGAAGTCGATGACCGGGCCAAGATTGGCCGCCGCACCGATCACCACGAAGATGCAGAAGATGATCTTGAACACCAGTTCCTTGGTGTGGCCTTCGCCGAACAGATAGGTCCAGGCCTTGAGGCCGTAATAGGACCAGCTGATCATGGTCGAGAACGCAAACAACACCACGGCAATCGCCAGGATGAACGGGAACCAGCTGAAGGCGCTGCCGAAGGCCGCCGAAGTCAGGCTGACGCCCGAGTTGCCGTCGACGGTGGCGATGGCATTGCCTGCCTCGTTCAGCATGTAGTTGCCGGTTGCCGGATCAACGATCAGCTGCTGGGTGATGATGATCACCAGCGCCGTCATGGTACAGATCACAACGGTATCGATGAAAGGCTCAAGCAGCGACACGAAGCCTTCGGTGATCGGTTCCTTGGTCCGCACAGCCGAGTGTGCAATCGCAGCCGAACCAACGCCTGCTTCGTTCGAGAACGCCGCACGGCGGAAGCCCTGGATCAGCGCGCCAACCATGCCGCCAGCAACACCGAGGCCCGTGAAGGCGCCAGCAAAGATCTGGCCAAAGGCCCAGCCGATCTGATCCGCGTGCATGATGATGATGACCAATGCGGCCAGCACATACATGACACCCATGAACGGCACGACCTTCTCGGTCACCCGCGCGATGGATTTCAGGCCACCTACGATGACGGCAAAGACGATGGCCGCAAAGACCAGACCGGTGATCCAGCCCGGATAGTCCCCGACGATGCCTGCAATCTGCTGATGCGCCTGATTGGCCTGGAACATGTTGCCCCCGCCCAGCGCGCCAAGGATACAGAAGATCGAGAACAGAACCGCCAGAATCTTACCACCCGGCAGGCCCAGTTCGGCAAAGCCCTTGGACATATAGTACATCGGGCCACCCGAAACGGTGCCGTCTTCGTATTCGTTGCGGTATTTCACACCCAGCGTACATTCGGTGAATTTCGACGCCATGCCCAAAAGGCCCGCGACGATCATCCAGAAGGTCGCGCCCGGTCCGCCGATCCCAATGGCAACGGCCACACCGGCAATGTTGCCCAGACCGACCGTACCCGACAGGGCTGTGGCCAGAGCCTGAAAGTGACTGACCTCACCCGCATCGTTCGGGTCGGAATAGTCACCTTTGACCAGGCTGATAGAGTGCCCGAAGAACCGAAACTGAACAAAAGCAAAATAAAGCGTGAACACGGTCGCCGCGACCACCAGCCAGCCGACGATCCACGGGAACCCGGTTCCCGGGAACGGCGCGAAGATAAAGCTGACAAACGGCCCGGTCGCATCGGCGAAGGCCTGATTGATCTTGTCGTCCAGGCCCGGAGCCTCTTGGGCCGTTGCCGCACCTGCCACCAGCATTGATACGACAAGAAGACTGAGATATTTGAAGGTTTTCATTTTCTACCCCCTTAGTTCACAACAGTGACTGGCACGTCGGCATGCATCACCAGATTCTGCGTGGCGCTGCCAAACAGCCGCTTCTTGATGCCGTCAGCCGAAGCGCGGCCAACCACAATCTGCGATCCGCCGTTTTCGACAGTGATCTTGTTCAGCGTCTCGGCCACGTCTCCGTGCCGCACGACGCCATGCGCCTGGAATCCGGCCGCATTCAACGCGTCCACAGCAGGGGTCACGATGCGGGTTGTTGCCAGCTCGACCTCTTCCTCGCGCCGTTTGTGGCGTTGTGCGTTTTCTTCAGGGGTTTGGAATGTGTACGGGGACCATTCGATCACATAAGCGACCAAAAGCTCGCACGTATTCAGCCGTCCCGCCAGGTCTTTGGCGAAGGCCAATGCGCGCTCTCCGGTTTCTGTCCCGTCCAGTCCTATGACAATTTTCGCTGTCATCTCGTTCCTCCGTTTTCGTTGTTATCCGGGGCCCGTGCCCCCGGCAGAGCAGCCGGAACTTGGAACTTGTGAATTTGACTGCCCTTAGGGTCTTTATCCGAAATTTCCATCAGAAAATGAAATCTATTCTGCAAAATTCGCCCCAAGCGGTCAAATTTCGCTTAAAAATCAGCGATATTCGCGTGGTGAAACAAGCCCGCCCGGCATGATGCGGGGCGGGTTATGAGGGTGATTTGTGTCGGGCTTATTCGGGATCGGTGCTGTAGATCAGCCGTTCGTCACATGGTGCAACCCGCAGAATGTTTGTCGTGCCGGGGACGTTAAAGGGCACGCCGGCGGTTACGACGATCTGGTCGCTTTCCGTTGCAAATCCACCGGCCCGCGCGGCGCGTGCGGCGTTGACCACGGCCCCCTTGAACCGTTGCAACTCGGGCGTCATCACGCAGTTGCAGCCCCAGCTCAGGCACAGCCTGCGCGCCGTGCCCATCTGGGATGTCATGGCAATGATCGGCACACCGGGTCGCTCGCGCGCGGTCAATGAGGCTGTGGTGCCGCTTTGGGTAAAGCAGCAGATTGCTTTGATGTCCGTTTTCTCGGCGATTTCGCGGGCGGCTGCGACAATGCCATCCGCGACGGTCGTGCCCTTGGCCGTGCGCGAGGCGGCGATGATCTGCACATAGGTCGGGTCGGCCTCGACCTCGATGGCGACCTTGTTCATGGTCTGAACCGCTTCGATCGGGTACGAGCCTGCGGCAGATTCCGCGCTCAGCATGATTGCATCGGTCCCCTCATAGATCGCGGTCGCCACATCCGAGACCTCGGCGCGGGTGGGCATCGGGCTTTCGATCATGCTTTCCAGCATCTGAGTGGCGACGATGACCGGCTTGGCAGCGCCGCGGCACTTGCGCACCAGACGTTTCTGGATCGGAGGCACCGCCGAGACCGGCAGTTCCACGCCCAGATCGCCACGCGCGACCATGATCCCGTCCGAGGCATCCAGAATATCGTCAAAGGCCTGCACGGCGGCGGGCTTTTCGATCTTCGACAGGATCGCGGCGCGGCCATCCGCCAGCGCGCGCGCCTCGAACACATCCTTGGCGCGCTGAACAAAGCTCAGCGCCAGCCAATCAACGCCCAGCTGGCAGACAAATTCCAGATCGTCGCGATCCTTGGCCGACAAAGCGGCCAGCGGCAACACAACGTCAGGCACGTTCACACCTTTGCGGTTCGAGATGGTGCCACCAATCTCAACCGTGCAATTGGCATAGTCCTGCCCACAATCATTGACGATCAGGCGAATCTTTCCGTCATTGACCAGCAGCCGCGCACCGGGTTCGAGGGCGGCAAAAATCTCGGGGTGCGGCAGGCAGACACGGGCCGCATCCCCGGCCTGTGGGTCAAGGTCCAGTCGGAACGCGGCACCCTCTTCCAGTTCCTCAGCGTCGTTGGCAAATACGCCGACGCGCAGTTTGGGGCCCTGCAAGTCGGCCAGAATCGCAATCGGGCTGTCCAGATCCTTTTCCACCTGACGGATAATGCGATGCCGTTCGCGGATCTCGTCATGGCTGCCGTGGCTCATGTTCAGGCGAAACACATCCGCCCCGGCCTCGTGCAGGGCACGAATGGTATCATAGTCGTTGGACGCCGGTCCCAGCGTCGCCACAATTTTCACATTTCTAAGGCGTCGCATTGGTCTTGCTCTCCTCAATCCCACGGTGTTAGGGCAATGTTACCGCAAACATTGCCTTGGCTGCTTATTGCGCAATTCCCTTTCCGAAGCAACTGCCATACACCTGCGGCAAACTTGATGACAGGCTTATGACGTACACTCCGTTCTTTATCCACGGCGAGGATCGCCCGTCCCGCTGGCTGATCACCTGCGACCACGCAACCAATACCGTTCCGCCCGATGTGGGTGACGGCGACCTCGGCCTGCCGCGTGAAGATATGGAGCGTCACATCGCCTATGATGTCGGTGCCTATGAGGTATCGAAACATCTGGGCGAAATCCTGAATGCGCCGGTGATCGCCGCCAATTTCTCGCGCCTGGTGATCGACCCGAACCGGGGTGAGGATGACCCGACCCTGCTGATGAAGCTGTACGACGGCTCGATCATACCGGGCAACCGCCACGCCGATGCGGCCGAGCGCGAGCGTCGCCTGAACATGTGCTACCGCCCGTATCATGAGGCACTTGGGCGGTTGGCCGCCCTGCCCCATGCGGTTGTCGTGTCGATGCATTCCTTCACCCGCCAACTGCGTGGCCGCGACCCACGGCCCTGGCACATTGGCGTGCTGCACACCCCGGACAAGCGATTCGCGGGCCCGTTGATCGACCGGTTAAGGGCCGAGGACGACCTGTGCGTCGGCGTGAACGAGCCCTATACCGGGGTCCTGCCCGGTGACGCGATTGACAAGCATTGCACAACACATGGCCGCCCCAACGCCCTGATCGAGCTGCGCAATGATCTGATCGCAGATCACGTCGGGCAACGGGAATGGGCCGAGCGGCTGGCAGTTGTCCTGACGGATGCGCTGGAGGAAAGCGACCTTTAGCCTCAGATCCTCAACGGGTATTCCACTCCTGATCCTGGCTCCCCATATAATGAAGGAAAGGAGGCAGGTATGACTCAAGAGTTCCTGACAAGCTTCTTTGGCTGGATGGCGGTGCTGAATATCGCCATTCTGTTGTTCACCACCGTGATGATCGTCCTGATGCAGGACTGGATCGCCGGTATTCACAGTCGAATGTTCCAGATGGACCGCGCGGATGTGAAACAGGCGTATTTCCGGTATCTCGCCAATTACAAGATCCTCACCCTGATCTTCTGCATCATCCCGTGGCTGGCCCTGAAACTGGTCTGACATCCTGTTTATTGAAACATCCCCACCGGACCGCTAGGTCAGGTGTGACACGCACCAGAACCACCCGGAGCCAGACTTATGGACAAGCAAACCGAAATCGAACTTCAGGCCGCCGCCTTCCGCCGGTTGCAGCAGCACCTGATGGAAGACCGCACGGACGTACAAAACATCGACATGATGAACCTGGCCGGGTTCTGCCGAAATTGCCTGTCGCGCTGGTATCAGGAAGCGGCCAATGAAAAGGGCATCGAAATGGGCAAGGACGAGGCGCGCGAAATTTTCTACGGCATGACCATGGATGAGTGGAAAGCCAACTATCAGACCGAGGCCAGCCCCGAGAAACAGGCCGCCTTCAAGGTCGCCTTCGAGGAAAACGTCACCAAGAAAGGCTGACGCCCCCAAAACGAATAAGGCCCGCCGGATTGGCGGGCCTTTTCTTTAGATCGCCGCTTTACGGCTTTCGTCCAGATAAATCTCGCGCAGACGCTTTGCGACCGGGCCGGGCGTCCCGTCGCCCAGCGTCACGCCGTCAATCTCGATCACCGGCATGACAAAGGCGCTGGCCGAGGTGGTAAAGGCTTCGTCCGCCTCTTTGGCCTCGTCGATGGTGAACAGACGCTCTTCGATTTCCATCTGCGCCTCAGCCGCCATGCGCAGCACTGCCTTGCGGGTGATGCCGTGCAGAATGTCGTTGGACAGCGGGCGGGTAACGATCTTGCCGTTCTTGACGAAAAAGGCGTTGTTGCTGGTGCCTTCGGTCACATAGCCATCCTCGATCAGCCAGGCATCGTCGCAGCCCGCTTTCTTGGCCATCATCTTGCCCATCGACGGGTAGAGCAGCTGCACGGTCTTGATGTCGCGGCGGCCCCAACGCAGGTCATCAATCGAGATGATCTTGGCACCTTTCTTGGCCGCCGGGCTATCCGCCAGACCCGGCTTGTTCTGCGTGAACAGAACGAGGCTGGGCTTGGTATCCACCGACGGGAACACAAAATCACGGTCGCCATCCGATCCACGGCTGACCTGCAGATACACCAGACCTTCCTCGATGCCGTTCAATTCCACCAGCTTGCGGTGAATTTCCAGCAGCTCTTCCTTGGAGCACGGCTCGGCCATCTCCAGCTCATCCAAGGACCGCTTGAGGCGCACGGCGTGGCCTTCGAAATCGATCAGCTTGCCGTCCAGAATGCTGGTCACTTCGTAAACGGCGTCCGCAAACAGATAACCACGGTCAAAGATCGAAACCTTGGCTTCGGTCTCGGGCAGGTATTCGCCATTCACATAAACGGTGCGAGTCATGTATCTCTCCTTAGCCCCAAAGTGCCGCCATGGGCGGGTGCACTCCGGCATCATCAAATGTCAGCGGTGTCGCGCGGTCTTCGGCCAACAACAGCGGGCCGTCAAGGTCCATTACCATCGCGCCCTGCGCCAGCAATGTCGCAGGGGCCATCGCCAGTGAACTGCCGACCATGCAGCCGACCATCACGCGATAGCCCTCGGCCAGCGCCTGTTCCCGCAGGGCCAGCGCCTCGGTCAGACCACCGGTCTTGTCCAGCTTGATGTTGACCACATCATACTTGCCCTTCAGCTTGGGCAGGCTGGTCCGGTCATGGCAGGATTCATCGGCACAGACAGGCACCGGACGCTCCATCCCGATCAGCGCGTCATCCTGTCCGGCGGGCAGAGGCTGCTCGACCAGCGCCACACCCAGACGCACCAGATGCGGCGCCAGATCGGCGTAAACCTCAGCCGACCAGCCTTCGTTCGCATCCACGATGATCTTGGCATCCGGCGCACCCGCGCGCACGGCTTCCAGCCGAGGCATGTCGTCCGGGGTGCCCAGCTTGATCTTCAGCAACGGGCGATGCGCATTCTCGGCCGCCTGCTTCTGCATCGCCTCAGGCGTATCCAGCGACAGGGTATAGGCCGTGATCTCAGGCCCCGGCACCGGCAATCCGGCCAGATCCCAGGCGCGCTTGCCCGCTCGCTTGGCCTCAAGATCCCACAGCGCACAATCCACCGCGTTCCGCGCCGCACCGGCTGGCAGCAGATCCATCAGCGCCTGACGCGTGAACTCCGCAGGCAACCCGGCAATCTCGGCCTCAACGGACTCAAGCGTCTCATCATACCGCGCATAGGGCACACATTCGCCCCAGCCTTCATGCGCCCCATCCGACAGCCGTACCGTCAGCACCTTTGCCTCGGTCCGCGACCCGCGCGAGATGGTGAACACCTGCGCCAGCCGGAAAACATCACGAGAGACGTCAATCTGCACGCGCACGCTCCTTCTTCTCGTTCAAAATACGGCCGCCGGAGGCGGATCAACACCCGCCTCCGGCGCGCCGTTCAGATCACAGCGCGGCCAGCGCGTCTACCAGTTTACCGGCACCAAAACGGTACGGGTCGGTGGCGGGCAGGCCCATTTCGGCCTCGACCTTGGCGATATAGGCCTTCGCCTCATCCTCGCTCAGGTGCTGGGTGTTGATCGACACGCCGACCACCTGACAGTCCGGGTTTGCAACCCGTGCCAGCGGCAATGCGGTGTCGCGCAGCTGCGGCAGCGTCGGCACAGAATACTCGGGCAGACCACGCATATGCGTCCGGGTGGGTTCATGGCACAGGATCAGGGCATCCGGCTGGCCGCCGTGGATCAGGGCCATGGTGACGCCGGAATACGAGACATGGAACAACGAGCCCTGCCCTTCGATGTGATCCCAGTGATCCTCATCATTCTCAGGCGTCAGATATTCCACCGAGCCTGCCATGAAGTCTGCAACGACGGCGTCCAGAGGCACGCCCTGACCGGTGATCAGAATACCGGTCTGACCAGTGGCGCGGAATGTCGACTTCATGCCACGGTTGCGCATTTCGGCGTCCATGGACATGGCGGTATACATCTTACCGGCAGAACAGTCGGTTCCAACGGCAAGGCAGCGCTTGCCGCTGCGCTTTTTGCCGTTTGCGATCGGGTAGCCGACGGTCGGTACGCGAACGTCGTGCAATGTGCAGCCATGAGTCTGCGCCGCTGCAACCAGATCACCCTCGTCCCGCAGCAGGTTGTGCAGGCCCGACGCCAGATCATAGCCCATTTCCAGCGCAGCGATAAGAACCTCTTTCCAGGCCTGGCTGATCACGCCGCCACGGTTCGCAACACCAATAACCAGGGTCTTGGCACCGGCGGCCTTGCCTTCTTCAAGCGTCATGTCGGTCATGCCCAGGTCGGCCTTGCAGCCGTCCATCCGCAATTGGCCAACGGCGTTCTCGGGACGCCAGTCCCGGATTCCGATTGCAACTTTGGCGGCCAGTTGGTCGGGCGCATCGCCCAAAAACAGCAGGTACGGTGTCTCGATCATTGCGGTCACTCCTTTGATTCCGACGCAAAGTAGACAAGCGCCAATACGAGCGCTTCGCGTTTTCACCGCCTAACCCCACACAGCACGCGAGGTTTTTGCGCCGTGTTCTCTGACTGCGCAAAAATATTCGAAGTTTTCAAACTGATTAAACTTTAATCACCCTTACTTCGCAGTCGAAACTGCGATTTCTGCACGCGCATTGCCGCAGGCGCACAATCCCGCTTGCGCTGATCTACGTAATTTAATACCTCAATCGAGAGAAAAATCGCAATTTCCTTACCCACAAGAGGCCCCGATGAGTTTCCGCATTCAACCCGCCGCCCCGGCCCGCCCCAATCGCTGCCAATTGTTCGGCCCCGGATCGAACACCAAGCTGTTCCCCAAGATGGCAGCATCGGCCGCAGACGTGATCAATCTGGACCTCGAGGACTCGGTTGCCCCATCTGACAAGGACGCCGCCCGCGCAAATGTCATCGAAGCGTTGAACACCATCGACTGGGGTGGTAAGTATATGTCGGTGCGGATCAATGGGCTGGACACACCCTATTGGTACCGCGATGTCGTTGACGTTCTGGAACAGGCGGGCGACCGGCTGGACCAGATCATGATCCCCAAGGTCGGTTGCGCGGCAGATGTCTACGCCGTGGACGCGCTGGTTACTGCTATCGAGCGCGCCAAGGGCCGGACCAAGCCGATCTCGTTCGAAGTGATTATCGAATCCGCTGCAGGTATCGCCCATGTCGAAGAAATCGCCGCGTCCTCGCCCCGTATGCAAGCCATGAGCCTTGGTGCTGCGGATTTTGCAGCCTCGATGGGGATGCAGACCACTGGCATCGGCGGAACGCAGGAAAACTATTACATGCTGCGCGAGGGTGAAAAGCACTGGTCCGATCCGTGGCACTGGGCGCAGGCCGCCATCGTCGCCGCCTGCCGCACGCACGGCGTTCTGCCGGTAGACGGGCCGTTCGGCGATTTCTCGGATGACGAAGGCTATATCGCGCAGGCCAAACGCTCGGCCACGCTGGGTATGGTTGGCAAATGGGCGATCCACCCCAAACAGATCGCTTTGGCCAATCAGGTCTTCACCCCGTCGGATGAAGCCGTCTCGGAAGCGCGCGAGATTCTGGCCGCGATGGAACAGGCCAAGGCCAATGGCGAAGGGGCCACAGTTTACAAAGGCCGTCTTGTCGACATCGCCTCAATCAAACAGGCCGAAGTCATCGTGGCGCAGGCCGAGCTGATAGCGGCCAACGGCTGACCAGATTGAAAAAGGCGCCAGATCTGGCGCCTTTTTTACCGGCCAAACACGTTGTTTGGCGTCCAGGTGAACCGATCACCCTGCTTGCCCCATTTCATCATCAGGCAGGATGTGCCGTATTTCTGGAAATACTTGATCTTCAGCGGATACCACCCGGCTTGTGGGACCTCGACCGCTGTTCTTTGGTTGGCCTCACAGCCCTGACGCCCGTTGACATAACCGATCTGTTGCCCGCCAACCCAGGCGTCGATGCCGTCATTCGACCAGGTTTCCAGTTCATACACACCCGGTGAATCGAACCGGATATAGCCCGAAACTTCAGCCGCCACGTTATAGGCTTCGTTGAACGTCAGAACCGGATCGCCTTCGGAGGTATCGCGATAGTCCAATCCCCGCAAAGGTTGACCGGGCTTTGCCTTCTTCAGCAAAAAGTCCACTTTGGACAGGTTCTGGATTTTGCGCGGCGGGTTCCCCTCCCACGCGTATTTGACGTCCAGCCCTGCCTTTGGACTGGGCTGAGGGCTTGCAGGCTGCAGTTTCAGCGGCGCCGCCAGAGCAGCCCCGGCGATCAAAACGGCGGCTGCCGCAATCGCACCTGTACGAAAGAGTTTCATCATCATCTCCCTGTGTGCGCCGCGTTTGTTTGGTATTTTGGTCTACGGCATCATTAACGTCACACTAGGATGTGAATTTTTACCCTGCAAGAGCGTGAATCTTCACAATGTGGCCGCTCAGGCCCGCAAATCCTTGGGCGACCCCATAACCACATAGGACGTGATCGAGGTGACATGGGGCAGCGTTCCCAGCACATCGGTATGGAAGGTCTTATAGGATGGAAGGTCGGCGCATTCGACGCGCAGCAGGTATTCGATCGTGCCGGTGATGTTGTGGCATTCGACCACTTCGGGCGCGCGCTGCAAGGCCCGTTCAAACCCTTCCTGCGCGGCCTTGGTATGTTCGCCCAGCCCAACGCCGATATAGGCCACAAACCCCTTGCCCAGCGCGACGGGGTCCAAAACGGCGCGGTAACCGGTGATCACTCCTGCCCTTTCCAATTCCTGCACCCGGCGCAGACAGGCAGAGGGGGACAGGCCCACGCGGTCAGCCAGTTCCAGATTGCTGATCCGCCCATCTGCGGTCAGCGCACGCAATATATCGCGGTTTATCTGATCCATCTTGGTCATTAATTGTGAAAATAAACAAGATGCGCACCAAAACGCAATTTCATTTGCCGCTTTTGGCGCAAAAATTCGCCCCATGACTTACGACATCCTTCTGGCCCTGATTGTGTTTGCCTTCGTATCCTCGATCACTCCGGGGCCGAATAACCTGATGCTGATGGCGTCAGGGGCCAATTTCGGCTTTCGCCGCTCGATCCCGCATATGTTGGGAATCGGGCTTGGCTTCACCTTCATGGTCCTGCTTGTCGGCGCGGGGCTGGTGCAGGTGTTCAACCAATACCCGGCCAGCTACACGGTGCTGAAGGTCGCCTCGGTGGCTTATCTGCTGTATCTGGCCTGGAAAATCGCACATGCTGCGCCCGCCGGTGGAAAGGCCGAAGTCGGCACACCGATGACATTTCTGCAGGCCGCCGCGTTTCAGTGGGTCAACCCGAAAGCCTGGGCCATGGCACTGACCGCGACCACGGCTTACGCGCCCGATCAGACACTGAACGTGATCGTTGTCGTCGCGCTGGTATTCGGCGCGGTCAATTTACCGTCGGTCAGCACCTGGACCCTGCTGGGCCAGCAAATGGCGCGGTTCCTGACGAATCCGCGCCGGTTGTTGGTTTTCAATTGGACCATGGCAGCACTGCTGGTCGCCTCGCTGTATCCGGTCCTGTGGCCAAGCTGATCACTTCAGGGGAAGACAGATCTCGGTCAGCAACTCTTCGGGCGGGGTTTCGCGCGGATCGTTGAGGTAGATTTCATAGCATGGCTGATCCGCAGGCTCTTCGCCGGACTCGGGCAACCAGTTGCCGAACAGGCTGTGATAGGCGGCCTCGATCCCGGAATAAGGGCCTTTGTAGGTCAGCACCGCGGTCTTCCCGCCGGGGATTTGCATGTCCTCCATGCCTTGGGGCGTCTCATCGCCCCGGAATTCAGCCCCGGCATAGCTGCGCAACTGATCCTCGGGCACGTCATCGGGGCTGTCGAGGTACAGCGCCAGAACCGGGCCGATCTGGGGCCAGAGCTGGCGGGATTCGCACAAGGCACCAAAGGCCTCGAAGCTCTTGCCGATTTCGGAATAGGCCCCCTTGTGGGGCAGCGCGATCACACGGCGGGCGGGTTCGGTACGGGTTGTCACGGGATGCATCGGGTATCCTCCGGTTCTAAAGTTGGGATGAGCCGGCAGAAACTGCCCCGCCTTGCGAAAGGCACCGGGGCTGCTGCCATAGGCCTCGGTAAAGGCCCGCGCAAATGAGCTGGGGTTGGGATAGCCAACGGTTGCCGCGACCTGGGCCACCGGTGTGTCGGTTCGCACCAACAACGTCGCCGCACGGTGCAAGCGCAGGCGTCGCACAGCCTGAGCGCAGGTCTCACCGGTCAGGGCGCGAAACACGCGGTGCCAGTGAAACCGGGACATGGCGGCGACATCGGCCAGCGCGTCCAGTGACAGATCCCCGGCAGGGTTGTCGTGGATATAGCTCAGCACGCGCAGAACCCGGTCTTCGTAGCTGGTTGCCATCGGCATCCTTCCTTCTCATTGCTTTCCTCAGCTTGCATATTCACGGCCCACAAATCTTGCTGAGTTGCATCCGGGGCGACGTCAGGTCATATAGCAGGGAACTTCCGCGTTGAGAGGCGTCATGACCCAGTATCTGGATTTCGAAAAACCACTGGCCGAGATCGAAGGCAAAGCTGAAGAGCTGCGCGCATTGGCCCGTGCCAATGAAGAAATGGACGTGAGCGAAGAAGCCGCCGCGCTGGACGCCAAAGCCGCCAAGCTGCTGGATGAACTGTATGCCGATCTGACCCCGTGGCGGAAATGTCAGGTGGCGCGCCACCCCGAACGGCCCCATTGTCAGGACTATGTCAAAGAGCTGTTCACCGAATTCACGCCGCTGGCGGGCGACCGGAACTTTGCCGACGATCTGGCGGTGATCGGCGGGCTGGCCCGGTTCAACGACCAGCCGGTGATGGTGATCGGCCATGAAAAGGGCAGCGACACCAAATCGCGGATCGAACGGAATTTCGGCATGGCCCGCCCCGAAGGCTATCGCAAGGCCGTGCGCCTGATGGAGATGGCGGGCCGGTTTGGTCTGCCGGTGATCACCCTGATCGACACGGCGGGTGCTTACCCCGGCAAAGGCGCCGAGGAACGCGGCCAGTCCGAGGCCATCGCGCGCTCGACCGAGATGTGCCTGAAAATTGGTGTGCCACTGGTGTCGGTCATCATCGGCGAAGGTGGGTCCGGCGGGGCCGTCGCCTTTGCCACCGCCAACCGCGTCGCGATGCTGGAACATTCGGTCTATTCGGTGATCTCACCCGAAGGCTGCGCCTCGATCTTGTGGAAAGACGCCGAGAAGATGCGCGAAGCCGCCGAGGCGCTGCGCCTGACAGCGCAGGACCTGCACAAGCTGGGCGTCTGCGACCGGATCATCCCCGAGCCCAAGGGCGGGGCCCATCGCGGTCGCCCCGAGGCGGTTGAGTCGGTGCGTGACGCCATCGCCGCCATGCTGAAAGAGCTGGACGGCAAGGACGCAGCGGCCCTGATCAAGGACCGCCGCCAGAAATTCCTGGATATCGGGTCGAAAGGGCTGGCGGCGTAAACCGTCAGCCGCCCAAACGACGCAGCAGATCAACCGATGGCTCGCCGGTCACAGGCAGGCCATTGGCGCGCTGATAGCCGCTGATGGCGGATTTGGTGTTATTCCCGATCACCCCATCCGCGCCCTGCGTGTCATACCCGGCCGAGGTCAGGCGGCGTTGCAGGTCTTTGCGGTCCTCCAGCGTCAGACCCGTGGCATCCGGCCCGAACGAGGCCTGAAACGGAGCCCCTCCGGCGATCCGGTCCGACAGGTGCCCCACGCCAATCGCATAGCTGTCCGAGTTGTTATACCGCTTGATGACATTGAAATTGCGGAACACGGCGATACGCGGCCCCGGCTCCTGCGGTTGCAGCACCGCAACCGGCGTGCCCGACACGGCGCCGACCTCGCCACCCCAAGGCTGGCCGCGCACCCAACCGGCACGGGATAAATAGGCCGCCGTCGAGGCCAAAGAATCCGTCGGATCATCGGACCAGATATCGCGCCGACCGTCGCCGGTGAAATCCACCGCATAGGCCAGATACGAGGTTGGGATGAACTGAGTATGCCCCATCGCCCCGGCCCAGCTGCCGGTCATGTTGGCGGGCGAGGTGTCGCCCTCCTGAATGATCTTCAGGGCTGCGACCAGTTGCTTTTCGAAAAATTCTCCGCGCCGCCCCTCATACGCCAAGGTGGACGTGGCTGAAATCACCGGCACGTCGCCGCGCCGCGCGCCGTATCGGCTTTCCAGCCCCCAGACGGCCACGACAACCTCTTTGTCGACGCCGTACTGCGCCTCGATCTGCGACAGCGTCCCATTGTAGCGCTGCAACATCTGCCGCCCGGTGCTGATGCGTTCGTCCGAGGCGGCGATGGCCAAGTAGTCCTCAAGCGAGCGTTTGAATTCCACTTGATTGCGGTCGCGCTCGATCACGCCGGGCAAATAGCCCGCACCCTGAAAGGCCCGATTTATGGTCGTCTGGGAAATCCCCTGCGACGCGGCTCGGGATTTGAAATTGGCCACCCAGGCATCATAGCCCGCATTCGGCACCGACTGCATACGCGACGCACGCGCACGGGATGGCGCGCCCTCGTCGCTGCACCCGGCCAATATTGCCGCGCCAAGGCCAATGGAAAAGCTCCGTCGATTGATCATGACTGAAATCTGCTCTTGTTTGTGATTTGCCTCAGCCTAGCGCAGACCGGACGCGCAAACCAGAACGACCGAGAGTGGCTGCCGCCAAATCGACGCTTCGGCGGTTCGCCGCTTAAGCAACCAGCAACCGCAACCCCTGTGTTACGTCGGAGCGCACGGCAAGGCGCAACCCCGGCTCGTCCCCGGCCTTCAGCGCGGCGATGATCAGCTTGTGATAATGCGGCGGCTCGGTGCGCCGAAGCCGCCCGTACAAGGACCGCATGGTGGGGCCAAGTTGCAGCCAGACCGTCTCGGCCATGGCCAACATCGCGGGGGCCTGCGCGCGCAGATACAGCGTCCTGTGAAACTCCAGATTCGACCGGATATAGCCCACGGCGTCGCGCTTGGTCACCATTTCGGCGACGGTCATGTTGATGGTCTGCAACCGGTCGATCAGCGCGATATGGGCACGCGGCAGGGCGCGGCTGGCCAGTTCCACCTCAAGCAAGGCGCGCAATGCGGCCAGTTCCTCGATCCGGTCATTCGTCAGTTCCGGCGTCGAAACCCGCCCCGATGAGGACAGAAACAACGCCCCTTCCGCCGCCAGACGGCGCACCGCCTCGCGCGCAGGCGTCATCGAGACATCGAACTCCTTGCCGATCCCACGCAAGGTCAGCGCCTCGCCGGGGGCGATCTCTCCGTGCAGGATACGGGACCGCAGAGTGCGATACACCCTGTCATGGGTTGCGATATGCGAGTCGGTCGGGCGTGTAGCTAACATGGTCTCATGTGATCACAAAAACCTGCGGGGTCAACTCGACTACGCGTCAAAGCGGTATCTGTGCAGCATCGCTCCGTTTTCACGCAACCACCGGCGCGGGGCATCATAGGGGCCAAAAATACGTTCGACCTGCGCCCAGAATGCGGGCGAATGGTTCATCTCGGCCAAATGCGCCACCTCATGCGCGGCGACATAGTGCAGAACTTCGGACGGCGCGAGGATCAGGCGCCAGGAAAACATCAACCCGCCATGCGAACTGCACGACCCCCAGCGGGATCGCGTGTCCCGCAGCGTCAGACTGGTGTACGAGCGCCCCAGAATGGCGGCGTAATCATCGCAGGCCCCAGTCAGCCGATCCCGTGCAAGTTCTTTCAGAAACCGGGCCAGACGTCGCCCCTCGGCCCCGGCAGGCACGGCCACCGAGTCTGTGCTCAGCACCACCCGCCGCCCCGGCGCGGGCACGATTCGACGCTCGGTGCCTTCGATCCAGATCACACCGCCCAGACGCACCTGTTCCAGATCGGGTTGGCCTGCCAAATGCTGCCGGATCCACTCCTCTTTGCTGCGCGCGAAACTCAACGCTTCGGCCTCGGGCACGCCTTGCGGATAGGTCAGGGTAACCCGCCCGTCCAATTGGGAAATCCGCAGGCTGATCCGCCGCGCCCGCGTCGATCTGCGCAGCGTCAGCGGCACCGGCGGCGTTCCCGGCAAAGCGTGATCTCCCATATCCCGACCTCTTCCGCGCAAAGGCTTTGACAGTGCCCGCCGCCTGTGGCAGGTGAACTGAATCTTTTAGACGACTCACCTGATATCAAGGGGATTTGACATGCCCAAGGAAGAATGGGGCGTAAAGCGCGTTTGCCCGACCACCGGTAAGCGATTTTACGACCTGAACAAGGACCCGATCGTCAGCCCCTACACGGGCGAGATCGTGGAGCTTGAAACCGGCAAAAGCCGGATGATTGCCGCCGATGCCGAGGACGCAGCGACCGCGAAAGCACGCGAAAACGCATCCGAGGATGATCTGGTTCTGGATGATGACGACAATGTCGACGTGGATCTGGACGACGATCTGCTGGACGATGATGACGACAACAACGATGACGTCTCGCTGGACGACATCAAGGACATGTCATCAGAAGACGAAAACTGATCTTAAGGCGGCCCTGGGCCGCCTTGGTTCTTTGTGCGGATGGCGACGGAAAGTTTTTGCACAATTCTATTTTTGGACTTGCACTCCCCGCCGTCGTCTCATAAACGTCCGCCCACTGCTTCGGCAGTACCCGGATGGGGCCTTAGCTCAGTTGGGAGAGCGCTTGCATGGCATGCAAGAGGTCAGGGGTTCGACTCCCCTAGGCTCCACCAAATCTACCTGGATTTGCAGTCTAACAAGACCACCAATCAATTCGGCAAAGTTTGCCACTCGTCGACTACAGCGTCGCTGCATACCGCAAGGACTGTACCGAACTGGTTCAGAACAGCCTCGCTTTGGCTGGGGCGTAGCAAGGCGATGTCGCCGGGTCGGGCTGCGCTTGTGGCAGGTCCTGTCCAAACCTCCTGATTGCTGGAGCGACCGAATATTGAGGAATAGGCGAACCCCTTTGGATGCACCGGATGTGCGAGGTAGTGACCGCCAAACACGGCGATATCGGTTTTGCGACGGGGCAGAAAATCCAGCCCGGGCAACCCGTTGCCGGGCATGGCCTTGAGAATTGGCGTCCCTATAAACGCCGCTGGCTGAAAGGCACGGGTCGCGCTGTGGTCAAAATCCGAGGGTTTGACCAGAACCGAGCCAAAGGCGACCTCGGTCGCTGAATTGTCCGAGGCATGGGTCTGGAACGTCAGGCTGCCCCCGGTATTCAGGCACAGGCCTGCGCCTTGATCCGGCAGTGCGGCGACCGCGCAGCGAAAGGTCTGGGCCGAGGCGCGGGCCGCTCTGTTTCTCAGAAAGCCTGGCAGTTTCGCCAGATGGGCCTCATAGCCCATCACACCGCTCAGCCGTGCCAAGGGATGCGCTTGGATGCCCTTGGCGACCTCGGCGACCTGCTCGGGCGTCAGACCGCCGCGATGCAGACCGATGTCGAGTTCCAGCGACAGGCGGAGCCGGGACTGGGTCTGATCGGCAAGGGCCAGATACTCACGCAACCGGTCGGGCGTATCGATCAGCCATTGCACCCGCTCCGCCGCGTCAGGACAGGACGCCAGGACACGGGCGGCGGATCGAACCGGCAGAGGCTTTCCGCTCAGGTGATCCGTTCCGCTTTCTGCTTTCAGCAAAGCCGTCAGCATCGGCGCAGAGAACGTCATCAGGCCTGAGGTTGGGATCAGGCCCCTGATATGATCCAAAAGCGGCAGGCAGGGCAGAGATTTGGCCACCAGTCGCCGATCCAGCGCAGCATCCGCGCCAGCATCGGCGGCTGCGCAATTCGCCTCTAACCGGTCCAGATCGACGGCCACAACGGGCTGATCTACGCCATGTTTGTGCAGCGTTTCGGACAATCGTTTTAGATACGGATCGCTCATGGCCGGAACAGCCGCGCCAATGCGGGTGTCAGGAATTTATCCTGCGGGTCCAGCTGCGCGCGCAAGGCACAGAAGCGGTCGAAATCCGGATAAAGCCCGGACAGGTCCTTGTAGGTCAGGCTGTGCATCTTGCCCCAATGCGGCCTGCCCCCGGCCTCAAGGAACAGCGGTTCCAGCGCATTGAAGTACCGGCTGTGATCTTGATCCGCATCCGTGTGAACCGCGACCGAGATCCGGGGGCCGCCCTGAAATGGAGACAGACACGCAGTATCTCCGGCGGTTTGCCGAACCTCGATCGGGAAATAGATGTCCTTGTGATCCCGTTCCAGCCTGCGAAATACTTCGTTCAGCACGTCACCGGCAGTATCGGGCGGCAGATGATATTCCATTTCCTTGAAACGAATATGTCTGTCGCTGCACAGAACCTTCCAGCTTTCACCAACATAGTCCTCGTCGGACTGCGCCAGCGTCAGCAGTTTCAACAGCGCGGATCGCAGGCCTGCGCTGAAGCGGCCCGCATTCCGGGCAAGTTTCAGCACCTTGACCGCGATCATATCCAGATCGCGCGGCGCCTTGCTTTCCGGACCATCAACAACGGCATGCCTCAGTTCGACCGCCTTGCCGGTGAAGGGGATGTAGAAGAATTCGAAATTACGGTTCTCGGCCCAGTTCTGGTGCATATTGGCCAGACACTCTGACAAATCGGTCAGGGTCACGCGTCGGCGCAGGTTGTATTTGGGCACGACATTGATGCGTGCTTCGGTCAGCACCCCAAGCAGGCCAAGCGATACCTGTATCATTTCCAGCGGCACGTCACCCGTGGTCAAGATCTCTCCGCCTGCGCTGATCAAACGGGCATCGGTGATCTCGGCCGACAAACAGGGCAAGCTGCGCCCGGTGCCGTGGGTCGCGGTTGCGGTTGCACCGGCCAGAGACTGCGCGTTGATGTCACCGAGATTGCGAAAGGCCAGACCCTGTTGACCCAGTGCGGGCGACAGGTCGCGCAGGCGGGCGTTGGCGTTCACCCAGACCTGACTATCCTTAGCGTCGCCGACTGCGGGCAGGTTCAGGTTTGACAGGTCCAGAATTCTGTCGGCCCCGGCCACAATGGGCGTAAACGAATGCCCGGCCCCGACTACACGCAGGCTTTCGGGCGCGGATACCGCCTGCTGCAACTCTGCAAGCGTTTCGGGGCGCGCGACGTTGATCTTGGCGCTTTCGTTCCCTGCCCAGTTTGACCACATGCTCCTGCTCCTCCGTTGCAAGAGGATTGCAGCCAGCAGACTGTAAAACAAGTCAGGGAATCAGCGCGTTACGCTACGTGACCCGCACCTAAGCCGCGTTGGCCCGCTGCGCTGAGACGCGCTTGAACCACTCGGACACGGCGGTCAGGTCCGGGGCCAGCTGCTCGGCCTCGCCATCCGTGAACTCTTGAAACTTTTCGCTGTTCATCCCATTCACACCGACCAGAACCGGGATGTCCTGCGCCAATGCCTCGGCAATCACAGGGCGGAACCCACGGCCATCAGCTTCATGCTTGCCGAACTTGTTGATGATCAATAGCTGCGGCGCATCCGACAGCGAGGCGGTGACATAGCCAACCGCCTGTTCCAGCGCCGCCGGGTCCAGACGACACCCACGGGATTCGGTCCCCAAGGATTGGGAAATCCGGATTGTCTCACCTTCCGGCAACACGCGCACATCCATGTCGCATTTGCTGCTGTCAGCGCATTCCGTGTTGGTCTGGACAACGCCTGCCAGCTTCGCGCCCGATGCCAGCAGGTGCTCTGCCACTGCGCTCAGCAAGCGGTCGGTTGCGCCGCGATCGGTGGTTGTGACATAGGCCAGATTCATCTTTGGACCCCCGTGGGATGAGTTTCAGAGTTTCAAATAGCACGCCGACTGCGGCTCGACCACTCCCGGCGTCAGGGAAGCGGCGACAGGCCGGTCACGAGAGGGTGTAGCACAAGCAGCACCGCATAGGCCGCAACCGCGCTCACCCACACCCAAGGCCCGGGCCAAGGGCGGGGCGCGCGCAGCGACAGGCGCGCGGTATTGCGCGACAGGCGCACCCACTCTGGCCCCATTTCTCGGGCCTTGCGGCGATCGATCAGGGCCATTCCCATCAGCGCGAACCCGGCAAACAACCCAAAAAGGATCACATGGGACAGGCTGCCATTGGCGACCAGATGCGCGGCGGCCCACAGCATCAGGGCGGCAAGGATGGGATGGCGCGTGGTGCGCAGAATACCCGGGCATTCGGGGTCAAACCTGCGCGTACCCATGCCACCAAACGAGAACGGGTTTTCGATACTCAAACCGGCGACTGCCAGCCAGCACACAAGCGGCATGACCAACATCGGAACCCATCGCAGGGCCTGCGCCGGTGGGATGATCTCGACATAAGGCGCGTTTGCGGCGGCTATGATCAGCCAGATCAGCACTGCGACGGACAACAACGAATAAGCGGCGAAATAGGCCCGCCGCCCCATCGCATCGATCAGCCATCCACGAACGGGTGGGCGCACGGGTATGACGTGGCTGAGCAGAAATACTGTCAACGCTGCTATGAAGATGCCCCATCCGGCCATTTCGATCTCCGAACCTGTTTTCTGGAATTGGTAGGTTTACCGGACCGGCGGGTCTTTGTCCGAAATCAAGTCGCCGGGCCATGGATTGGCAAAACCTCCTGCAATCTGGCATCAAAGAAAAAGCGTCACAGGCGGAGGTCGCAACAATGCGTTCATTTGATGAGATTTTTGACATCGCAGCAGGTCGCCACGGCGGGGTCGACGCCCTGAATGCAAACCTGAGCAAGCCCAAAACCCCCGCAGAACTGGCTGCGATGCCCGAGGATCGCTGGCTTGCGACCCTGACCAAATGCATCTTTCAAGCCGGGTTCAACTGGAAGGTCATCGAGGCCAAGTGGGGCGGATTTGAAGAGGCGTTTGACGGCTTCGACGTGGGCCGCTGCGCCTTTATGGATGACGAGAAATTCGACGCGCTTTTGCAGGACACACGTATCGTGCGCAACGGCACCAAGATTGCCACCGTGCGCGACAATGCGGCGTTTCTGCTCGAACTGAGGGGTGAAGGCGGTGCCGGTCAGGTTCTGGGCGGTTGGCCCTCGACCGATTACATCGGCCTTCTGGCGATGCTGGCAAAACGGGGATCACGGCTGGGCGGGGCCTCGGCCCAATATGCGATGCGGTTTGCCGGGCGCGACAGTTTCATCCTGTCACAAGACGTGACAGCCCGGTTGATCGCCGAAGGCGTGATCGACAAGGCCCCGACGTCCAAAAAGGCGCTGGCTGCCGTGCAAGAGGCATTCAATGCATGGATGGATCAGTCCGGACGCTCACTGACGGAAATCAGCCGTGTTCTGGCGATGAGCATATGAAAACGGCTTGCGGAACCGATGGGGCAAGCTAAATTTTGCTTCATGGGTTTGCGTTTTTTGGTTCTGGCGTTTCTGTTTCTGGCGGCTTGCGGACGCCCGTTGACTCAGCAGGAACGCGACTTTGCTGATGCCGTGCAAGGCGAGACGCTGAATCTGGATCGCGTTCGTCTTGTCGAGGGTGCCCCGGTCGCGCCGATCACCTATTACCGCGAAGCCCGCCCGCGTCTGGCCTGCCGCGAGCGCATTCTGCCCCCGGTCGAGCCGGGACCGGTCACCGGCAAGCCTGCGGCCATCGCCTTGTTCAACAAGGTCTATTTCGCCCGCGACTGGTATCTTGAGGACTATATGTCTGACTATCCCGAGCAGATGAACCTGATCGCGGCCATGTTGCTGGCGCATGAATTGACCCATGTCTGGCAATGGCAAAATCGCAAGACCACTGGCTATCACCCCCTGCGCGCAGCGGCAGAGCATGGCGGGCGCAAGGATCCGTATCTGTTCGATCTGGATACCTCGCCCGATTTCCTGTCCTACGGCTATGAACAGCAGGGCGCGATTGTCGAAGAGTATGTGTGCTGCCGCGCGCTGGACCCACAGGCGCAGCGGACCAAACGGCTGCACCGGATGCTGGGCGCGCATTTTGACCTTTCTCCGCTGCCGCAGGAAGGGCGCGAGCGTGCGGTGGCCATCCCATGGAACGATGCGCAGGTCGAAGGGATCTGCAGCTAAGCGTCAGTTGCGCTGCAGGGTTTTCAGATACGCCACCAGATCGACGATTGGCTGACTTGTCAGGATAGGCTGGCCATCTTCGGTTTTCATCGACGTGTCTTGCCCGTCGAAATACGGCCCGTAGACCGGCATCGGGCTTCCGTGGCTGACCAACGGATCACGCCCGTCGATCCGGGCAACAACCCGCGCGGTTGGAAAGCCACCCCCTTTCGCCAAGCCGGTCAGGTCGGTCGGCTGAATGACCAGAACCCCGGCCATCGGACCGTGGCCGGTGGCATCTATGCCATGGCACGTCGCGCAATAGTGCTGATACAATTCCGCGCCCGTTTGCGCATCCTGCGCCGCGGCGCTGTGTCCGGCGAACATGAGCAAGGCAGATACAGTTCCGAGCTTTGACCACTTCATCGCATCCTCCTGTCAGCATTGGCATTTACAGGCTTGCCCGAGCCGCGGCTTGGCGCAATGATCCAGATCAACGAGGCAGGAGGGTTCGGGCCATGACACAATACGCAGCCATCATGCTGGCCGCAGGGATCGGTGTTCCCATTCTGGCCGCATTGAACGCGGCGCTTGGCAAGCTGATTGGGTCGCCCACCACCGCTGCCGTGGTCCTGTTTGCCATCGCCTTTGCCGCGTCGGCCCTGGTGATGCTGCTGTTTCCCGGATTTGAGGCGCTGTCCAAGGTGGCGCAGGCCCCCAAACACCTGTTGCTGGCAGGCGTTCTGATCGCGTTTTACGTGCTGTCGATCACCCACGTTGCCCCGCATTTCGGGGTCGGAAATGCCGTCTTCTTCGTTCTGCTGGGTCAGTTGATCAGCACAGCCGCGATTGACCATTTCGGGCTGTTCGGCGCTCAGATAACGCCCCTGACATGGATGCGCGCTGGTGGGATTGCCGTGATGGCCGTTGGCGTGGCGATCACTCAGCTGGCTTGAGAACGCCGCCTTCAAGCCGCACCATCCGGTCCATACGCGCGGCAAGCTCCATGTTGTGTGTGGCGATCAGGGCAGACAGGCCCTCATCCCGCACCAGCACCATCAACGCATCGAACACCTGATCCGAGGTCTCGGGGTCAAGGTTCCCGGTTGGCTCATCTGCCAGCAGAACCTTCGGCTTGTTCGCCAGCGCGCGGCAGAACGCCACGCGCTGTTGTTCGCCGCCCGACAACGCCGCCGGGCGGTGGCTGGCGCGTGGGGCCACGCCGACGCGGTCCAGCAGGTCCATGGCCCGCTCCTGCGCCGCTTTTTCAGAGACGCCGTTGGCCAGTTGCGGCAGGGTGATATTTTCCGACGCTGTGAACTCGGGCAGCAAATGGTGGAACTGATAGACAAAACCCACATCCTGCCGCCGCAAGGCCGTTCGCGTCCGATCGCCCTTGCCGCTGACATTCTGCCCGCCGATCTCGACCTGGCCGTCATCCGGCATGTCCAGAAGGCCCGCGATATGCAGCAGGGTGGATTTGCCAGCGCCCGACGGCGCAACCATCGCCACCGCCTCCCCCGCGCGCAGGACCAGATCGACGCCGCGCAAGACCTGCACCTCGCCCGGAGTGCCTTGCAGATAGGTCTTGGTCAGGCCCTTCAGTCGCAATGTCACATCATTCATAGCGCAGCGCCTCAACCGGGTTCAGCCGCGCCGCGCGGCGGGCGGGAAAATAAGTGACGATAAAGGACAGGCCCAGCGACAAAGCTACGGCCTTGAGCACGTCGCTCAGGTGCAGTTCAGCCGGAAGGGCATAGATGCCGCGAATGGACGGATCCCAGACGCCACCGCCCATCACATAGTTCACGAAAGAGAAGATCGGATCGATATAGATCGCAAACAGGCAACCCAGGATCACGCCCATCACGGTTCCGATGATGCCGGTGAAGGCACCGCAGATAAAAAACACCCGCAGGACCGAGCCCTCGCTCAGACCAATCGTTCGCAAGATGCCGATGTCGCGCCCCTTGTTTTTGACCAGCATGATCAGGCCCGAGACGATGTTCATTGCCGCAATCAGTACGAGGATCGACAGGATGATGAACATCACGTTGTCCTCAACCTCAAGCGCGCGCAGGAACCCGCCCGAGGCGTCCTGCCATGTCCAGATCTGACTGCGCTGGCCCGACGCTTCGAGGATCGGGATCAGGATCGGACCCAGCGCCTCGGGTTGGGTGACCATCACCTCGATCTCATCCGCCACGCCCTCGCGGTTGAAAAAGCCCTGAGCTTGGGAAAACGGCATGTAGACGCGCGTGCGGTCGATATCGTAGCGCCCGGCAGAAAACACGTAGACCACGCGATAGGCATTGACGCGCGGTGAGGTTCCAAAGGCGGTTTTCACCCCGTTGGGTGAGGTCAGCTTGACCGTATCCCCCACAGTGGCCCCGATGCTGCGCGCCACGCCCGAGCCGATGGCGATCACATCCTCGCCCGTCTGAAACAGGGACAGATCCCCTGCCGCCTGTTCGGCTTGCGCAATGCCTGGCAGGTCCATCAGGTCATCGGGACGGATGCCAAATACCTCGACCCCGCTGCTGCGGTCGCGGTTGGTGATCAGCACCTGACCTTTGACCAACGGCGCAGCCCGTTCGACGCCCGGCACCTCAGCGATCCGCGCGGCCCGTTCCTCATAATCTGCCATGGTGCGCACCGGGCGGCCCTGCGCGTCAACCTCGCCCGAGGAATACACGGCGACATGCGCGTTGGCCCCAAGGATCGTGCCCACGAACTCGGCCCGGAACCCGGACCGCACCGCCAGGGTCGCGATCAGGGCAAATACCGCCAGAGTGATCCCGATCAGCGAGATCCACGTCATCACGCTGACGCCCCCCTCGGCCCGGCGGGCCCGAAGGTATCGCCACGCGATTTTCCATTCGAAAGGGGCAAAAGGCGGGGGTGTCTTGGCCATGCCTGCTCCGGTCTTGTTGTTTGGCGGCGACCCTTTCGGCATTTCGCGCGATGGTCAAGCCGCTTATGGGCGTGTCGGTCCCGGCAGGCGAATTCGGCGTGGAAAACCCCAATATCGAACCGAATCAGTTCCGGCTGCCGGACACAGCGCTCAGATAAAAAGTGATATTAGAATCAAAGACTACACTATTGGTTGTGACGACCTTCACAGACCACGCGTCATTGTTTCAGCTATGAAGTCAATATCGGCATTGCGTGATCGACTGAACTCAAAATGCCACATATAGTAAGCAATATTATTTCGCTTTTTGCTTATTTTCAGAAACTTTGTCACCCTGCTTGCGGGGGAACACATTTCAGAGCGGGGGTCGCTCAATGAATATTCACAATACACCGGAAGGGTTGGACCCGATTTTGGTCCGCGCATCATCAACGGAATTGGATTGCGAAACGGCCGCGTTGCTGCGGGCCGCGATCCGGCCAATCTTCGCAAAAGCAGCAAGCTGGGGCAGCTTAGCGGATCGGCTAAGGGAAAAGGGCTATCGCCTTGCCTTTCTCAAAGGCCGCCTTTGCATCACCGATCGTACAACCGGTCAGCGCATCTGCGGGATACGGTTTCTGGGCTTTGAGCTGAAAGAACTGGTCAACCGGCTGGGCCGCCCCATCGTGGTTGCACGCGGCAATCAGGCGGATGGCGAGCTGCTGATCGCCCGCCCTGCGTCGGCGCGGTTGTAACACCGCGCCAGCATTGATCGAGGCCTATCGCCGTGGTCAGGCGATACCCTGATAAATTTCAGCGATCTTGGTAACAGCCGCCTCGGGGCTTAGTTCTTCGCTTTCGCCGGTCCGGCGGCTGGTCAATTCAACCACACCGTTTTTCAAACCACGCGGTCCGACAGTGATCCGCCAGGGCAGACCGATCAGGTCCATCGTGGCAAACTTGCCCCCGGCCCGTTCGTTGCGATCATCATAGAGCGGCTCAAGGCCTAGTGCCGTCAGCGCGACGTAGAGTTTCTCACAGGCCGCATCCGCCTCTTCATCGCCCTGCTTCAGGTTGACGATCCCGCAATGGAACGGGGTCACGCCTTCGGGCCAGATGATGCCCTTGTCGTCATGGCTGGCCTCGATGATCGCACCGATCAGGCGGCTGACGCCGATACCGTGGCTGCCCATATGTACCGGAACCGGCTTGCCATCGGGGCCCTGAACGGTCGCGCCCATGGCCTCGGAGTATTTGGTGCCGAAATAGAATATCTGGCCGACCTCGATCCCGCGCGCAACGCGGCGGCGATCTTCGGGGACCTCGTTGAACAGCGCCTCGTCATGGGTTTCATCGGTGCGCGCGTATTTCGAGGTGAACTCTTCCAGGATCGCCTGACATTGGTCGCGGTTGTCATAGTCGATCTCCCGATCCCCAAAGGTCAGATCGGTCACTGCGCTGTCATAGAAAACCTCGGACTCGCCAGTGTCGGCCAGTACCAGAAATTCATGCGTGTCGTCGCCGCCAATGGGACCAGAGTCCGCGCGCATCGGGATTGCTTGCAGACCCATGCGTTCATAGGTGCGCAGATAGCTGACCAGATGGCGGTTATAGGCGTGCAGCGCGTCCTCTTTCGTCAGGTCGAAATTGTAGCCGTCCTTCATGTAGAACTCGCGCCCGCGCATAACACCAAAGCGCGGGCGGATTTCGTCGCGGAACTTCCACTGGATCTGGTACAGCGTCAGCGGCAGGTCCTTGTAGCTGCTGACATGGCCGCGGAAGATGTCCGTCACCAATTCTTCGGCTGTGGGTGTATAGAGCATGTCGCGGCCATGGCGGTCCTGCATCCGCAACATCTCCTGACCGTAGTCGTCATACCGCCCGGACTCGCGCCACAGGTCCGCCGATTGCAGAATCGGCATCTGGATCGCGATATGACCCGCGCGCGCCTGTTCTTCATGCACGATGTTTTCCAGCTTGCGCAGCACTTTGAAGCCCAGCGGCAGCCAGGAATAAATCCCGGCGGCGGCCTGCTTGATCATCCCGGCGCGCAGCATCAGCCGGTGGCTGACGATCTGAGCCTCGGAGGGGTTTTCCTTGAGAACGGGCAGAAAGTAACGGCTGAGGCGCATGGGTGGACCTTCAAAGGTGAATTTGGACTTCAAAGGTCATTATTCCAAAGCCCCGCCGGGGGCAATCGCGCATTGGCGAATTTGCGACCCCAGACCTGTCGGTTTTTGATTGACCCGCCAGTCAGGGTTTTCAATTGTGACAGGAATGTAAAACCCATGAGGCGCCGATGCAGACGATTCAGGAACCCGCCCGCCAAATCCCTGTTGTTCACCAGACCGATATTCTGGTCGTCGGCTCAGGCCCTGCCGGGCTGGCGGCTGCGTTGGCGGCGGCGCGGGCGGGGGCCGAGGTGTCTCTGGTCGACCGGTTCGGCTGCATGGGCGGCAATATCACCGCCGTGGGGGTCGAGGGGTTCGCCTGGTATCGCCACGAACAGACCGTCGAAGCCGGCGGTATCGGCATGGAGTTCGAAACCCGCGCCAAAGAGATGGGCGCGGCAGTGCCCGAAAGCCAATCGCTGAGTTATGAGCTGGACAGCGAAGGCTTCAAGCTGGTGGCTGACAAACTGGTCGAAGAGGCGGGCGTGCATCCGATGCTGCACCGTCAGTTCGTCGCCCCGATCATGGACGGCGACCGGATCACCGGCATCATCACCGAATCCAAAGCCGGGCGTGAGGCAATTCTGGCCAAGGTGGTGATCGACGCCACAGGCGACGCGGATGTGGCCCATCGGGCCGGAGCGCCGACGCATAAAACCCCGCGCGAAGACATGATGGCCGCCTCGGTCATGTTCCATCTGGCGGGCGTCGACAAGCGCGCGTTCATGGAAGGCGTCAAGGCCGACCCGCAGACCTACAAGGACTGGGGCGGTGGTGGTGAGTGGAACATCGAAACCAGCGGAAAAGAGGACGACATGTTCTCACCCTTCGTGCACAAGCCGTTCCAGCAAGCCATCGATCAGGGGCTGATCCCGCCGCATCTGAACACCATCGCGGGCACGTGGGGTGCGATGCATGACACGGGTGAGCTGACCTATATGAACCTCATCCATCTGGCCGAGGTGGACGGCACCGATCCCGACAGCCTGACAAAGGGTGAGATCGAAGGCCGACGCCAGTCGATGCTGGCCATCGAAGCCCTGCGCCGGTTTATGCCGGGCTGTGAAAACGCGCGGCTTCGGAACTTTGGCATGACCATCGGTATCCGCGACACCCGCAAGATCGACGCGGTTTACAATATGACCGAGGATGACGCCCGCTATCAGGGTCGGTTTGAGGATACGATCGGCATCTACCCCGAATTCATCGATGGTTATGGCATCCTGATCCTGCCGACCACGGGGCGATACATGCAAATCCCCTATCGCTCGATGCTGCCCAAAGGGGTCAAGGGCCTGCTGGTCGCCGGGCGCTCGCACGGTGCGGACCGGGTGGCCCATGCCGCCACACGCAACATGGCCTGCTGTGCGGTGATGGGTCAGGGCGCGGGCATTGCGGCCGCGCTGTCGCTGAAAAGCAATCAGGAGCTGGATCGGTTGAATCTGACCCCCGTGCATACCGAATTGGAACGTCAGGGCGTTAGGATCAGCTGATGGATACAATCCCGACCATAGATATCTCGGCACTGTCCCACCCGGGCAGCCCGGAATACGCGGCGACTGCGCAGCAGATACTCGACGCCTGTATTGGCATCGGCTTCTTGTCGATTACCGGGACGGGCGTGTCGCAGGACAGCGTCGATCAGGTCCGGCAGACGGTGCGCAAGATCTTCGACCTCGAAGAGAGCCGCAAATGGGATCAGGCCATAACGCGCGAAAACTATCGCGGGTACATTCCGATGGGGTTTTTCACCCCGAATGACGGGTCGGGAAAAGCCGACAAATACGAAGGCTACAAACTGCATCACGAAGTCCAGGAAGACGCGGAAATCCGGCAGGCCTGCGCGCTGTATGGCCCGAATATCTGGCCGGACCACGCGCCCGAGGCGCGCGGGATCATTCTGGACTATTGGTCCCAGTTGGACCGTGTGACCGACCTGTTGCTTGGCGCGCTTGAGACCAGCCTGAACCTGACACCGGGACAGTTACAAGACGCGTTTCGCGATCCGTTGACCAACATGACCCTGCTGCACTATCCGCCGCAGGCCCCGGAAGAGGACGGGTACGGCATCCATCCGCACAAAGACACCGACGCGCTGACAATCATCGCCCCCGACCCGGTCGGCGGGCTGGAGGTGCAAACCCGCGACGGTGGCTGGATCACACCTGACTGTCCCGAAAGTGGCTTTGTCGTAAACATTGGCGACATGTTAGAGCTATGGTCAGGCGGGCGGTTGAAATTGACTCCGCACCGCGTCATCAATCGATCCGGCAAGGAACGGTACTCGTTCCCTTATTTCGCCGTGCCGCGCCATGACGTGGTGGTCCAGCCGCTGCTGCCCACCCTGCCCGGTTTTGATCGCCCGGCCGTGCATTGCGGTCATTGGTCGGCGGAAATCTGGCGCACAAACTGGCCGGACGAGGCGGCGACAAGCGACACTCCGGAATTGGGGACGCTGGCGGATTAAGCGCCTAAATCTGCGTGTCATGAACCGCTTGCATCATGTGTCGGTATAAGCGAAGAACATCCCCGACGGTCAAAACACGAGGACGACCATGGCGCTGCCGGTAAAGGATCAACTGAGATACTGGGGCTTCGCCGCAGCGATTTTCATTCTGATCCTGTGGACCTTGGGCGACGTCCTTTTGCCTTTTGTGATTGGTGGTGCGATTGCCTATTTCCTTGATCCGGTTGCGGACCGGCTGGAAAAGCTGGGCCTGTCTCGGGTTGCGGCGACCGGCATCATAACCGTTGTCGGCGTTCTGGGATTCGTCCTGATGATCCTGATGGTCGTCCCGGCCCTGATCACGCAGCTGCTCGAACTGGTCGACATCCTGCCCAGCCTGTTCAAGCAATTGCGCGGCTTCGTCGAACAACAATTCCCATCCTTGCTGGACCGCGAATCCAGCACCCATCAGATGCTGGTCTCATTCGGGGAAACTCTGAAATCGAAAACCGGCGATGTGCTGGAAACGGTGCTGGCCTCGCTGGGTTCGGCCATCAACATCGTTGTTCTGCTGGTCATCGTCCCGGTTGTCGCGGTCTACCTGCTGCTGGACTGGGACCGTATGATCGCCCGTATCGGAGAGCTTCTGCCCCGCGATCACGCCCCCACAATCAAGCGGCTGGCCAGTGAGATCGATGCAGTTCTGGCCTCATTCGTACGCGGTATGGGCACGGTCTGTTTAATCCTGGGCACCTACTACGCAGTTGCCCTGATGATTGTCGGCCTGCAGTTCGGGCTGATCGTCGGCTTTATCGCCGGGCTGGTCACTTTTATCCCCTATCTGGGCGCGCTGATCGGGGGTACTCTGGCCATCGGGCTGGCCCTGTTCCAGTTCTGGGGCGATTGGGCCCATATCGGTCTGGTTGCCGGGATTTTCGCGCTGGGTCAGGTGACCGAAGGCAATTTCCTGACGCCCAAACTGGTCGGCAGTTCGGTTGGATTGCACCCGGTCTGGCTGCTGCTGGCCCTGTCGGTCTTTGGCGCGCTGTTCGGATTTGTCGGGATGCTGATCGCTGTGCCTGTCGCCGCAGCCTTGGGGGTCGTAGCGCGGTTCGGCACATCGCTTTATCTTGACAGTCGCCTTTACACCGGCCTTGAAAGCCCGGATCAGGAAGACAAATAAATGGCTCGACAACTGAGCTTTGATCTACCAGCCAAAACCGCGCTGGGGCGCGAGGATTTCTTTGTCTCGCCCTCTAATGCGCTGGCCGTGGCGATGATTTCGGCCTCATCCTGGCCCGGCAACAAACTGGTGCTGAGCGGCCCGGCAGGCGCGGGCAAGACCCATCTGGCACATGTCTGGGCCGCCGAAACCGGGGGACGTATCGTGCGCGCGGCGGACCTGCATCATGACGAGGTGCCGGAACTGGCACGCTCGGCCATCGCGGTCGAAGACGTGCCGGATATTGCTGCCGATATCGAACAGCAAAAGGTTCTGTTTCACCTGCACAATCTGGTCCTTGCCGAAGGTCACGCCCTGCTGATGACCGGCCGCCTTGCGCCTCGGTTCTGGCAATTGCCGCTGGCCGATCTGCAAAGCCGGGTCGAGGGTGCGCATCACGTAGCACTGGATCCCCCCGATGACGCGCTGTTGGGTGCAGTGCTGGCCAAGCTGTTCGTCGACCGCCAGCTGAACCCCGGACCCGAGGTCATTGCCTATCTGGTCAAACACATGGACCGCCGCTTTGAAACCGCAGCGGACGTTGTACAACAACTGGACCAACTGGCGCTGGCCGAAAAGCGCGAAATCACGCGGTCGCTGGCCATCCGGGTTCTGAACACGGACCAATACGAAATGGATACTGGCGATTGACCGGGCACCGGGGATTTCGCATCTTACGTCTGGAATATCTGGAAGACACATGGATCAGACCGTCGAAACCGACATCCCGGATTGGGGCCCCTTCGGTAAACCTCTGTTCGATGACCCTGGCAGCCGCGCGCTGTCGCGGGTGGGGGTCGTCGATGTAGGGTCGAACTCGGTCCGAATGGTGATCTTTGACGGCGCGGCGCGCTCGCCCGCCTATTTCTACAACGAAAAGGTCATGTGCGAGCTTGGCGCCGGCCTGTCCGAGACCGGCAAGCTGAACCCGCGCGGGCGCGACCGGGCGCTGGCAGCGTTGCGCCGGTTCCAGCATCTGGCCCGCGATCTGGACCTGCCCGGCCTGCATGTCGTTGCCACCGCCGCCGTGCGCGAGGCAAAGGACGGCCCGGATTTCTGCGCCCAGGTCAAAGCCGAAACCGGCCTGCATGTGGCCGTGATCGACGGCGGGGAAGAGGCCCGGCTGTCCGCTCAGGGCGTGCTGCTGGGCTGGCCCGGAGCCTATGGTTTGATCTGCGACATCGGCGGATCCTCGATGGAACTGGCCGAGATTGGCGACGGGCAAGTGGGTCGCCGTGTAACCTCGGACCTTGGCCCCCTGAAACTGCGCGACATCAAGGGCGGGCGTCGGGCGCGCAAAGCACACATCAAGGGCACGATGGAAGACCTGCGCGCGCAGCTTGGCCAGCAGCGCGACCGCCTGTTTCTGGTCGGCGGCAGCTGGCGCGCCTTTGCGCGGCTGGACATGTTGCGGCGCGGCTACCCACTGAATGTCATGCACGAATACCGCATGACCACCAAACAGGTGCGCGAGACGATCAAGTTCATCGAAGCCAATGATCACGACAAGCTGCGCAGTCAGGCTGGCGTGTCCAGTTCCCGGATGGCTTTGATCCCCTATGCGATGGATGTTCTGGCCCGACTGATCCGCACCTTCAAACCCAAGGATATCGCGATCTCAAGCTATGGCATCCGCGAGGGGTTGCTGTACGAACAAATGTCGCAGGAAATCCGCGACCGCGACCCGCTGATCGAGGCCAGCCGATTTTCCGAATCCAAAGACGCGCGCCTGCCGGGCTTTGGGCGGCACCTGTATGACTTCGTCATGCCCCTGTTCAAATCCGCCCCGCCCGCGCGGGTTCGGCTGATCAAGGCGGCGTGCCTTTTGCACGACGTCAGTTGGCGCGCGCATCCCGACTACCGGGCCGAGGTGTGTTTTGACTATGTCACCCGCGCCAATCTGGGGGGCCTGAAACACTCGGAACGGGTCTTTATCGGCCTCGCCTTGCAGCATCGCTATCGCAACAAACGCGAAGGCAACCGGTTCGCACCGTTTTACGAGCTGCTGGACGAGCAAGGGCAAAAACAGGCTGAGATTCTGGGCAAGGCGATGCGGTTCGGCGCGATGCTGTGGATGCATAACGATGCCAATATGGGACGGTTGCGGTTCTATCCCAAAAAGCGGCAGCTTGACCTGTTCCTGCCCAAAGCCGCGGGTCCTCTGTTCAACGAAGTGGCCGAGGCGCGCCTGAACTCGCTCTCAAGCGCGCTGAAATCCGAGGCGCGGGTGATCATCAAAGGTTAAGCACGAAACGCTTCAGATATCCGTGCCTTCGTCAGGGGTTTCTTCCTCGGCTTTCGGATCCTCTGGCGCGTCCTGAGTTGGCTTCTTACGGATGATAATATCGCCATTTGGCAGTATTTCGGGCGCTTCATAGGCGCTCCAGTCCTTGACCTCTGCGGCCAGTTCCGCCAGCGCGGGGCCCATTTCTTCCAGAAAGGACTGCATCGCCGGGCCGAAGGTTTCTGCCATGCCCAACAACTCGTCCAATGCAGGCTCCATTTCCTTGCGCAAGCCTTCCAGGAACAGTTCGGCCCCTTGCTCCATCAGGGATTTGCTGTCCTCTTCCTGCGCGAACGCAGTTGTACCGATGCCGGACGACAAGGCGGCGATGATCAGAATGTGTTTCATGTCAGGAATATAGGCACCGGGGTGGCGTGAGGAAAGATCACAGATCGATATCCAGCGTGACCGGGAAATGGTCCGAGGCCGTCAGCAACGCCTCGCGCAGTTCCGGGTTTGACCAGCAGGTCGTGTCTCGAAACGGATGCCAGATGCGCCAGGCCGGGCGGCAGGCCCGCAGGTCCTGGCTGATCATGATGTAATCCAGCAGCGCTTCAAGGAACTTCCCCTCTTTGGGCCGCGCAAACCGCGCAGTCGAGGGGACCGAGCCCGGTCGCGGGCCATGTGCCGTCACCGCATGCGGATCAAACAGACCCGCCTGCAGCAAGATTTCGACCGAGGATCGCCCGAACAGATGTTCGAACTCATCCAGTCCCGGCCCGTCGTTGAGGTCCCCCAGCAGGATCACCGGTTCCTGCGCCTCGACATGCGCCTCGACCCGCCGGGCCAACCAGATCGCTTGTGCCAACTGCTTGCGCCGATTGGCAATCGAAATCCGGATCGCTTCGTCCCGCGTTTCCGCCCCATGCGGTGCCTTGGATTTCAGATGCGCCCCGATCAGACGAAATTCAAATCCGGCCTGTGTCTGGATCGACAGTTCCATCGGCGGTTTCGAAAAGCGCACCACATCTTCGGTCGCGTCCACATCCAGATCGATGCGGAAATCGCCATCAAAACGGGGCGTATGAGCATCGCCCCGAGGATCGTGTCGCGCAGTCAGGGCTCCGGGATCATACAGCAACGCCAGTTCCTGATGGGTATCGTTGGCAAACCCCATGATCGCATGACTTGTTCGCAGATCGAACGCTTCGGCAAACTGTTGTAACGCCCGCACGGTGTTCTGTTTGCGTCCGGTGTTCGGAGCCTCGACAATCAGGATCGCATCCGCATCCAGCGCAGTCAGAACCTTGGCAATCGCTTCGACCTGCTGCGCCTTGGTCACGTCGTGCCGCCCGGACCAACTGTCATCCACGATCAGCGCGTCGTTCTTGTCGAACAGATTGGCGAACCATTCGATATTGTAGGTCGCCAGCCGCATCCGCTCAGGCTCGCGCGCCGTTGATGTCGTCCCAGGCGCGGTTGATGTCGATCATCTTTTTCTCGGCCAGCCGGATCGCCTCTTCCGGCACGCCCCTTGCCATCATAGCGTCGGGATGGGTCTCGCGCACCAACTGACGCCAGACTTTGCGTATCTCGGACACCGGCATATCGCGCGAGACACCCAGCACCACGTAAGGATCGTTTGGCGCATCCGGCACAAAACGCGCGCGCAGGGCCAGAAACTGCGCGTCGGTCTGGCCGAAAATGCGACTGACATCCTCAAGAAACTCGTTCTCGTTAGGATGATAGAACCCGTCCGCCATTGCGATGTGAAACAGCCCCTCCATCAAATCGCACAGCGTGGTGCTGTCTTCGGCGAACATCCGGGCGATCTTGCGGGCATAGTCCTGATAGCCTGCCACATCCGTCCGCGCCATGTTGAAGACGCGTGCGGCGCCTTCCTCATCCTCGCGCGCAATCTGGAACACATCGCGGAAGGCCGTGACCTCATCCCGCGTCACCTGCCCATCGGCCTTGGCCATTTTGGCGCCCAGGGCAATCACCGCGATGGTAAATGCCACGGATCGCTCGGGCGGCGAGCGCAGCTTCTCGAAAACAGCGGTCAGGCTTTCGCCTTGGGCCAGCGCGCTCAGCGCGTCGGATATGCGGGTCCAGATCGACATGGGCGTACCCTAGCGTCCCATTTCGGGACTGTCAGGTGGAACAGGTCACTCAGTGGCAAGAATTTTCTGCATCAGCACAAGATCCAGCCACCGGTTCCATTTGAACCCCACTTCCGGCATCAGGCCGACCTGCTGAAAGCCCAACGCCTTGTGAAACGCAATGGCCGCAGGATTGGCCGAGGACACCCCGGCGACCAGAACATGGATTCCGTCAGCACATGCGGCGGCTTCCAATTCCGTCATCAAAGCCCGCCCCGCGCCTTTGCCCCGCGCATCTGGGGCCAAATAGATCGCATGCTCGCAGCTACGGGCATAGCCGGGCCCGTGCCGAAATGGACCGTAGGTGGCAGAGCCTAGTACCGCACCGTGATCCTCGACCACCAGATAGGATGGGCCACGTTGGCGGATGTCGGCTGCAATCGCCTCGGCACTGCGTTCGTCGGTTGTGAAGGTCACCAGCGTGTCGCGAATGATCGCGTTGTTGATCGCGGCAATGTCGGCGGCGTCCGAAGGTTGGGCCTGACGCACCCTCATTCCAGCACGCGCAGCCCGTGCGGCGTATCAAACTCGGCCCGCATGGACACCGGACCGGTGTCAAAGACAACCAGATCGAGTGCGCCCAGATGCTGCGCCAAACGCATCGCGTCCGGGTGGTACACCACCAGTCGCCGCAAGCTGCACCCGCTGTCCTGCAACATCTGCGCCGGATGCAGATCGCCTTGCCACTGGATCAGCGCGGGAAACAGATTGTCAAAAGGCAGGCGGCCATTGGGCGGCACAGCCATGCGCCAGCGCAATGCCCCACGGGTCAGATCAATCGGCGTGCCGACGCCATCGGGAAACAAAGCAAGCGACGCTTCGATATCGGGCACACGGCATATCCAGTTGGTCAGGCGCGGCTTGCCTGCGAACCGATCCAGATCGAACCAGCGGGTACGCTCGGGCACCGGAGCATCCGGATCGATGGCAATTGCTTCCAGATACAGACCATCCCGCAAGCCCAGCAGGCGATTATAGGTGCCGAATTTCTCGTGCTTTCCGCCGGGCTGAAGCGGTACATCCAGCGCCTGTTCGATATGCGCGGACGCCTCTTCCAGCGTCTCGCCCGCAACGGCCAAATGATCGAGTATCATGCGCGCCCTCCCAACAAAACGACCAGACCCAAGCAGGTCTGGTCGCATGTTTTCGCCAAAGGCGGCGGACCACAAGATTTTTCGTCGAAAAACCGCGGTCGCTGTTAGCCGCGCGCTTCGCTGATCAGGCGCAGAATGTCCTGCGCCGCTTCGGGAATGTTTGTTCCAGGTCCAAAGATCGCCTTGACGCCGTGGTCATACAGGAACTGGTAATCCTGCTGCGGGATCACACCGCCGCAAATGACGATAATATCCTCGGCGCCGGCTTTCTTGAGTTCCTCGACCAGTTGCGGTGCCAGCGTCTTGTGCCCCGCCGCCTGAGACGAAATGCCGATCACGTGCACGTCGTTGTCCACCGCGTCCTGAGCGGCCTCGGCAGGCGTCTGGAACAGCGGGCCGACATCCACGTCAAAGCCAATATCGGCGAACGCGGTGGCAATCACCTTGGCACCGCGGTCGTGACCGTCCTGGCCCATCTTGACCACCAGCAGACGCGGGCGACGGCCTTCGGTCTCGGCGAATTCCTCGATGGATTTCTGGATCGCGGCAAAACCTTCGTCGCCTTCGTAAGCCGCGCCATAGACGCCAGCCAGCGTTTTTACTTCGGCGCGGTGACGACCGAACTCTTTTTCCATTGCCATGCTGATCTCTCCTACGGATGCGCGGGCACGGGCGGCCTCAACGGCAGCGGCCAGAAGGTTGCCACCCTCGCGGGCGGTGGTGGTCAGGGCCTCAAGCGCGGCCTGACATGCTGCTTCGTCGCGGGTGGCACGGATACGTTCCAGACGCGCCACCTGCGCTTCGCGCACGGCGACGTTGTCGACGTCCAGAATGTCGATCGGGTCTTCCTGTTCCTTGCGGTATTTGTTGACGCCGACGATCACCTCTTCGCCCCGGTCGATCATCGCCTGACGACGTGCCGCGCTTTCCTCGATCCGCAGCTTGGGCATACCCGAAGCCACGGCCTTGGTCATGCCGCCCATCTCCTCGACCTCTTCCATCAGGGCCCAGGCTTTTTCGATCAACTCGTTGGTCAGGCTTTCGATGTAATACGAGCCCGCCAGCGGATCGACCACATCGGTCACGCCGGTTTCTTCCTGCAGCACCAGCTGCGTGTTCCGCGCGATACGGGCCGAAAAGTCAGTCGGCAGCGCAATCGCCTCGTCCAGCGCGTTGGTGTGCAGCGACTGGGTGCCGCCCAGAACCGCGCTCATCGCCTCATAAGCGGTGCGGATCACGTTGTTATAGGGGTCTTGTTCCTGCAGCGACACGCCCGAGGTCTGGCAGTGGGTGCGCAGCATTTTCGACCGCTCGGATTTGGCCCCGAATTCGGTCATCGCGCGATGCCACAGGGTCCGGGCCGCGCGCAGTTTGGCGATCTCCATGAAGAAGTTCATACCGATGGCAAAGAAGAAGGACAAACGGCCCGCGAACTTGTCCACATCCATCCCGGCTTCGGTCGCGGCACGCACGTATTCGCGGCCATCGGCCAGCGTATAGGCCAGCTCCTGCACCAGGTTCGCACCGGCCTCTTGCATGTGGTAGCCCGAGATCGAGATCGAGTTGAATTTCGGCATCTCGTTCGACGTGTATTCGATGATGTTCGAGATGATCCGCATCGACGGCTCGGGCGGATAGATATAGGTGTTGCGCACCATGAACTCTTTCAGAATGTCGTTCTGAATGGTGCCCGCCAGCAGCGATTTGTCATGCCCCTGCTCTTCGCCTGCGACGATGAAATTCGCCAGAATAGGGATCACCGCGCCGTTCATGGTCATCGAGACCGAGACCTTGTCCAGCGGAATGCCGTCAAACAGGATCTTCATGTCCTCGACGCTGTCGATGGCCACACCGGCCTTGCCCACGTCACCCACCACGCGCGGGTGGTCGCTGTCATAGCCACGATGCGTCGCCAGATCGAAGGCCACCGAGACGCCCTGCTGACCTGCGGCCAGGTTGCGGCGGTAAAACGCGTTCGATTCCTCGGCGGTCGAGAAACCGGCATACTGACGGATCGTCCACGGGCGCCCCGCATACATAGTGGCCTTCACGCCGCGCGTGAACGGGCCGAAACCGGGCAGCGAGCCCATATGCGGCAGATCGGCGGTGTCTTCCTGCGTATACAGCGGTTTGACGTCGATGCCTTCCAGCGTTTCCTTGGTCAGATCGTCCAATGGCCGTCCGCGCAGCTCTTTCTCGGCCAGCGCGCGCCAATCCTTTGTGTCGGTCATTGAGGGGTCCTCTTGTCAATTCGGATCGCAGATGGCTGCAATCCGTGCGTATGGTTGATCAGCATCCAATCGGTCGGGGCAACGCGCAACAAATTGAGCATCATGTGCATTTCGTCAGTCGCATTCGCGCGCGCAGAGGCTATATTCAACGGGACAGGAGGCCCCATGAACAGAACGCTTGCCCTTGTTTTCTCGGCACTAATCCCGCTGGCCGCGATGGCCGCTGACGGGTCTGCACCTGCTGATGATGAATTTGTCCGCCCGGTCGGCGACAGTGAATTGTCTGAATTTCTGTGGACCCACCGGCCCATAATCGTCTTCGCAGACACGCCAGCCGACCCCCGGTTCCAGCAACAGGTCGACATGCTGCTTGAGGGGGAAGTGGCCATGCGGGACCGCGATGTGGTAGTCCTGACCGACACCGATCCGTCGGCCCGATCCCCGATCCGGTCGCAACTGCGCCCGCGTGGGTTCCAGATGGTGTTTGTCGACAAGGACGGCGTGGTCAAACTGCGCAAACCCAGCCCGTGGAGCGTGCGTGAGATTGGCCGGTCCATCGACAAAACCCCCCTGCGCGAACGCGAAATCCGCGAGCGGCGCGAGGGCGGCTGAGCGTTTTTGCCACGCCCGAAGGCCCCAGCGCAAAACGCCGGATACCTTTGGAGATATGACAAAAACGCGGTCATGATCACTCGAATTCGATGATCACATCGTCCACGGCAAGGCTGTCGCCGGGGCCTGCGTTGATCTTGGCAACCACGCCTTTCTTCTCGGCGCGCAGGATGTTTTCCATCTTCATCGCCTCGACGGTGCACAGCGCCTGACCTTCCTGCACTTCCTGACCCACCTCGACATCGACCTTTACGATCAGGCCGGGCATCGGACACAGCAGCATTTTCGAGGTATCCGGCGGCAGTTTTTCCGGCATCAGCTTGGCCAGTTCAGCCTGACGCGGACGGCGCACCTGCACCTTCAGGTCAGCACCCCGGTTGCGCACGCGGAACCCGCCCGAGATCTTGCCAACCTTCAGAACCAGCGGGCTGCCATCGACGTCCAGAACGGCCAGTTGGTCGCCCGGTGTCCAGTCAGAGGCCACGCGCAGGGTCGAGCCGTCCTCGAACTTGACCGTCGCGCCTTCTTTGTCGGCGTTGACCTGAACGGCGAACTCGTGACCTTCCAGCGAGACGACCCAGCGCTTGCCAACCTTGCGTTCATGGTTGTCCATCCGGCCCGATACGCGGGTGCGGCGAATTTCGGCCACGCGGTGCATCGCGGCGCACGATGCTGCGATCTGGCGCAGATCGCCCTCGGGTAGGGTGACACCTTCGAACCCTTCGGGATATTCCTCGGCGATGAAGGCGGTGGTCATGTCGCCGCTGATGAATTTCGGGTGATCCATCACCGCAGACAGGAACGGCAGGTTGTGGCCGATACCTTCGACCTCAAAGCTGTCCAGCGCCACGCGCATTGCCTCGATCGCGGCCTCACGGGTCGGGGCCCAGGTGCACAGCTTGGCGATCATCGGGTCGTAATACATGCTGATCTCGCCGCCTTCATAGACGCCGGTATCGTTACGCACTGCGGCCTCACCTTCGGGTGCCTCGCCCTGCCATTTGCCGTTTACCTGCATCGGGCCAGCCGCGACCTCTTGCGGCGGGCGATAGCGGGTCAGACGCCCAATCGAGGGCAGGAAGTTGCGATAGGGATCTTCCGCATACAGACGGTTTTCGATGGCCCAACCGGTCAGGGTCACGTCATCCTGCGTGATCGACAGAGGCTCACCGGCTGCAACACGGATCATCTGTTCGACCAGATCGACGCCGGTGATCAGCTCGGTCACAGGGTGTTCCACCTGCAGGCGGGTGTTCATTTCAAGGAAGTAGAAGTTCTTCTGACCATCAACGATGAATTCCACCGTACCGGCGCTGGCATAACCCACGGCCTTCGCCAGAGCCACGGCCTGTTCCCCCATCGCCTTGCGGGTCGCTTCGTCCAGGAATGGCGAAGGGGCTTCTTCCACCACTTTCTGGTTCCGGCGCTGGATCGAGCATTCACGCTCGCCCAGGTAGATGCCGTTGCCGTGGCTGTCGCACAGAACCTGAATCTCGATGTGACGCGGCTGGGTCACGAATTTCTCGATGAAAATCCGGTCATCGCCGAACGAGTTCGCGGCTTCGTTCTTGGACGACTGGAAACCTTCGCGTGCTTCTTCGTCGTTCCACGCGATCCGCATGCCTTTACCACCGCCCCCGGCGCTGGCCTTGATCATCACCGGATAGCCAATCTCGTTGGAAATCTTGACTGCCTCTTCCGCATCCTCGATCAGACCCATGTACCCCGGAACCGTCGAAACACCGGCCTCCTGAGCGATCTTTTTCGAGGTGATCTTGTCACCCATGCTTTCGATTGCGCCGACTGGGGGGCCAACAAACGCCACGCCTTCTGCCGACAGCGCCTCGGCGAATTTGGCGTTTTCCGATAGGAAGCCGTAGCCGGGGTGCACCGCCTGCGCGCCGCTTTGGCGGATGGCGTCCATGACCTTGTCGATCACGATATAGGACTGGTTCGCAGGGGGCGGGCCGATATGCACGGATTCGTCGGCCATCGACACATGCAGCGCGTTTTTGTCTGCGTCCGAGAAGATGGCAACAGTGCCGATACCCATCTTGCGGGCGGTCTTGATAACCCGGCAGGCGATCTCGCCCCGGTTGGCGATCAGGATCTTATTGAACATGGAACGTCCTTTGGCTTGGTGTTCTGGAAACGCACAACGCCGCCGCAGGGAGCAACCCCCACGACGGCGTGATGCGCGATGACGGACGGGGCGACGAAACGCGCCCCGAAAATTTCAGGTTAGCGGCAGGTGTTCTGCGTTTTGCAGTATAACACGTTGCCCGCGGCGCCCACTGCGGCCCCGAACAGCGGATCGGCGCTGAGTACGGCAGCGCCAACTGCCCCTGCACCGCCGCCCAGGATGGCCTGTTCGCCGGTTGTGTCGCCGCACGCGGCAAGGCCCGCACAGGTTGCCGCAACAAGGAAGAAACGTGAGAGTCGCATGATGTCTGCCCTTTTTGTCGTCTCGATAGCTTTGAGGGCAGATGCCGGTTTTGGGCCTTGTTATTCAATATCAGACGCGGCATTTCCGCGTTTTGCGCAGATTTATGCCGCTTTACGCCTACAGGCTGCGCAAAGAAAAACGCGGACAGGACTATGTGGGGAACACAAGCCTGCCCGCGGAAGGAAGGGGTACGGAATAGTAGGTGCATGTGCGGCGCAGGCAAAGTAGAGCCGCACGGCTTGAACAGGTTGCACGCCACAATCATGGCCGCAAACAAAGTATTGTTTCCAAGCGAGATTCCGGCTGGAAATTGCCCATCCGGCAAAAATCCGCGCAAAATCGTGCCGATCCGGTTTTCTGACATTCCAGCCAAATGCACGAGATCAGCAGTCACATTGCTGTTACATTTTTCTCTCTGGCTGAGACTATTCGCACAAGCAGCATCACAATCCAATGACTCGCTGTCGTGCAGAAACACGTTCGGATTCATAAGGTTGACCGATCTGTTCACCTTGGCGTGAGAATTTTCCGCGACCAAAGCACAATTGCTTGAGAAGTTTGGGCTTTTCGATCCCATTCTCGTGATTTCCTTCACTAACAACTGCGTGAAACGGTGCGAGCGCACACTCGCACACAAGGAAACACCTACATGAAGACCATACGAACCAAGGCAATCCTGCTTGCTGCCTCTGCGCTTTGTGTGACCGGCACGGTTGCTTTTGCCCAGGACGCCTCGCAGGCCGAACTCGACGCGCTGCGCGCCCGGGTCGAAGCGCTCGAGGCCAACAAGTCCGGCCCCGCCAACGGCGACTTCAGAATCGGAAACACCACTCTGGACGTCTACGGATACGTCAAAGCCGACTTCTTCTACGATTTCGATTTCGATCAGGGAGACACGGCTTTTGTGAACGTCATCGGTGAGCCTTCTGCGGCTACTGACGGAACGTTTGGCGCCACGATCCGCCAATCGCGTATCGGTTTGCGGACAAGCACCCCCACCAGCATCGGCGAAATCGGAGGTCAGTTGGAACTGGACTTGTTTGCCAGTGGCGGCGCTGCTGAGCTTCGCCTGCGTCACGCGAACATCACCATTGGTGATCATTGGCTCATCGGTCAGTACTGGACAAACTTCCAGCCGCTGGACACCTATCCTACCTCGGTCGAATTCAACGGTCCGGTTGGTATTCCGTTCGCTCGCGTACCCCAAGTGCGCTACACGAACACCATTGGCGCGAACACTACTTTCGCAGTGTCTGTTGAAGAGAACGTAGGCGGCTCGAACTCGGACGATCCGGTTCTGACCGGTGCGGTGGAGTACAATGATGGCAAGTACATCGCGCGTGCGTCGGCGCTCTACGGCAAGGCTGAGTCCGGTAGCGTCGAGGTGGATCAGACCGGCTTTACACTGTCCGGTTCGATCCGTCCGTGGCAGGGCGGCTTGTTCCAAGTCAACTACGTGACCGGCGAAGCGCTTGGCCCCTACCTGATCGGCCTTGGTGATCCAATCGTCGGCGGGCAGGCCAACGATGTCGACGGCTACACGATAGAGTTCCGGCAGGATCTGAGCCCGAAGTGGAATGTCGGCATCGCCTACGGTCGCGAGGATTACGACCTCCCCACCTCGACCGGCGATCTGGCCTTCACCGAACTTGAGACGATCCACGTCAACGCCTTCTACAAGGCCACCGACAACCTGACGCTCAGCGCCGAGTACATCTACGGTGAGCGGAATGACGTGAATTCCGGCGACACCTTCGATGGCAGCCGGGTACAAGTCGCCGCCCAGCTGAACTTCTGATACCGCAAATCGGCCTCGCCCATTTCTGGGCGGGGTCTTGCCACACCGGACGAGATTATGCGGCATCGGCCTCTGCATGATCAGGCCGCTCCAAACAGATCAGGGAACGACGCACGCGCCGCATCCGGGTCGATCACCAGCAGCGCATCATAGCTTGCCGGATCAAACGGATCTTCCGCCGGAACAACCTCGCGCCCGAACAGCCAGCTTAACCGGCCTGCATCCAGGTTGCCGCGTTCAAACGGCTGATCTCCGAAATGGTGCCACAGCGCTTCCATGAACGCCGCATCAGCCCGCCGGTCCGCCGGTTTGCGATCCCGAAACCGCTCGCGCCGTGTGATCGGCGTCACGCCCTTGGGGTTGGCGCGGCGGATGGTGAATTGAAAATCTGTCCCGGCCAGACGTCCGGGGAATCCACGATGTTTCAGCATGTCGTTACCTCCGTGCCCCGGGTAGCACCGAGACGGGAAATAACACAGCCTTTATGGGGCGCTTTCATGCGGCGCACCCCGAATATGGCAGCTTTGGCCTGCGGCGCGCTGAGGTCGCGAAACCCGAAGGACATGATCAAAGCCCCTCCCAGATGCAATCTGACGATTCCAGCCTGTAGGCTTCGAAGAATTGCGTGGCATCCGGTGCCGTGTTGCCGAACTCGATCGGGCGATCGGCCAGCGAAATGATCACCAGCGCCGGGTCCAATCCATGCTGCGCAACATAGGCCACCGCCAGCGTCTGGCACAGATGCGCCATGTCCTGCGATGCCACATCATATCCGATCCGTCCCACCGTCGCGCCGATCTTCGGAGCGATGAACCGGAACCGCACCCACAGCTCTCCGGGGTTATTGTCCAGCAAGACATCGTTCAGGTGCACCGGCTGCCCTGACGGAACCGGCAAGGTTACGTCGGATTGCGCAAAGGTTGCGGTGCCAAGAACGGACAAGACCAGACCAATGGCGCGACCCCGGACCCACCGACGGCAGGCTCCTCCTTCCGGAGTCGCGCGCGCAGTGCTGTTGGCCTGCGCGGTTCTATGTCTGGTGGGACGGATCATTTAACTATTTATCGGCTATTGTCAAACCTGCCTCATTTGGCGGTGAGTTCTGACCTGTTTTTCGCGTTACCCGGCCAAGGGCCGGATGGGGTGGGTTGCCCCACCCCGTAGGCTTACAACGGAATATTGTCGTGCTTTTTCCACGGGTTCTTCAGCTGCTTGCCGCGCAGGCTGGCGAATGCGCGCGACACCCGGCGACGGGTCGATTGCGGCATGATCACCTCATCGACAAAGCCACGCTCGGCCGCCACGAACGGATTCGCAAAGCGGTCTTCATAGTCCGCCACATGCTGCGCCGTCTTGTCGGCATCGTCCAGATCGGCGCGATGGATGATCTCGGTCGCGCCCTTGGCGCCCATCACGGCGATTTCAGCGGTGGGCCAGGCATAGTTGAAATCGCCCCGCAGGTGCTTGGACGCCATAACCACATAAGCACCGCCATAGGCCTTACGGGTGATCACGGTGACCTTCGGCACGGTTGCTTCGCCATACGCGTACAGCAGCTTGGCCCCGTGCTTGATGATGCCGCTATATTCCTGCTGCGTCCCGGGAAGGAAGCCCGGCACGTCGACCAGAGTCAGGATCGGGATCTCGAAACAGTCGCAGAAGCGCACGAACCGCGCGGCCTTGCGCGAGCTATCAATGTCCAGACACCCGGCCAGAACCATCGGCTGGTTGGCCACAACGCCAACCGTCTGCCCTTCGAGGCGGATGAAACCGGTGATGATGTTCTTGGCGAAATCTTCCTGAATTTCGTAGAAGTCACCCTCATCCGCGATCTTGGTGATCAGCTCTTTCATGTCATAGGGCGTGTTCGGATTGTCCGGGACCAACGTGTCCAGCGATTTCTCGACGCGGTCCGGTTCATCAAAGAACGGGCGAACCGGCGGCTTCTCGCGGTTGTTGAGCGGCAGGAAATCGACCAGACGACGCACCTCGGCCAGCGCCTCGACATCGTTTTCGAATGCGCCGTCCGCGACGGACGATTTCTTGGTGTGGGTCGATGCGCCACCCAGTTCCTCGGCGGTCACGACCTCGTTGGTGACGGTTTTCACCACGTCGGGGCCGGTGACGAACATGTAGGACGAATCCTTTACCATGAAGATAAAGTCCGTCATCGCCGGGCTGTACACCGCGCCACCGGCACAGGGGCCCATGATCACGCTGATCTGCGGCACAACGCCCGAGGCCGTGATGTTGCGCTGGAACACTTCGGCGTAACCGGCAAGCGAGGCAACACCTTCCTGGATTCGCGCACCGCCCGAATCGTTGATGCCGATGATCGGCGCGCCGTTCTGCACCGCCATATCCATGATCTTGCAGATCTTCTGAGCGTGCGTTTCAGACAGAGAGCCGCCGAACACGGTGAAATCCTGGCTGAACACATAGACCATACGGCCATTGATCGTGCCCCAGCCGGTCACCACACCGTCACCGGCAGGCTTTTGTTTATCCATCCCAAAATCTGTGCAGCGATGGCTGACAAACATGTCGAACTCTTCAAAGCTGCCTTCATCCAGCAACAGTTCGATCCGCTCGCGCGCGGTCAGTTTGCCACGCCCGTGCTGTGCATCAATTCGCTTTTGCCCACCACCCAAACGGGCGGCTTCGCGACGGTCTTCAAGCTCGGAAAGGATGTCTTTCATGGCGCGTATCCCCTATTAAATTTGGACGGACAGTATATGCAGTTGTGATCCGACCAAAGCCCTTTTCGGCAAATTTGCAAAGTTTTGGCAACTGCATTTTGGAAAACTGTAAAAGTGCAAATTGCTGACGTGGCGGCAGCACCCGTCTGGCATTCCTCGGAACCGCAGCTATACATGTGAACTATGCAGTTCAGAACGTCAGCGGTCCGCCGCACACCCCCAAAGATCGGCACACTTGTCTTGCTGTCTGGCCTCGCCGCGCTCAGCATGAACCTGTTTCTGCCCAGCCTGCCGAACATGGCACTGCATTTCGAGACCGATTACAAGGTCATGCAACTGTCCATCGCGCTGTACCTGCTGGTGAACGCTGTCCTGCAAATCCTCCTTGGCCCGCTGGCTGACAAGGCGGGGCGCAGACCGGTTCTTCTGTGGGGACTGTCGCTGTTCCTGCTGGCCACGCTGGGCTGTATTTTCGCTCCAACTGCCGAGATATTTCTGGCCTTCCGCATGTGTCAGGCGGTGGTTGTTGTGGGAATGGTCCTCAGCCGGGCAGCCGTGCGGGATCTGTACGATCAGGACCAAGCCGCATCGATGATCGGCTATGTCACAATGGGCATGGCGGTGGTTCCGATGATCGGTCCCGCCATTGGCGGGTTGCTCGAAGAGACCTTTGGCTGGAAGGCCAATTTCTGGCTGCCATTTGCCTTGGGCGCACTTACGCTTCTTTTGACATATGTGGACTTCGGCGAGACCTCGGCCAAAAGCGGCAAAACTCTGATCCAGCAATTCCGCGAATACCCCGAGCTTCTGAAATCCCCCCGCTTCTGGGGCTATTCGCTGTCTTCAGCGTTTTCGTCGGGCGCATTCTTTGCCTATCTCGGTGGCGCACCTTTCATCGGAACCGAGGTTTTTGACCTGAGCGCGGCCGAGGTCGGCATTTACTTTGGCGCGCCTGCCGTCGGGTATTTCCTCGGCAATTTCCTCAGCGGTCGGTTTTCCGTCCGCTTTGGCGTCAACCGTATGGTTCTGTGGGGCAGCATTCTGAATGCAACCGGCGTCGCCATTTCTGCAGTCATTTTTCTGACCGGGATGGGAACTGCGCTTAGCTTTTTCAGTTTCATGACTTTTGTGGGCATCGGCAACGGCATGACAATCCCGAACGCCACATCCGGCGCCCTGTCCGTGCGCCCGCATCTGGCGGCCACGGCCTCGGGCCTCAGCGGGGCAATCATGCTGGGCGGCGGGGCCGGCCTGAGCGCGCTGGCCGGCGCATTGCTGACCGTGGAATCGGGCGCTATGCCGCTGCTTTGGCTGATGCTGACCACCGCCATCCTGGCCATCTGCGCGATCTGCACTGTGATCTGGCGCGAGCGGCAATTGGGCCTTTAACATCGCTTGCCATTGTGGGTTTGCAAAGTTAGCCTGCAACAAAAGTAAAGTTGCAAAGGCACTCCATGGCCACCCAGAAACTCTACGCCGGTGCAAAACTGCGCGAGATGCGCACACGATTGTCCCTGACACAACGGGAATTCGCCGCAAAGCTCGGCGTCTCGCTGCCCTACCTCAATCAGATGGAGAACAACAACCGCCCGATCTCGACCACGGTGGTTCTGGCGCTTGCGCAGGAATTCGGCATGGACGTCACCGAGCTCAGCACCGGTGACAGCGAACGCCTCGTCTCGGACATGCGCGAGGCGCTGGCCGATCCGGTCTTTGCCGACGCGGTCCCGCCGCTGGCCGATCTTCGCCTGACGGCTTCGAACGCCCCCGCTCTGGCCCGCGCCTTTATCGAACTGCACCGCACCTATCGCCAAACCCACGAACGTCTGGCATCGCTGGACGAAGCATTGGGGCGCGAGGATGCCAGCACACAGGCCAGCCCCTGGGAAGAAGTGCGGGATTTCTTCCATTATTGCGACAACTATATCGACGCCGTCGACCGCGCTGCCGAACTGTTCGCCAACCGCGCAGAAGAGCCGGGCGGCATACGAGAAGCCGCCCTCAGCAGCCTGTCTGAGCGCGGGATTCAGGTCGTCTTTTCCGATATCGAGGACCTGCGCGTCTATGACGCCGAAAGCAAAACGTTGCGCCTGTCCTCACGGACCGCACCACAGACGCAGGTTTTTCAACTGCTGCTGCAAGTGGCCCTGATCAGCCAGGACAAGCTCCTCGAAGCCACACTGGATTTCGCCAAATTCCAAAGCGAAGAGGCGCGCTCGATCGCCAAAATCGGACTAGCCAATTTCTTTGCAGGCGCATCCCTGATGCCCTATGCCAAATTTCTGGCCGCCGCACAGGATTACCGACACGATCTGGAATTGCTCAGCACCCGGTTCGGCGCATCAATCGAACAAATCGCCCACCGCCTGTCCACACTTCAAAGACCCGGCGCGAAGGGTATCCCGTTCTTCTTCGTACGCGTCGATCAGGCCGGAACAATCACCAAACGCCACTCGGCCACGCGGCTGCAATTTGCGCGTTTCGGCGGCGCCTGCCCTCTGTGGAATGTTCACCGCGCGTTTGAGACACCCGGTCACTTCCTGTTGCAACTTGCGGAAACGCCGGATGGCGTCCGCTACATCTCATTGGCCACAGATGTTTCGAAATCGGGCGGATCTTATGGCGCGCCCGTCCGCCGCTATGCCATTGCATTGGGGTGCGAGGTGCGCCACGCCCAAGCCCTAGTCTATGCCGACAACCTCGACATCAACAACGCCAGCGCTTATGAGCCCATCGGCATTTCCTGCCGCATCTGCGAGCGGCAAACCTGCCACCAGCGCTCGGTCCCGCCGTTGGAACGTCGCCTCACCATCGACACCCATACCCGCGGCACCCTGCCCTATCAGGTCACCTGAACTTCACCTGGCTGAAAATATCCCGGGGGAGTCGCGGCCTGCCGCGACGGGGGCAGAGCCCCCGCCACATGGCTCAGGCTTTTGAAAGAATCGCCCAGATCTCGTCTTTTAGGGCCGCGCGTTTCTTGCGCATCTCACCCTCAGCCAGATCTTCCATCGGCTCGATATTGGTTTCGGCCCGATGCACGACGCGATTGATCTCGTGATATTCCTCGGCCAGCCGGGCGAAATGCGCGTCCGATTGCTTGAGCTGGCTCATCAATTCGACCTTGTCCGGAAACTCTTCGGCCAGTTCATGCGGGGTGTGGGACATTCCTGTTCGCTCCTGAATTATGTCATTGCGAGTCACATCTACCGGACGCTGCCCCACCCCGCTTTGACGCGGATCAAATCACCGCTGCGCAATGGCCCATTGCGGGTGAATCCAAGGGCGATCATTGGCCTTCGGCAACGCGTCTTTACCCAGCAGGTGGTCCGAGACTTTTTCGCCAACCATGATCGACGGCGCATTCAGGTTGCCGTTTGTGATCTGCGGGAAAACCGAGCTGTCGGCGACGCGCAAACCGTCCACACCGATGACGCGACCCTCAGGATCGACAACGGACATCTTGTCGTCCGCCCGCCCCATCCGACAGGTGCCGCAGGGGTGATAGGCGCTTTCGGCATGTTCCGCGATGAAGCCGTTCAATTCCTCATCACTTTGAACATCTGCGCCCGGCTGAATTTCTTTCCCCGCATAGGGCTTAAAGGCATCCTGACCAAAGATTTCGCGGGTCAAGCGGATGCAGGTTCGGAAATCCTCCCAATCCTCTTCGTGGCTCATGTAATTGAACCGGATAACAGGCGCATCCTCGGGCCTGCTCGACCGCAAGGTAACTGCCCCGCGCGAGGGTGAGCGCATCGGACCGACATGCGCCTGGAACCCATGCCCCTCGGCCGCTGCCTGCCCGTCGTACCGAACAGCCATAGGCAGGAAGTGGTACTGAATATCGGGATACTCCACACCCGGTTTCGACCGGACAAAGGCCGCGCTTTCGAACTGGTTCGAGGCACCAAGCCCGGTTTTGGTGAACAGCCATTGCGCCCCGATCAGCCCTTTGCTGATCAGATTCCAATGCTTGTACAGCGTGATCGGCTGCAGCGAGGCCTGCTGGATATAAAGCTCCAGATGATCCTGAAGGTTCGCACCCACGCCGGGGCGATCTGCGACCACATCGATCCCATGCTCGGCCAGATGGGCCGCAGGGCCGATCCCCGACAGCATCAGCAGTTTGGGAGAGTTGATCGACGATGCGGCCAGAACCACTTCGCGCCGGGCGCGGATAATTTCGGTCTTTCCCCCACGCACCAGCTCGACACCGGTGGCGCGTCCGTTTTCCATCACCACACGCGCCGCCAGACCGCGGATGATTTCGCAATTGTCCCGTTTGAGCGCAGGCCGCAGATAAGCATTCGCCGCCGACCAGCGCCGCCCTTTCCAGACGGTCTGCTCCATCGGGCCAAAGCCTTCCTGCTTTTCGCCATTATAGTCGCCCGTGACTTGGTATCCCGCTTGCCGACCTGCATCTACAAAAGCCTGGAACAGCGGGTTTTCGCGGGGACCGCGCGAGACATGCAGCGGACCATCCGTACCGCGCCATTCGGGATCGCCCCCATGGCCGCCATCGTGCCAGGTCTCCATCCGTTTGTAATAGGGCAGCACATCGGCATAGGACCAACCATCGGCCCCCATTTCCGCCCAGGTGTCAAAGTCGCGCGCATGGCCGCGCACATAGACCATGCCGTTGATCGAGGACGACCCGCCAATCACCTTGCCACGCGGGCAAGCCAGACGGCGGTTGTTCAGATGTGGCTCGGGTTCCGAGCTAAAGCCCCAGTCATAACGCGACATATTCATCGGGTAGCTCAGCGCGGCGGGCATCTGGATGAACGGTCCGGCATCCGTGCCACCATGCTCGATCACCAGAACCGAGGCCCCGGCCTCGCTCAGGCGATAGGCCATCGCGCAACCGGCGGAACCGGCACCCACAATGACGAAATCAGCTTCCATTTTCGGGTCTCCTTTGCCCGCCAGCCCAGATTATCCGTCGCATAATCAATTCGCCTCCGGCGGGAGTATTTTCAAAAAGATGAAGAGGTTATTCGCCGCGCGGGAAGCGCTGGCTTTCCTCGACGATGTTCAGATCCATGTGGTTGCGCATGTAGCGTTCCGAGGCCTTTTGCAGCGGCTGGTAATCCCAGGGGTAATAACCGCCCTGCCGCAACGCCTCGTAAACCACCCAGCGGCGGGCCTGACTGGCGCGGACATCAGCATCGAACCGGTCGAGATCCCAGCGTGCCTCGGATTTGGCGCGCAGGGTTTGCAACGTGCCTGCGTGTTCCGGATTGCCCGCCAGATTGGTCAATTCCTGCGGGTCGTTTTCCAGATCAAACAGTTGGTCCGGGTCCAGCGCGCAGCGGTTGTATTTCCATTTGCCATAGCGCAGCGACACCAGCGGCGCATAAGACGCCTCGGCCGCGTATTCCATTGCCACCGGTGTGGTGCGTTCCTCGCCCTGCGCCAGCGGCACAAGGTTTTCGCCATCGGTCCAGGGCGCGATCTCGGCCATATCCACGCCTGCTAATGCGCCTAAGGTCGGCGTGACGTCGATGGTCGAAACCGGCGTATCGATCCGTCCGGCAGGCAGGTCCGGCGCGGAAATCATAAGCGGTACACGTGCCGAACCTTCGTAGAAGGTCATTTTGAACCAAAGACCACGCTCGCCCAGCATATCACCGTGATCCGAGACAAACATGATGATCGCCTCTTGCCGGGTGCTTTCCAGTACCTCAAGGATTTCGCCGATCTTGTCGTCAAGATACGAGATGTTGGCGAAATAGGCCCGGCGGGACTTGCGGATGTTCTCTTCGGTAATGTCAAAGCTGCGCCAGTCATTGGCATCGAAAATGCGCTGCGAATGCGGATCCTGATTGTCATAGCCAAGGTCTGCGACCTCGGGCAGCAGGTGCTCGCAATCCTCATAGAGATCCCAGTATTTCCGGCGCGCCACATACGGATCGTGCGGATGGGTAAAGCTGACGGTCACGCACCACGGGCGCTCATCCTTGCCCCGGGCCAGATCGTAAAGCTTGGCCTTGGCGTTGTAGGCGACCTCATCATCATATTCCATCTGGTTCGAGATTTCGGCCACGCCCGCGCCTGTGACCGAGCCCATGTTGTGGTACCACCAGTCGATGCGTTCGCCCGGTTTGCGATAATCAGGGGTCCAGCCGAAATCGGCGGGGTAGATGTCGGTGGTCAGGCGATCCTCGAACCCGTGCAACTGGTCGGGGCCGACGAAATGCATCTTGCCCGACAGGCAGGTGTAATAGCCCGCCCGGCGCAGGTGGTGCGCATAGGTGGGGATATCGCTACGAAACTCAGCGGCGTTGTCATATACCCCCGTGCGCGAGGGCAACTGACCGGACATGAAGCTCGCTCGCCCCGGCGCGCAAAGCGGGGACGCCGTATACGCATTGGCAAACCGGGTCGAACGTTCGGCCAGCTTTTTCAGGTTCGGTGCATGAAGCCATTCCGCGGGACCATCGGGGAAGAGGGTTCCGTTCAGCTGATCCACCATCAGGATCAGAATGTTCGGGTTTGTCATTTTTCAGCCTCGAGCAGAGTGTTGAGGACACGCATCGCATGGTTCACGGCCAGTTGCGGGTCTTCGGGCGCGCTGAGCGCCGCGCGGATATATAGCCCGTCGATCAGCGCGGTCATGTCTTCCGCAGCAGCCACCGGATCGTCGAGCAAGGGCCGCAGCCCGACGATCAGGTTCGACCGGATCCGCGCCTGATAGATCTTCCACAACCGCAGCGCATCATCATTGGTCTGCGCGAGAACATAGAATGTCATCCAGGCGGCGATCACATCCGGCGAGAAACACGAAGGGGCAAAACAGGCGCGGATAATGGCCTGCGCGCGCTCGGTCGGGGCGGCAGCTTTGAGCTCGGCCCGTGCCTCGGCCCCGAAATCCGACAGAATCTGTCGCATGGCCGCCAGAAAGATCTGGTCCTTGCCACCGAAATAGTGATGGGCCAACGCGCTGGACATGCCCGCCCGCTTGGCGATCTGGCTGACCGTGACGTCCAGGGATTTCTTCACGCCAAGCTCGGCGATCGTGGCACGGACAATCGCATCGCGACGGATTGGTTCCATTCCGACTTTCGGCATCCCTACCCCCTGAACTGGCGCTACACGCCAAAGCTAGGGCGTTTTTATTGACTCGTCAATCAATAACGAAGCCGCGCCGGGTTACAGCTTGGTCGCGATGCTGGGTGGGGTCACGTCGCGGCGGTTCAGCACAAATTCGCGCCAGGAAATGAAACTGACCGCCGCAAGGATCAACGTACCACCAGCCACCACCCACACGTCAACGCCTTCGTGAAACACAGCGGCGCCCAGCAAGGTCGCCCAGATCAGTTGCAGGAACGTTACCGGCTGCGTCACCGCAACCGGGGCCGCCTGCAAGGCAAGCGTCATGAAATAATGCCCGGCAGTGGCGAAAGTGGCGATCAGGAACAGAACACCGATGTCGCGCAGGCTGGGCGCGCTCCAGACCGCAATGGCGAAAGGGATCAAAGCCAGCGTCGTCCAGATCGACAAATGCGCCACCACGACCGAGGGCGGGATGTCGCGCACCAGCAGCTTGGCCAACAGGTAAGACCCGCCCAGCGTCAGAGCGGTACCGATCATCGCTATGTGCCCGGTCGAGACCTCTCGGAATCCGGGGCGCAGGATGATAAGCACGCCCACCACCGCGACCAGAATGGCAGCGATCCGGCGAAAGGCGAGTTTTTCGCCCAAAAACAGCGCAGCCCCAAGAGTGACGTAAACCGGCGTCATGTAGTTCATTGCGGTAACTTCGGCCAATGGGATCTGGGTCATCGCATAGAACCACAGCATCACTGCGCCCGCATGGATCACGCCGCGTAGCCCGAACAGCGTCAGATCACGTTTGCTGAGACGGGTGGCCAAGATGGATCGCAAGGCGGGCAGCAGAAACACAAGCCCCAGCGCATAGCGCAGAAACGCCGCCTGAATGGGGTCCATCGTCGAACCGAGCGATTTCACCAGCGCGGTCATGACAACAAAGCACAGCCCGGCGGAAAACATCCAGAACATGCCTGCGATCGGGCGGGATGAAACGGCAAGGGTGGTCATGGCTTTGGTTGAACACTGAAACCCGGTCGGGAACAACCCTTCACATGATAACAAGTTTCAAAGCGATACTCAGCATGACCAGACCGATAAGGACATCCAGCACCTGCCAGGCCCGAGGACGTGCAAAAAGCGGGGACAGAATTCGGGCCCCGTAGCCAAGGGAAAAGAAGAACACAAAGCTGGACAGAATGGCCCCGACCGCAAAGCTCAGCCGGTCGTCATATTGCGCCGAAATCGAACCGATCAGGACAACCGTATCCAGATAAACATGCGGATTCAGCCAGGTGAAGGCCAACACTGTCAGCAACGCGCTGCGCAGGCTGGTGCGTTGACCATTGCCTGCCTCCAATGCCGCGCCACCTCGCCAGGCCGACAGAAAGCTGCGCAGCCCGTACCAGGTCAGAAACGCGGCCCCGCCGTACCGCATGACGGGTTCGAACCAGGGCATTGCCTTTGCCAACGAACCAAACCCCGCCACACCCGCTGCAATCAGGATCGCGTCAGAGACCCCGCAAGTCAGGCACAGGACAAACACATGCTCGCGCCGCACACCCTGCCGCAGGATGAAGGCGTTTTGCGCCCCGATGGCAAGAATCAGGCTGAAGCTGAGTACAAATCCGGCGATGAGGGTTGTCGACATGGGGCCTCCTGCTGTTGCGAGGCGTTGACTAGCGGTCGCGGGGCGTTCTATCAAATTAAAGATGCTGAAGCGAATTAAATCTGGCTAATGCTACTTGATCCCAACCATCTGTCGGCTTTGTCCGCCATTCTGCGCCATGGCAGCTTTGATGCCGCTGCAAACGTGCTGGCGGTGACGCCTTCGGCGATCTCGCAACGGATCAAAGCGCTGGAGGATCGCATCGGCGCGGCGCTGATCAACCGGGGGACACCCTGCACCGGCACACCGGCTGGCCTGCGCATCGCACAATATGCCGAGGATATCGGACTGCTAGAGGCGCAGCTGGCCCGCGAGCTCACGCTGGATCAAGGCACCGATCCGGCACGTGTTCGGGTGGCGATTCCGGCAGATGTTCTGGCCACGTGGTTCGTGGGTGCGATGGCCAGCGCACCGGGCTTGCTGTTCGATCTGGTCATCGACGATCAGGACCATTCTGCCGAGTGGCTGCGCCGGGGCGAAGTCAGCGCGGCGATCACCGTGGGCGGCCAGCCGGTCACGGGCTGCGACGCGGTCGAGCTTGGGGCCATGCGATACCTGCCAACTGCCAGCCCGGACTTCATCCGACGCTGGTTTCGCGACGGTGTCGATGCCGAATCCCTCAGCGCGGCGCCCAACCTTGTGTTCAATCGCAAGGACGGGCTGCAAAAGGCGTGGATTGCCGGGCGGACCAGTCGCCGCATTTCTCCTCCGTCACATTTTTTGCCGTCATCCCATGGGTTCGTCGATGCGGCGATTGCGGGGATCGGCTGGGGCATGAACCCCGAACCCCTTGTGCGCGGCCCCATATCAGATGGGCGCTTGCAGCCGATTGTCCTGGACGCGCCGCTGGACATTGCGCTGACCTGGCAGGTCAGGCGCGTTCTGGCCCCGGCGCTGGCCCCGTTGACCCGGGCAGTCAAACACGCTGCTGCCAAAGTCTTGATCTCTGTCGCTGACCGCCGGATAAAAGGGAAACCTTCGGAGTAACTTTATGTTTTCACGCGACGCTCTCAGCTATGATCCCATTCCCCTGCCCGACCGCTGCGATATCACAGACGCACAGATGCAGGAGGCGGCGCAGGCCTTCTATGACAAGATGCGGCAGCGCCACTCGGTCCGCGACTTCACAGATCGAGCGGTTGAAAAACAGGTGATCGAGACCTGCCTGCGTACGGCGGGTTCCGCGCCCTCTGGTGCGAACCATCAACCCTGGCATTTCGCGGCCATTTCCGACCCTGCCCTGAAACAGCGCATCCGCGAAGAGGCAGAAGAAGAAGAGCGCCGGTTCTACGATGGCGGTGCAAGCGATGAGTGGATCAAGGCGCTGGAACCCATCGGCACCGACGCCGTCAAAGAGCACCTGACCATCGCCCCCTGGCTGATCGTGGTGTTCGCCCAGCGCTGGGGTGAGTTCGAGGACGGGACGCGCTACAAGAACTACTACGTTCCCGAAAGCGTCAACATCGCCACCGGCTTTTTGCTGGCCGCCTTGCACCACGCGGGGTTATCCACCCTGACGCACACGCCCAATCCCATGAAATTCCTCAACGACGCTTTGGGGCGTCCGGCCTCGGAAAAGCCCACGATGATCATCGCGGTCGGGCACCCGTCGAACAGTGCGACGGTTCCGGCTGTGGCCAAGTTGAAAAAGCCGCTGGAGGAGATTTCCTCCTTCTTCTAAGCAACTCGATCTTGGATCAGGTGCCGGTTGCGCTGCCTGGCGCAACCTGTGCCTCTTTCGGCAAAACCACACGGTAACAGGCCACCGCGGCGATCAAACTGCACAACACGATGAAGGCGACCGCCAGCGACACCTCATGCAGATGCGCAACGCCTGCAAGGGCGGCGGATACGGCAACGGCGGTCAGGCGCACGATGCTTTTGATCGCGGCTGACCCCTGAACGCGCTGCTCTTTCGGCGCGACATCCAGAAAGTACAGCTTGCGGGCGCTGCTGATCCCGGTCACCGCGACCGTGACGATGAACAACGCAATCGCGTGCAGGTGAACCTCGTGATCGATACCAAGATAGTGAAACCCCAGCAGGATGATCCCCGTCGCCGCCACCATCAGCGTTCCGGCCACCATCACCGCGCGATGAGATTTCATGTTCACGATCTGCCAAAGCGGGGCCGAGACCAGATATCCCGACGCCGACGACACAATCATCGCCGTCAGCCCTTTGGCCGAACTGTGATGCGCCTCGGCCGCGATCAACGCGAAGAAGGGCACAGATAGCGAGACAACAACCAGCGGCATCCGCATGACCAGATAGCGCCGGAACCACTGATGTTGAAACATGCTGAGAACGGATTGGATATTGGCCCTCAGCGACAGTTTCGGTGTCGATTTTTCAGTGCCTTTGCCCTGTATAGCCTGACCAATCTCGGCCATGGCAAGGATCGACAGGCCGGACAGCAGGAAGAACGTGACCGAAACGGCAATAACGGCAGAATGGCGGGAAAAGGGCGGGTTGTCCTTGGTGATTTCGTGGACCAGCAATGCCAGCCCAATTGCGCCCAAACCGCCTGCACCCAGTTGCAGGTAATGCATCAGCATTCGGGATTTGGACTGAACATGATCCCCGATCAGATCCGTATACATCAGGTTTTGGATCTCATCGAACAGACCGATCAGGAAAAAGATCGAAATGAATGCAACCGCGATCAGGGGCACCAATCCCGTCGCCGCCACAGCTATGGCGATCAACAGGCAGGCGCCAATTGCAACCTCGGTCATCGCGATCCCGCGCTTTTTCTGCGTCTGGGCGGCAATGGTTCGGGCCAGGAAAAAATCGGCGATCATGCTGCCGACCATCCGAACCGAGACCAAAGCCCCGGCGACGAACATCGGCAATTCAAAAGACACCGCCAGAAACGGCAGAACAACGGATGGGCTTCCCAACGTCCAGGCGACCTGAGACAGAATGCTCTGCCCCGCCAAAACCGGAACGTTTCGCCTTGCCAGATCTGATGGGTCTTTTGCCATGCTTGTCAAAATCCCAAGCCACGCAGCCAGCCTGCGGGCCCGTCCCGGTTGCTTTGTCAGGCCCCCAGACTATTGCGTTCCCGGGCCTTGACCAAGCATCCCGTGAAATGCCCGAAACAAAAAAGCCCGGCCAAACTGGCCGGGCCCAACACCAATCGGGTTGAAAGGGTCAGAGCTGCGCCATGACCTCATCAGTCGCTTCGAAATTGGTTGTGACGCGCTGCACGTCATCATCGTCTTCCAGCGCATCGACCAGTTTCATCAGCTTTTGCATGTCTTCCAGACCAAGTTCGGTTGTGGTCGTGGGTTTCCAGACCAGCTTGGTGGATTCGGATTCACCCAGCGCCTCTTCCAGCGCGTTGGACACGTCGTTCAAATCGGTATCCGCGCACCAGATGATGTGACCGTCTTCCGAGCTTTCGACATCTTCGGCCCCGGCCTCGATCGCGGCTTCGAAAATGGTATCCGCGTCGCCTGCGTCCGCCTGATAGACAACCTCACCCTTGCGGTCGAACATGAACCCGACCGAGCCGGTCTCACCCAGATTGCCGCCATTCTTCGAAAACGTCGAGCGCACGGTCGAGGCCGTCCGGTTGCGGTTATCCGTCATCGTCTCGACAATCACGGCAACACCATTGGGGCCGTAGCCCTCATACCGGATTTCTTCGTATTCATCGCCTTCACCCGCGACCGATTTCTTGATCGCGCGGTCGATCACGTCCTTGGGGACCGAGTTCGACTTGGCCTCTTTCACCGCCAGACGCAGGCGCGGGTTCTTGTCGGGATCGGGGTCGCCCATCTTGGCGGCCACGGTGATCTCTTTCGACAGTTTGGAAAACAGTTTGGACCGCGCGGCGTCCTGACGTCCCTTGCGGTGCTGGATATTGGCCCATTTGGAGTGGCCTGCCATAATGCGTCCTCGTCATCGTGTTTGCGTATTCGGCGCTCATATAGACGTTTGCGGGGGGCAGGATCAAGAGACCGGCTTGCGAGACGCCCCCTTGCGGGTATGGTGAGCCCATGACGACAGATCAAATCATTCTTTTTGCGCTTTTCATTACTGTTTTTGGACTGCTGCTGTGGGGGCGTTTCCGCTATGACCTTGTGGCCTTTGCCGCCTTGATGGTGGGCGTCGTGCTGGGCGTGGTGCCGGTCGACGACGCTTTTGCGGGGTTTGGGCACCCGGCCACGATCATCGTCGCACTTGTGCTGGTCGTCTCGGCCGGGCTGGTCCGGTCCGGGGCCGTGTTCCTGATCACGCGCACTCTGGTCGATGCCTCGCGCGGTCTGGGGGCGCATATCGCGCTAATGGGTGGGATCGGTGCGGTCCTGTCGGCCTTCATGAACAACGTCGCCGCACTGGCCCTGTTGATGCCGGTGGACATTCAGACCGCACGCAAGGCGGGACGATCCGTGGGCCTGTCGCTGATGCCGCTGAGTTTCGCGACCATACTGGGCGGGATGGCAACCCTGATCGGTACGCCGCCCAATATCATCATCGCCTCAATTCGGGCAGAGACGCTGGGTGAGCCCTTCAGGATGTTCGATTTCGCCCCGGTCGGTGGCATTGCCGCCATTGCCGGGCTGGCCTTTGTATCTCTGATCGGCTGGCGACTGATCCCCAACCGGGGCAAGCAGGAAGAGGCGTCCGAGACCCTTGCCGAATATATCGCCGAACTGACCCTGCCGCCTGAATCGTCCCATATCGGCAAGCGCGTCAGCGAGCTGTACGAGGCCGCCGAAAAATCCGACGTGGCCATTATCGGCCTGATCCGGGACGGCAAGCGGCGCTATGGCCGCTCTGCCCATGCGACTCTGGCCGAAGGCGACGCGCTGGTTCTGGAAGCCCGCCCCGAGGCGCTGGACGAGTTCCGCGCCGCCCTGAACCTGGATTTCTCGGATACCCGGCGGCAAGAAGTGCTGACCGCCGAAGGCGAAGGGCTTGAGGTTATCGAGGTCGTCGCCACCGAAAGCGCCCGGATCACGGGCCGTACCGCGCAAGGGTTGGGGCTGGCCTGGCGGCAGAGCACGGTGCTGATGGGTATTTCCCGTCAAGGCCGCCGGATCACAGAACAGGTCCGCAAGACGGAAGTCGAGGCCGGTGACATCCTTCTGCTGCTCTGCCCCCGCGACCGGGGAGCCGACGTCACCGAATGGCTGGGCTGTCTGCCTCTGGCGCAACGGGGCCTGAACGTGACGGCGAATGAAAAGGCGTGGCTCGCCATTGGTCTGTTCGCAGCCGCCGTTCTGGCCGCCAGTGTCGGCCTGATCTATCTGCCTATCGCTTTGGGATTGGTGGTCATCGCCTATGTCCTGACCAAGATCATGCCCATCAGCGACATCTATAATCACATCGAATGGCCGGTTGTCGTGTTGTTGGGTTCGATGATCCCGCTGGGCAGCGCTTTGGAGACCTCGGGCGGCACCGAGTTGATCGCCAACGCCTTGATCCAATTGACCGGCGGATTGCCCGCTTGGGCCATTCTGACCGTGCTGATGGTTGTGACGATGACACTGTCAGACGTTCTGAACAACACAGCCACTGCCATTGTCGCCGCCCCGGTCGGTATCCAGATGGCCCGCACGCTTGACGTTTCGCCGGATCCGTTCCTGATGACGGTGGCCGTGGCAGCCTCGGCCGCGTTTCTGACGCCGATTGGGCACAAGAACAATACGCTGGTTCTGGGTCCCGGAGGGTATCGGTTTGGCGACTATTGGCGCATGGGATTGCCGCTTGAGATCCTGATCATCGCCGTCTCGATCCCCGCCATCCTTGTGTTCTGGCCGCTTTGACAGGTAAAGCCAGCCCATGAAACGTTTTCTGATCCTCCAACTGCGTCCCGAAACCGATGCCTCGGACGCGGAATATGCCTCGATCCTGGACAAGACCGGTCTGTCGCCCGAGCAGACCCACCGCATTCGGCTGGATTGCGAAGACCTGCCCGCGGGGCTGGATGTCACCGACTATGCGGGCGTCATCGTCGGCGGTGGCCCGGGCTGCGTCAGTGACGAGCCCGAGACAAAATCCGCGTTGGACGCAAAGATCGAAGGCGCGGTAATGGGGCTGATGCCTCAGATCACGGCGCAAGATCATCCCTTCATGGGCTGCTGCTATGGGCTGGGCGTTCTGGCCGCGCATCTGGGCGGGGATGTCAGCAAAGCCCGGTTCGGCGAGCCGGTTGGCCCATCATCCTGCCGACTGACCGACGACGGCGCATCAGACCCTTTGACAGCAGGGTTGACCCCGGAATTCGACGCCTTTGTCGGCCACAAGGAAGCCGTGCAAGCTCTGCCTGACGGCTGCGTGCACCTTATTGCGTCTGACCCCTGCCCGTTTCAGATGATCCGCTGGGGCCGGAACGTGTATGCCACGCAGTTTCACCCCGAGGCGGACGCAAAGGATTTCGAGCAGCGCATCAATATCTACAAGCATCACGGCTATTTCCCGCCTGAAGACGCGCAACGTCTGATCGATATCTGCAACGCCGCAGACGTCACCCAACCCGGAGAAATCCTGAGACGCTTCGTCGACCGCTACAAGTGACCTAACGGCGGTATTGCCTGCGGCTTTCAGGCTAGCATAGGCTGATCCGAAACGACTTGGGGAGGAGTTGTTCTTGGATCTACTCATTAATGTCGGCCTGCCGATCTCGCTGGCCATTATCATGCTGTCGCTGGGCGTCGGGCTTGAAATCGCGGATTTCCGGCGTGTGCTGAGCCGCAAATACCCTTTTGCAATCGGTGCGGCATGTCAGGTCGTCCTTCTGCCCTTCGCGGCGTTCACGACCGTCAAGCTGTTCGGCCTGCCACCTGAAATCGCGGTCGGTTTCATGCTGCTCAGCTTTTGTCCCGGCGGTGTGACCAGCAACATCCTGACCAAACTGGCCAAGGGGGACGTGGCCCTGTCGGTCAGCCTGACGGCGGTGATCAGCATCCTGTCGATCCTGACGGTACCCGTTCTTGCAGCATGGTCCATCACGCATTTCATGGGCGAAAACGCGCCCGAGGTTTCGATCAGCGGTCTGGCCATTGCCATGTTCCTGATCACAACACTTCCCGTGGCCATCGGCGTGGGACTTCGCAGGTTTGCAACTGGGTTTGCAAACCGGATCGAAAACGGTTTGTCCAAGCTGGCAACCGTATTGTTCGTTCTGATCGTCGTCGCCGCGCTGGCCGGAAACTGGCAGCTTTTTGTCGATAACCTCGGGATCATGGGTGCGGGCTTGATTTCCCTGAACGTTGCGCTTTTGCTGATCGGGCTGGGGATCGCGCGTGCCGCAAATCTGTCATGGCCCGAGAGTAAAACTGTCTCGGTCGAAACAGGTATCCAGAACTCGACGCTGGGGATCACGCTGGCGGCCCTGATCACCGGCACGGATAGCGGGTTCAGCCCCCTGGCCCTGCCATCTGCTGTCTATGGGATTACGATGTATGCGGTCGTGTTCCCCTTCCTTGTCTGGTTTCGCCAACGCTGAAAGGACTGTTCATGACCAATAACACGGCAGATGCGGTTGTCGTCGGTGGCGGACTGGCGGGATTGGTTGCGGCAGCGGAACTGGGTGATCGGGGTAAAAAGGTAATCCTGCTGGATCAGGAGCCTGAGCGTTTTCTGGGCGGTCAGGCATTCTGGAGCCTTGGTGGGCTGTTCATGGTCGATACCCCCGAACAACGTCGGATGGGGATCAAGGACAGCCACGACCTGGCCTTGCGCGACTGGATGGGCAGCGCGCAGTTCGACCGGGACGAGGACGCGTGGCCGCGCAAATGGGCCGAGGCTTATGTGGAATTCGCCGCCGGAGAAATGCGCCCATGGCTGCACGAGATGGGTCTGCGCTGGTTTCCAATCGTGGGATGGGCCGAGCGAGGCGGGTCTTATGCGGACGGTCACGGCAACTCGGTTCCCCGGTTTCACATCACGTGGGGCACCGGTCCGGGCGTTCTGAAACACTTCATCCGCCGCGTGCGTGACCATGTCAGCGCCGGACGGATCGAGTTGAAATTCCGCCATCAGGTTAGCCATATCATCATGCAGAACGGCAGCGCCAAGGGCGTCTCGGGCGAGGTGCTGGCGGATGATACCGCTCCGCACGGTGCCAAAACCAACCGGGATGAGGTGGGTGAGTTCGAGGTCTATGCGCCCTCGGTCATCGTCACCTCGGGCGGGATCGGCGGCAATTTCGAGATGGTGCGCAAGAACTGGCCCCGTGACAGGCTGGGCGAGCCCCCGAAGGACATGGTGGCGGGTGTTCCGTTTCATGTGGATGGCCGCATGATCGCGATCAGCGAAAAGGCCGGAGGGCACGTGATCAATGGCGACCGGATGTGGCACTACACCGAAGGGCTGCGCAACTGGAACCCGATCTGGCCCTCGCACGGTATTCGCATCCTGCCCGGCCCCAGTTCCATGTGGTTCGACGCGCGCGGCAACCGGATGAAACCGCCATGTCTGCCGGGGTTTGACACGCTGGGCACGCTGAAAGAAATCCTGAAAACCGGGTATGACTATAGCTGGTTTGTGTTGACCCAGAAGGTGATCAAGAAGGAATTCGCCCTGTCGGGGTCTGAACAAAACCCCGACATGACCGAAGGTGGCTGGCGCGAGGTGCTGTTCCAGCGCGTCCTGACCGGGTCAAAAGCCACTACCCCGGTCGAAGCGTTCAAGGAACATGGCGAGGATTTCATTGTTGCCAACACGCTAACCGAACTGGTCAGCGGCATGAACCAACTGGGCGGCGGCCTGATCGACGAGGCGCATCTGCGCGCCCAGATCGAGGCGCGGGACAGCCAGGTCGACAACCCCTTTACCAAGGACGCGCAGATTGCGGCGATTCTGGCGGCGCGCAACTATCGCGGCGACAAACTGATCCGCACAGCCAAGCCGCACAAATTCCTCGACCCGTCCAATGGCCCGCTGATCGCGGTCAAGCTGCATATCCTGACCCGCAAGACTTTGGGCGGATTGCAGACCAATCTGGACAGCCAGATGATCGGCGCAGATGGTCAGGTCGTCCCCGGCCTGTTCGCCGCCGGAGAGGTCGCCGGGTTCGGCGGCGGTGGCTATCACGGATATAACGCGCTTGAGGGCTCGTTCCTGGGTGGCTGCATCTTCTCGGGCCGCAACGCAGGCCGGTCCCGGGCCGTGGCGTAAACGCTTAGGGCAGGCGGATGAATTTCAACACCGGCTCGCCATTCTGATCCAGCATGACCAGACTGTCGCCCGCAACGGCATAGGTCGCGACCTGTTGCAGCGCGTCAAAGAACTGGCGTTCCGTCTGCTCGGCCTCGGGCGGGCAGGCCATCAAGGTCGCGGCGATATTCTCGGGGAATTCGATCCGATCCCCAGACATCTGGGCCCGTCCGGTAAACCGGTTGCACCCGCCGCTGCCGCCAAATGCACCATCGGCTTCAAAGGCAAGTTCGGGGCTTTTTTCGGCGTTTAACACGGCCCCGTCGATACCGATGGCGGACCATTTTGTGTTCTCCAACACCGCGGCATCCGGTGTTTGCGCCGGATCGCTGTCACTCTGCGCCATGCTGTGGGTGCCCAACAGGGTCAATACGATTGCACCGGCAACAATGGCCTGACCGATCTTTGGAAAAGGCATCATTCTGTCCTTTTACTTCAAACATTTGAAGAAAAGATTGGGACAGAAACGGGATTTACAAGGTTGCGACGTTGCGTTCGGCAAAACAGCGCCGGTATCACAGCGGCCAGATCAGCGGGATCAGCAGCGAGGCCAGCAGGCCGACCGTCAGGTTCAGCGGGATGCCAACCTTCATGAAATCGGTGAACCGGTAGCCGCCAGGGCCGTAAACCATCATGTTGGTCTGATAGCCGATAGGTGTCGCGAACGAGGCCGAGGCGGCGACCATAACGGCAACAACCAGCGGGCGCGGATCAATGCCCACCGCCTGCGCCAAACCGATGGCAATGGGGGTCACAACCACCGCCACCGCGTTGTTGGACACCAGCTCGGTCAGGACCGAGGTCAGAAGGTAAACCGCCCAGATGATCAGGAAGGGCGGCAGCAGCCCCAGCGACGGCGCGATGGCTTCCACAATCAGCGATACTGCGCCCGAGGCATCCAGCGCCGCCCCGATAGCCAGCATGGCAAAGATCAGCGCCAACAGGCGGCCTTCGACAAAGGAAAACGCCTCATCCGCGTCGATACAGCGGGTCAAAAGGACAATCGCAACCGCAAGGATCGACAGCAACAAAATAGGCGCCACGCCCAGCGCGGCCAGAGCGACGATCCCGATCAATGCGCCAATCGCAATCGGGGCATGGCTGCGGCGGAACGCTCGGGCCGAAGGTTGGCTGACATCGACCATATCCATTTCCGCCGCCAGACGCTGAATATCCGCCGGGGCCCCTTCCAACAGCAGCGTGTCACCAACACGCACCACCAGATCATCCAGCTGTCGCCCGATATTCTGATTCCGGCGATGTACGGCCAGAGTATAGACACCATACCGGCGACGCAGACGCATTGCGCCCAACGTGCGACCGACCATGCGGCATCCGGGGGTGATCAGAACCTCGACAGTTTTTGTCTCAACCGCCGAGACCTGATCAACGCGCTTCAGCTCTTTGTTGCTTTGCAGGCTGAGAAGCTCGGTCATTTCAGTGCGCAGAACCACCCGGTCACCGACGCGCAGCTCGATCCCTTTAAGGTTGCGCCGCAGGGACTCGTCGCCCCGAACCACGTCGATCAGACGTACGCCGGGGCGTTTGAACAGCTGGACCCCAGTGACCTCGCGCCCGATCAGGTTGCTGTCGGGGGGAATGACGGCCTCGGTAAAGAATTTCATCTTTGACCGGTCGCTGAGCAAGGTTGCCATGCTGTCGCGATCCGGTAGCAGGCGCGGGGCGATAAAACGCAGATAGACCATGCCATAAATGACCAGAGCGATGCCCAATGGCGTAACCTCGAAGATCGTGAACGCCGCCATGCCCTGCGCGCGGGCTACGCCATCCACCAGCAGATTGGTCGAGGTTCCGATCAGGGTCAGCGTTCCGCCCAGAATGGCCGCATAACTCAGCGGGATCAGCAGTTTTGAGGCCGGTACGTTCAGCGTGCGCGCGATCTGGACGAAAACCGGGATCATCACGACGACAACCGGCGTATTCGACACAACCGCCGAGGCCAGCACCACAAAAGCCATCAGCAGCCCAATGGCAATGCGCGGGTTCACCTGCGCCTGTTTCTGCGCGGTCGAGGTGAAGGCGTCCAGTGCTCCGGTGCGGACCAGCGCCCCCATGATGATGAACATCGCGGCAATGGTCCATGGGGCCGGGTTCGACAGGACGGCCAGCGCGCTTTGATAGGGCAAGATCCCAGTGACCAGCATCAGGGCAACGCCGCCAATGGCCACAACCTCGGTCGGGTAGACCTCGCGCAGGAACATGACGAACATGCCCGCAACGATCAAAAGCGCCAGAATTGCGCTGCCCGTATCTGTCAGTGTGAGGAATTGCATTCGTGGTATTCTGTCCGAACCCTGGCCCAAGCGCCTGATAGGTAGTTTCCCGCATTGCGCGGGGCAGAGCAAGCCTTTACGGCCCCGCCTGTTCCAACCGCCCACCGACGCGCACCATTCGCACGGTTTTTGCGCTGCCGTCCTGATCGTTGGTCTCGACGAATACACCGCTTAGCGTTGCCTCGCCATTCGCCGGGGTAAAGCGGGCCTTGGGCATGCCGGTGATGAAACGGCGCATCGGCTCGATCTTGTCCATGCCAATGACCGAGTCATAGTCGCCGCACATCCCCGCATCCGTCAGATAGGCGGTGCCACCGGGCAGGATCTGTGAATCCGCCGTCGGCACATGCGTATGCGTCCCCACCACAAGGCTGGCGCGCTTGTCGCAGTAATGGCCCATCGCCATCTTCTCGGACGTGGCCTCGCAATGCATATCAACGATGATGGCGTTGGCCTGCCCGCCGCGCGGGTGGGATTTCAGGATCGGTTCAATGGCCGAAAACGGATCGTCAAAGGGCCGTTTCATGAAGACCTGCCCAAGCACCTGAGCCACCAGCACCTTGCGGCCGCCGGGCGCATTGAACAGGCGATGCCCCCGCCCCGGTGCGCCTTTGGCAAAGTTCACCGGGCGCACGATGCGCGGCTCTTTCTCGATGAATTGCAGCATGTCCTTCTGATCGAAGGCATGATCACCCAGCGTCAGACAATCCGCGCCCGCATCCAGCAACAGCTTGGCGTGATCGCCCGTCAGGCCCATCCCGTTCGAGGCATTCTCACCATTCACCACAACGAAATCCAGCCGCCATTCGTCGCGCAGACGCGGCAGATGCTGCTGAATGGCCGTGCGTCCCGCGCGGCCCATGACGTCACCCAGAAAAAGTATCCTCATGCCAACCGTCCTAAGTGTGGTCAATGCCAAGCACAAGCGGTTAAACTATGGCGATAGAGCGCAAAACTGCATTGGACAGGAGAGATTTATGACCCGCTACCTCATTTCGGTTGCCATACTGATCCCTCTGGCGGCCTGCGATCAGCCGTCGAAACAATCGACCGAACTTGCCAACCCGGCGGCGACCTACTGCGTCGAAAAAGGCGGGCAGTACGAGATAAAGGACGGCGCGGACGGTCAAACAGGGACCTGCACCTTGCCCGATGGCTCAACACAAGATGCGTGGGAGTATTTCCGGGCAGAGAATATGGGTTAGGGTCCGAAACTCAGCACCCGGCTTTCGGTGATGACCATGTCCAGCGGCTGATCGGTCGGTTCCAGCGGCAGCCCCTCGGCCTCTTGCGCATCGAAGGCGAACCCTATGGCCAGCGTCGGACGCTTGGCGCGCAGTCCTTCCAGTGTACGGTCGTAGAACCCGCCACCATAACCCAAGCGGCCACCCTGAGAATCGAAGGCCACCAGCGGGACGATCAGGATCTCGGGGTCGAAATAGTCGTCAACCTCGGGCACTTTTGCCCCGAAAGGCCCGTCTTTCAGCGCGCCTTCGGGCGTCCAGCGCGAAAACTTGAGCGCCTGACCGGCGGCTTGAATCACAGGCACACAGACCGGACCATAGGCCGAGGCCTCGGCCATGGCGGGCAGCGGATCAATCTCGGTTCGGATTGGCATGTAGCCCGACAGCGGCACACCGCGGTAGCCAGCCAGCACTTCGGACAGACGCCCTGCGGCGCCGGGCAGGCGCGCGTCAAACGCAGCTTTGCGGCGGGCGAACGCCGCTTTGCGCGCTGCGGCCTTGATTTCAGTCAGATCGGTCACAAAAGCACCACGCTGGCCAGCCCCAAGAAGATAAAGAACCCCATGACATCCGTTGTGGTTGTCACAAAGGTCCCCGATGCCAGAGCCGGGTCAACGCCCATTCGGTCCAGCAAGACCGGTACTACCGTACCCGCAAAGCCCGCGATGATCATGTTCACGACCAAGGCTGATCCAATCACGACGCCCAGCAGCGGCGAGTCGAACCACAGCATCCCAACCGTCCCCAGAACGATGGCAAAACACAGCCCGTTGAGCATGCCGACCAGTAACTCTCGCCGGATCACACGCATCACGTTTGAACCGGTCAGGTCGCGCGTGGCCAACGCCCGCACCGCAACGGTCAGCGACTGCGTGCCCGCATTGCCGCCCATCGAGGCCACAATCGGCATCAGGATCGCCAGTGCCACCAGTTGATCAATTGCCGCCTCGAACTGCGAAATCACCAGCGAGGCACAAATGGCCGTACACAGATTCACCGCCAGCCACGGCAGACGCCGACGACTGGTCGCGGCCACACTATCCGACAGAGAGCTTTCGTCGCTGACACCGGCCAGACGCAGGATGTCTTCCTCGTGTTCCTCATCCAGAACCACCATGGCGTCGTCGATGGTGATCACCCCGACCAAACGGCCATCGGCGTCAACCACGGGGGCCGAGATCAGGTGGTACTGGTTGAACGCATAGGCCACATCCTCTTCGTCCTGATCGACGGGAATGATGTGGAACTCTTCCTCGGCCAGATCCTGCAACGGAACCTCGCGCCGCGTCGCCATCAACTTGCCCAGCGTGACCTGAGCAATAGGTTTCAGGCGCGGGTCGACCAGAACGACGTGGTAGAATTGCTCGGGCAGATCATCATTGGCGCGCATGAAGTCGATGGCCTGACCCACGGTCCAATGCTCGGGCGCCATGACGACCTCGCGCTGCATAAGGCGACCGGCCGAGTTTTCGGGGTAGGACAACGCCTGCTCTGCCGCCAAACGCTCGGAATCTTCCAGAGCGTCAAGGATGGTCTCCTGCTGGGGTTCCTCAAGGTCTTCCAGCAGGTCGACGACATCGTCGCTTTCCATGTCCCGCACCGCTTCGGCCAGAACATCCGGCTTCAGAACACCGATGACCTCTTCCCGGACGGCTTCATCAAGTTCCGACAGAATGTCGCCGTCGAATTCCTTGTCATACAGGCGGATCAGGCGGGCGCGGTCATAGGGGTTGATCTGTTCCAGAAGGTCGGCGATGTCGGCGGCGTGCAGCGGCTCCATCAACTCTATCAGTTGGGCCCGGTCTTCCACATCCACTGCATAAAGAATCGCCGCCACGGTTCGGCGGTCCAGCGCATAGACGTCTTCGTCTGCCGAGTCGGCTGCGGGATCATCAAAGCCTGTCGTCATGTGCTGCCCCTGCCGTTTTCATGCCATTGGCCCTTAATTAGAAGAAGCAGCTACCGGAAAACAATGACAATGCGCCGATTTACCCACATCTTTCGCCGACATATGCTGATCAACGGTCTCAAACAGCTAGGGAACAGGGCGAATGGCGCAAAAGACGCTTTTGAAAGGGCGCGTTCTGAGTTTCGACAGATCGCCGTTTGAAGGGGAGCCAACCGACGCGACCCGGCTGGACGAAGCCGTTCTGATCGAAGACGGGCGCGTTCAGGCAGTCGGCGCGCTGGACGCGCTGCGCACCGCGCATCCGGATGCCGAAACGCGGGACTATGGCGACCATCTGATCATGGCGGGCTTTGTTGACCCCCACGTTCATTACCCGCAAACCGCAATGATCGCGAGCTGGGGCAAACGGCTGATCGATTGGCTGAACACCTACACGTTTCCAGAAGAGATGAAGTTCGGCGACACGGACTATGCGACCGAGATTGCCAACCGCTATCTCGACCTGACCACCGGGCATGGCACGACGACCATGTGCAGTTTCTGCACGATCCATCCCGAAAGCGTCGATGCGTTCTTCTCGGTCGCTCAACAGCGCGGCCAGCGGGTCGTCGCGGGCAAGACCTGTATGAACCGCAACGCCCCCGAAGGGCTGCAGGACACCGCGCAGACAGCCTATGACCAATCCGAGGCCCTGCTGGAGAAATGGCACCGCGTGGATCGGTTGTCCTACGCGATCACGCCCCGGTTCTCGCCCACCTCGACGCCCGAACAGCTTGAGGCTTTGGGGGCGCTTTGGGCCGAGCATCCGCATTGCCTGATGCAAACTCATCTGAGCGAGCAAACGGACGAGATCGAGTGGGTCCGGTCCCTGTTCCCCGACGCGCGGGATTATCTGGACACCTATGAGAAATTTGGACTGCTGGGTCAGAACGGCTTGTATGGCCACGTCATCCATTTGGAAGACCGCGAGCGCGACCGGTTGCGCGAGGTGGACGCGGCGCTGGTGCATTGCCCGACGTCGAACACTTTCATCGGCTCGGGTCTTTTTGACATGAACGGGCTGATCCATGACGGCCACCGGGTCGGGCTGGCCACCGATACGGGCGGCGGGTCCAGCTTTTCGATGCTGCGCACGATGGCCACCGCTTACGAGATCGGCCAGTTGCGCGGCCGCCCCCTGCACCCGGCGCAGTTGCTGTGGCTGGGTACAGTCGGTTCGGCGCGGACACTGCGGATGGAGGATTGCATCGGCAATATTGCTCCGGGGATGGAGGCGGATCTGATTGTGATCGACCTTGCCTCGACCCCGGCGATTGCCCAGCGTGAGGCCCACGCAGATGATCTGTGGGAGGCCGTGTTTCCGACCATCATGATGGGCGACGACCGCGCCATTGCCGACGTCTGGATCGGAGGCACGCAAGCCGCTTGCTGAATGCGCCTGCGGCGCATGCCTCCGGCGGAGATATTTTTAGCCAGATGAAGGGCGGATCCCGCTATTGTGCAAGCGCGCGCGCCAGACGGTTTTGGGTTTCGATGGCGCGTGGCAGGTCGATTGTTGTGATCTGACCGCCCCTCACGATCTGACGTCCTTCGACAAACAGGTGTCTGACCTGCATCGGTCCGGCCAGCAGCAGGGCCGCCGGATCCCAACTGCCCGCGCTTTCGATGCAGCGCGTATCCCACACGGCGATGTCGGCCCGTTTGCCCGGCATCAGCCGCCCGCAATCGGGCCGTCCCAGCACATCCGCGCCGCCTCGGGTCGCGATCTCAAGCGCTTCGCGGGCGGACATGGCGTCGGCACCGTTGGCGACACGTTGCAGTAACATCGCCTGCCGCGCCTCGAGCATCAGGTTGCCGTTGTCATTGCTGGCCGACCCGTCCGCGCCCAGACCAACCTTCACCCCGTGATCGCGCATGGTTCGAACCGGCGCGATGCCCGAGCCGAGACGGCAATTGGAGCACGGGCAATGGGCGACGCCTGTTCCGGTTTCCGAGAACAGGTTGATTTCAGCCCCGTCCAGCTTGACGCAATGGGCGTGCCAGACATCGGGACCGGTCCAGCCCAGATCCTCGGCATATTGTCCCGGGCGACAGCCGAATTGCGCCTGGGAATAGGCGATATCCTCGTCATTCTCGGCAAGATGGGTGTGCAGCATGACGCCCTTGTCGCGCGCCAGAAGGGCCGCATCGCGCATCAGATCGCGGCTGACCGAGAAGGGCGAACAGGGTGCGAGGCCGACGCGGCACATCGAGCCTTCGCTGGGGTCGTGAAAGGCATCGACCACGCGGATCATATCGTTCAGGATATCATTTTCGGCTTCGACCAGACTGTCCGGCGGCAGGCCGCCATCGCTTTCACCGATGCTCATCGCACCGCGGGTGGGGTGAAAGCGCAGGCCGAGTTCCGAGGCTGCGGCAATCGTGTCCTCAAGCCGCGCGCCATTTGGGTACAGGTACAGGTGATCGGAACTGAGCGTGCAGCCGGACAGCACCAGCTCTGCCAGCCCGATCTGGGCCGAGGTAAACATCTCATCCGGCCCGAAGCGGGCCCAGATCGGGTAGAGCGTTTGCAGCCAGCCAAACAGCAATGCGTCCTGTCCGCCCGGAACCGCGCGGGTCAGGGTTTGATAGAGGTGATGATGCGTGTTCACCAGACCCGGCGTCACCACGCAGCCCTTGGCATTGTGCACTTCGCCTGTTGTTGTCAGCCCATGGCCAAGCTGCGCGATCTGGCCGTCGCGGATCAGAATGTCGGCACTGGTCAATTCGCGGCGGTCGTCATCCATAGTCAGGATGGTATCGGCGTTTTTGATGAGAATTTCGGTCATATCAGCACTCCTGCATCTGCCCGTCTCATGCAAGGAGTGTGCGGCCGGTGGAAAACGGGCGTAAGAACCGGCTGTTGCTTACTGTAATTGCAGGCCCGGCAAGCGGCAACCAATTTCAGTGGTTGCGCAGGATCTGCAAGGCTGCGGCGTGGATCTCGGCGTTGGCGGCGGCCAAAGCGCGGCCGCCATTATGGGCCGGCCCGCCCTGCCAATCGGTGACAATGCCGCCAGCGGCTTCGATCACAGCAATCGGCGCCTGTATGTCATAGGAATTCAATCCGGCTTCGATCACCAGATCCGCCTGCCCTGCCGCCAACAGAGCGTAGGCGTAGCAGTCCATCCCATAGCGCGTCAGCTTGACCTGTTTGGATACAGCTTCGAACCCCGCGCGATCCTGCGCCGTGCCGACCTCGGGGAAAGTTGTGAACAGGATTGCCTCGTTCAGCGTTTTTGTTTTGCGTGTCGCCAGATCAGATGTGCCCAACGGGCCCTTCAGTTGCGCTATGTCCGAGGATCCCATGAACCGTTCGCCGATATAGGGCTGATCGACCACACCCAGGAATGGCCCATCCGCTGTGCCCAGCGCGATCAGAACGCCCCAGGTCGGTGTGCCGCTGACGAACCCACGTGTGCCGTCAATCGGGTCCAGAACCCAGACGCGTCCGCTGCTGCCTTCGGTCTGGCCGTATTCTTCCCCCAGAATCCCATCATCCGGGCGGTGACGGCTGAGAACCTCGCGCATTGCCTGTTCCGCAGCGCGGTCCGCAACGGTGACCGGGTCGAACCCGTCTTCCAGCTTGTTCGAGGTTTCAAGATCGTGTTGGCGAAAATGCGGAAGAATAGCCGCGCGCGCCGCGTCGGCCATTGCTTCGGCTACATCCATGTCGGTCAAAGGCGTCTGGTGCATGGGCCACTGGTGCGGCCAACGCCCGGCAGAGTCAAGCGATCAGGCGACGTCGCTGAGAACCCGTGCCAGTTCAAACAGACGGCGGCGCTGGTTTTCCGGGATTGCGTAGTAAGAGCGCACCAGATCCAAGGCTTCCTTGTCCCCCATCAGGTCAGCAGGCACCGATTTCTTGTCCGACGGGCTTTTTTCTGCTTCTTCGAGACCTTCAAAGAAAAAGCTGACCGGAACGTCCAATGCCTCGGCGATGTCCCACAGGCGGGATGCGCTGATTCGGTTGGCTCCGGTTTCGTATTTCTGGATTTGTTGAAACTTGATACCAACCTGCTGCGCCAATTGCTGCTGGGTCATCCCAATCAGCCAGCGGCGATGCCGAACGCGCTTGCCCACATGGACATCGACGTGATGAGTCATTGGTATTCTCCTTTACTACACAAACATCTGTACGGGATTGCGCGACGTCCGTGATCGCAACCTTAGCGAGCGGGCCTTAACCACTCCCTAACCTGGATCGTGCCACCCCCCGATTACAGCACTAGGTGCCTATATTGCTGCTTTTGGAATTTTTTTCAAGCCGGTTGAGTCATGCACCCGACATGGTGGTTTGTGGTTGTGTCCCTTTGGACCCTACACCATTGGTTGTATTCGACGGGCCGATTATTCCCGACGTGGCGTGCATATTGACAAGCGACGCGCGACGCGCGCCTATTTCCGCAAATCAAGGGGCGGTCAATCTATGCTGGCATATCGTGTTCAATCCGACGGCGCAGTCGCGCAATTATGTGAGGTCGAGGTTCCGGCCCCGTCTGCGGGTCAGGTGCGCGTTGCCATCAAGGCCTGCGGGCTGAATTTTGCAGACCTGCTGATGCAGAAAGGCACCTATCAGGACACCCCCAAGACTCCGTTCACGCTGGGTCTGGAAATTGCCGGGGTGATCGAGTCGGCTGGCCCGGACATCACGCATCTCAAACAGGGCGACCGGGTCGCGGTTTACTCGGGTCAGGGTGGTTTGGCCGAGTTCGGGGTATTTGACGCAGATCGTGTGATCCCCCTGCCCGACACGACCAGTTTCGAGGATGCCGCTGCGATCCAGATCGCCTATGGCACCAGCCATCTTGCGCTGGATCACCGGGCCCGGCTGCAACCGGGCGAGACCTTGCTGGTCACCGGTGCCGCGGGCGGGGTTGGTCTGACGGCTGTCGAGGTTGGCAAGCTGATGGGCGCGACCGTGATCGCTCAGGCGCGGGGGGCCGAAAAGCTGGCCGTTGCAAAAGATGCGGGTGCGGATCACCTGATCGATGCGTCCGAGGATCTGCGTGAAACCGTCAAAGCACTGGGCGGTGCGGACGTTGTTTACGACGCCATTGGCGGCGACGTATTCAAGGCGGCCTTTCGCGCCACCAACCCTGAAGGTCGCTTGCTGCCCATTGGATTTGCCGGTGGCGAGGCTCCGCAAATCCCGGCCAATCATCTGTTGGTCAAGAACCTGACCGTGATCGGCTTTTACATCGGCGGCTATCTCAGCTTTCGCCCCAAGATCGTTCAGGACAGTTTCAAAACGCTGTTTCGCTGGCACAGCGAGGGCAAGATCAAACCGCATATCAGCCACACCCTGCCTCTGGCGGATGTGGCCGAGGGGATGCAATTGCTGAAAGAACGTAAATCCACCGGCAAGATCGTTATCACGATCTGAGCGCGCCTACCCGACGACCGCCCGCAACTGGCTGCCGCCCAACATGCGGAAGTTCTGCCGGACCAGTTGGGCCAATGCCTCGACAACCGGGTCACGCCCCGAATCGCCGCCGTAGAGGTTGATCATATGCGCGGGCAGGTCCGGAAGCGCACCGCCCGAGTCGATCTGTTCCAGATGCGCGGCCTCGGTCCCGTCCAGCATCGCGTGAACGGCCAGATCGGCGCTGACGGTGGCCTCGATGGTCCGGTCGTTTTCGGTTTCGACAGACAATTCCCACGGGATACCCGCCGCGTCCAGCGCTGCGATCACCTGCGGGCGGAACAGACACCGCCGCCCCAGCGCCAAGGGTAGCGGATTTTTACGCCAGGCAGACCCGCCCGGCGCGCCGATCCAGCGTAGCGGCAGTTCGGCAATCGTCTCAGCCCCGTCCGCCGAAGACGGTTCGGTGGTCAGGATCACATCGCACTCACCGCGTTTGAACATATCCTTCAACTGGAGTGAGTAGGACGAGACCAATTGCACCCGCACGCGTGGGAAGTCGGCATTGAACCGTTGCAGGACACGGGGAATCGCCGGGTAGACGATGTCATGGGGCACGCCCAGCACCACTTCGCCCTCAAACGCCTGATCAGTGAGTTTCGAAATCACCTCATCATTCAACGCAATCATCCGTCGGGCATAGGCCAGCAATTGCTCGCCCGAGGCTGTCAGCGCAATGGTTCGACCGCTGCGGTCCAGCAGTTCAAGGCCCAGAAGCTCCTCCAACCGTTTCAACTGCATTGAAACTGCGGATTGGGTCAGGTGAAGGAATCCGGCTGCGCGGGTTACACCACCCTGATCTGCCACGGCCACGAAAGAGCGCAGGGTTGTAATGTCCAGATTTCGCATCTTCACGATTCCTTATGGGTTACATCATAAATATTCGTTTTCAAAATATGACATGCTTTGCCATATCAATCAAGGAAGTTGATCGATGGCGACAAATCCATCGAAAATCGCAGAAAGGACAATTGCTATGACCCAAATTGCAATCCATCACAGCTGCAAACCCGCCAAACGCTCGTTCGTTTCCTTGGTGCTTCAGGCGCTTTCGGTGAAGCGTCAGCGTCGCAAACTGGCGCAACTGGACGATGCCGCGCTGAAAGACATTGGCATTACCCGCGCCGAAGCCTCGGCAGAAGCGGGTCGGTTTTTCTGGGATGCGCCGCAAATCTGGAAAAGATGACCCGGATGGTCATGTTTTCCCGAGCGATTGGTGACGCAGTGTCGCCTGTCGCTCGTTTTGTTGGGTGTTTTCGTCGGTTTTCCGCCGGAAAGTCTTGAAACACAGCCATTAGTTGCCGATATTTGAGGGGAAAACCGCCCCGCCCTGTCGGGGCGTTCTAACAGGACGATAAGGGAGACCCTTTGATGGCACAATTCGACACGATCCGGACGGTATCCGGCGCGCGCGCCGCCGAGATTGATCAGGGCCTGCGCGCCCATATGAACAAAGTCTACGGCACAATGTCCGTCGGCATGCTGATCACGGCGCTGGCCGCGTGGGCAATTGCCGGTCTTGCCGTAACAAGCGATCCGACCAATGCGGTCGCTCAGATCGGCGCTGATCGCTATCTGACCAGCCTTGGTGGCACCCTGTTCCTGACGCCGCTGAAATGGGTTGTCATGTTTGCCCCGCTGGGCTTCCTGCTGTTTGGCTGGGGCGCTCTGATGCGGCGCGGATCGGCTGCGGCTGTGCAACTGGGCTTTTTCATCTTCGCCGCCGTTATGGGCGTTTCGATGAGCTCGATCTTCATGGTCTTTACGCCCTATTCGATCACGCAGACTTTCCTGGTGACCGCAATCGCATTCGCCGGCCTCAGCCTGTACGGTTACACCACCAAGCGTAACCTCAGCGGCATGGGCACCTTCCTGATGATGGGCGTGATCGGTCTGCTGGTTGCCATGATCATCAACCTGTTCCTGCAGTCGGGCGTGATGATGCTGGCCATCTCGGCCATCGGCATCCTGATCTTTGCCGGTCTGACCGCGTTCTACACGCAGGACATCAAGAACACCTATGTGGCACACGCCGCACATGGCGATCAGGAATGGCTGGACAAAGCTGCCTTTGACGGCGCGCTGAGCCTGTATATCTCGTTCCTGAACATGTTCCAGTTCCTGCTGATGTTCATGGGGCAACAGGAATAACGACTGCAAGGCAAGACAAATACGATGGGCCGGTCAGTGACCGGCCCTTTTCTTTTGCCCTCTGTCCAACAAACAAAAACCCCCGCTGCGGAAGCGGGGGCTGTAATTCCAAATCGTCTAAGTTGTCAGCTGCAGTTCAATGGCACCGCAAACCCGCTGCTCCGCTCGGACGAGCCTTTGCGGAACACGTCCCCCGCAGGAAGGCATCCGGTAAAGCGCTCAGTCTCGCTGCCGAAGGTTGCACCGATCGAATTGTCAACGCGGGTGCTGTTGTTGGATGTGCGCAGCACTCCGAAAAGCGTGCCATTCACGTTGACCGTGCTCAGGAACAGGTTGGTATCGCTGCCCGACAGTTGTACGGCGGTGTCCGGGTTCCGGCCACCATTGTCGATGGCAACACTGGCCACCTTGTTCGGATCGACCTGATCCGAGAGAACTGTAACGGTTGGCAATTCGGCCAGTTCAGCCGGGATATTCGTTGCGGGCGGGACAAAGGCCACCGCGCCCGGCACGTCGGAAATGGTGCGGGGTTCGCCATCAATTCCAGTAAACCCAACACCTTGGCGGTTGAACGGGTCTTCACAAGCCGTAAGGGTCAGAACGGCAATTGTGGATAACAAGATTTTTTTCATGGCGGTCAACATTTTGTGGCGGTTTGCTCAACCGTAAGTGCAGCGGGTTGCAAAAAGCAAGCCGCCGCCCAAACGATTGCCCCTTGCCCTGATGCGCGGCTGCAACGGACTGTGCGATTTAGCAGTCGTTGAATGACATCAATACCAGCACGAAAAAAGGCCCTGCCGCAGCAGAGCCTTTCCCGAAAGTCAGTTCAGAATGGCAGATTACTTGATCTTGCCTTCCTTGTACTCGACATGCTTCCGAACGACCGGGTCGTATTTACGAATGGTCATTTTCTCGGTCATGGTGCGTGCGTTCTTCTTGGTCACGTAGAAGTGGCCCGTGCCCGCGGTCGAGTTCAGACGGATCTTGATTGTCGTCGGCTTCGCCATGGTTGATCTCCTGCGTCCGAAAAGGCAGGGGCCTTTCGGTTGAATTCCTATGAGCGTGCGCTTTTACGCGCTGCACCGCCCATGTCAAGGCCAATCGGCCTCGTGTCGTTCAGGATTCGCGCCCATCCTCAGGCGGACAAGGTCGGGGCGCCCATATAGGCGTGAATCTGGTCCCGTTCCGCGTCGGACAAGCCCAGCGCAGTGGCCAGTTGCAGCAGATACGCCGCCTCACGCTCGTTATCCAGCCGAATCGCCGCCAGGGATGTGGCATAGATCTGCGTTTTGAGCGGCCCGCCCGAAGCCGCCGCCAGCCCCATGACATCGACTGGGGATTCGAGCTGTTCCAGAACAAAGGCGCGTTCTTCGTCGCTGATGTCGTCGCCCAACTCTCCGATGATGGTCTGTTTCTCCTGCTCGTCGAGCTCTCCATCGGATTTCGCGGCCTGGATCATGGCGCGCAGCATCAGTTTGGCCTGCTCTTCCATCGCGGCCCCGGCGGGTGTGCCGCTGAACACCGTCTCCATCATGTCGGCCGTTTGCTGGCTGCCGGTCTTGGCAGCACCCTGCATGGCGTTCAGAAGGCCACTCAGACCAGCAGCACCGGCGGCCCCACCGCCCAGCCCCATTTTGCCGATCATGTCCTGTAATCCCGACGCACCGCCCGGCATTCCGAACTGTTCGGCCATTTTGCCAAGCTGGTCCATACCAAAGCCACCGCCGGACCCTTGCATCATTTTCTGCAACCCGGCCATGCCGCCCATTTCCTTGTATTTTTCCATTCCCTTGGCCGCCGCAAAACCTACGGCAACCGATGCCAATGCCTTCATGAAACTCATAACAATCCTCCCGGGTTCACTAATCCCTGTTTACAAGCGTAGCAGCGGAACAGGGTTGAGAACACCATTTGCGAGGTTCTGGGCGGATCGCCACTTATGGGTTGGCCGGATTTTGGATACGCGCGGAGGGCCTGTAAGCCGGATCTTGTTCCGGGGTTGCCCCCTTCGATGACCATTCCTCTAGGCCGTGCATTGCTGCGCGGCTCAAGCTGCCAACCCGGTCCCTCTCGGCCAAGACGCGCTTAGCGGCGGTATCGGCTGACGCCGACCGGCCCGCGCGGGGACCCTATTTGGCATTGCTCCCGGTGGGGCTTGCCGTGCCGCCCCTGTTGCCAGGGGCGCGGTGGGCTCTTACCCCACCGTTTCACCCTTACCTTCGACCGAAGCCGCAGGCGGTCTGATTTCTGTGGCGCTTTCCGTCGGGTTGCCCCGCCCGGGCGTTACCCGGCACCGTTGACTTGTGGAGTCCGGACTTTCCTCTCGGGCCTTGCGACCCCAGCGGCCATCCGGCCCTCCGCGCGTGGGTTGGGTATGCGCAGTGATTGACGGCGTCAAGAGTGGATAGGGTGCTGAAGGGGCCGGCCCCTTCTTGGCCTGCGGCCAATTCATCCCCGAGATATTTTTTGCCAGATGAAGGGCGGATCAGGTCTGTGGGCCAGACCGGATGAGCGGGGTGAAGTCAGCGGGGCTTAGAGGGCCTTTGCCCCAGGGTCGGTATCGCAGGCGGACCGCGGCGAGAAGGGTGTCGTCGTCCACATTTGCCGTAAAACCTGAGTCTTGGGCCAGGGTGCGGAATGCCTGTGGGGTTGGGTCTGGTAAGGCTGCGCCCTTACCGCGCTTACCGGCCAGACATTGTTTTTCGAGGCGGTGCCAGTCGAATCGGGGGCCGGGGTCGATCTTCCGGCCCGGAGCCATGTCGGAATGGCCAATGACATTCTCAGGTCGAATGGACCAGCGTGCCATGATGCCCTTTATCAACCTTTCCAACGTGGTCATCTGGGGGTCGGAAAACGGGTGCGCGCCCGTATTGTCCAGCTCGACCCCGATGGAGCGCGAGTTGATGTCGTCCTGACCGAGCCATTCACCCGCCCCGGCGTGCCAGGCGCGATCTTGTTCGCGCACCATCTGCCATAGCGTGCCGTCATTGCCGATAAGGTAATGCGCCGAGACCTCGGCCTGTGGATCGCAGAGCCGGTCCAGCGCAGCCCTTGCGCTGTCCATAGCGGTATAGTGCAGGACGATAATGCCCGGTGTCAGCCCATCCCGGCGCGGACCGAAATTGGGTGAAGGATGCCAGACGGCGGACGGGTGATCAGTTGCTGACGGCACTGCGGAACGGGCTGGGATCCCAGCCGCAGGCATAGCCATCGCCATCGGGGTCCAGCCCCTTGCGGTCGCGCTGCGGGCCGCCATTGGACAGGAACTCGATCTGAGCCTGATCCGCCGATGGGAAGCGCGCGCAGTTGCGTTGGGCCTTGGCCTGCAGGTTAAACCCCGCACGACTATAGAGCTGTGTGCCAACAGGGTTCGACGTGCTGAGCGCATATTGCACGATGTTGGGTTGACCGTCCGCACCACGCTCGGGCACGGCGGTCGGGGCGACCAGTTCGTAGGTCTGGCGGTTCTGCTCAATCCGAGCGGCGTCGGATTCGATGCTGCGACGCTCGGACACCGCGGCAAAGTCCTGTTCATCGGAGATCGCGGGGTTGCCGGGCGCAGGTACCGTTGCTTGCCCCGAAGTGCTGGCCAGCGCCGCCGCAGCCTGGTTCGCGATATCTGCGTTTTCGCCCGTCGCCACGGCGGTGCCGGGCGCGCCCAATGGCTGCTGCGATACGTCGACCGGGGCCAGCAACGGGTTGCCTGCAATGCCCTGTCCGGCCAGTTGCGCCTCACGCTGGGCCTGGTATTCCGGCGTGTTGAACCCTGTGCCCTGAACCGGTGCAACCGTGTTACAGGCCGCCACCAGGGCAACAAAAGGGATCACTGGCAAAAGACGCATATAACCGCTCCGATACTGGTGAACTGGCAGCCCGAGGCTTACCACCATTTCGCTGGTTTTGCCACAAACCCGGCGGCGTTTTCCAGCGCGTAGGCGGTGTTGAGCAGATCGCCTTCGTCCCACGGGCGTCCGATCAGTTGCAGACCCAGCGGCAGCCCTTGTTTATCAAGCCCAGCGGGCACCGAGATACCCGGCAAACCGGCAAGGTTCACGGTCACTGTAAAGACGTCGTTCAAGTACATTTGAACAGGATCGGCCTCGGTCATCTCGCCCAGACCAAAGGATGCCGAGGGCGTGGCCGGGGTCAGGATCGCGTCGACGCCTGCGGCGAAGACATCCTCGAAGTCTTTCTTGATCAGGGTGCGGACGCGGCGGGCACGGTTGTAATAGGCGTCGTAGAAGCCAGCCGACAGCACATAGGTGCCGACCATCACGCGGCGCTGCACCTCGTGACCAAAGCCCTCGGCGCGGGTTTTCTCGTACATCTCGGTGATGCCGTCACCCTGCGCCAGCGTCGCGCGGCGGCCATAGCGGACACCGTCATAGCGCGCGAGGTTCGAGGACGCTTCGGCAGGCGCAATCACGTAATAGGCTGGCAGCGCGTATTTGGTATGCGGCAGCGAGATATCGACGATCTCGGCACCAGCGTCTTTCAGCATCGCCGCACCGTCGGCCCAGAGCTTTTCGATCTCGGCGGGCATACCGTCCATGCGGTATTCCTTGGGGATACCGATCTTTTTGCCCTTGATGTCGCCGGTCAGCATCGCCTCGAAATTCGGGACGGCCAGTTCGGTGCTGGTGGAATCCTTTGGGTCGTGACCGCACATCGCCTCAAGCATGATGGCCGCATCGCGAACATTCTTGGTCATCGGTCCGGCCTGATCCAGCGAAGAGGCAAAGGCCACGATGCCCCAGCGCGAGCAGCGGCCATAGGTTGGCTTGATGCCGGTGATGCCGGTAAAGGCGGCGGGCTGACGGATCGAACCACCGGTATCGGTGCCGGTTGCGGCCAGACACAGGTCAGCGGACACAGCCGAGGCCGAACCGCCCGAGGAACCGCCCGGTGTCAGTTGCGCGTCGTCATTGCCGCGCCGCCACGGGCTGACCGCGTTGCCGTAAACCGAGGTTTCGTTGGACGACCCCATCGCGAACTCGTCCATGTTCAGCTTGCCCAGCATCACGGAACCCGCATCTGCCAGTTTCTGCGATACGGTGGATTCGTATTCCGGCTTGAAACCTTCCAGAATTTTCGAGGCCGCCTGCGAGGGCACGCCCTTGGTGCAGAACAGATCCTTGATGCCGATCGGCAGACCGCACATCGACGGCGCGTCGCCGCCCTTGATCCGCTCATCAGCCGCCTTGGCACGCTCCAGCGCGATTTCGGGTGTCTTGTGGACAAAAGCGTTCAGCGCGTCGGCCTCGTCAATGGCCTTGACGCAGGATTCGGTCAGTTCAACCGAGGTCACGTCACCCTTACGCAGCGCGTCGCGGGCCTCGGCCAGGCCCAGTTTGTTCAGATCGCTCATGTCTTACTCCACCACTTTGGGGACTGCGAAGAACCCTTCGCGCGCGTCGGGGGCGTTGGCCAGAACCTTGTCCTGCTGACTTCCGTCCGTGACCACATCCTGACGACGTTTCAGGCGCATCGGCTCGACCGAAACCATCGGCTCGACGCCCTCGACATCAACCTCGTTCAACTGCTCGATGAACCCCAGGATAGTGTTGAACTCGGATGCCAGCGCCGGCAGGGCGTCATCCTCGACCTTGATCCGGGCCAGTTTGGCCACCTTGGCGGCGGTGCTTTGGTCAATCGACATCGGAAAACCTCATATACGCTCAGGGGGGCATTTACCCGTCTGTTGCAGCAGTCGCAAGACCGGCAGGCCCCTGCACAGCATATGATTCACACCCCCGCAAATCGCTTGGCATTCAATCTTGCATACCCGCTATGCAAAAAAGTAAACCGTTTAGTTCATTTTATGACTTGAAAAACTGAACTGTACTGTTCATTTTACATCTCACAAGACAACACAAACCGGAGACTGAAAATGAAAAGCCTCATCGCAGCCGTCACTTTGTCCGCCACTCTTCTGGCCGCGCCGGCCATGGCTTTGGGCATCGACTCCACCAACCTGACCCGCAACCTGAGCTTCCCCTCCCCTGTCTCGGAACCGGTCACGCAGGATCAGGTCAAGCCGGGCAAGTAACCAGCCCGCCTCGGCCGGGTCAGAGGCCCCCCGTCTGACCCGGCCCTGTGCATTTGGGTGCTGCACCTTCTGCGGCATCACGCTACGGTGGCTTTGAAAATCAATCGGATGATCAACGCAAAACGCGCATCCGCAAAGCCAACGGAGCAAGACATGAGCGCGCGCAAGCAAGCGGTTCTGGACGCAATTGATGCGGCCAATGCAAAAGATCCCAATCTCGACGATGGCCAACCCGAAGCGCTGCTGTATGGCACGCGCATGAGCGCCGAGTTGGAGCGGCTGTTCCCCGATGCCTCGGACGCGCTGCAAATCGCGGCGCGCGGTCAACATGTCGAACGTTGGAAACTGGCGCGCACGGAATACCCCGAAGGACGGGCCGGGTATCTGGCCTGGCGCAAAGCGCAGGGCGAACATCATGCAGAAGTGGTGATGTCCCTGATGACCGAGGGTGGGTATAGCGAAGAAGAGGCCGAAGCCGCCGGACGGATGCTGCGCAAGCAGGGTATAAAACGTGACTCCGAGGTTCAGGCGCTGGAGGACGTGATCTGCTTTGTGTTCCTCAAGTGGTATTTCCAACCCTTCGCCGGCAAGCATTCGGCTGAGAAAATCCAGAGCATTGTCGAGAAAACGGCCCGCAAGATGTCCGCAGACGGGCGCGCGCGGGTGTTGGCAGAGTTCGACCTGCCCGAGCATCTGGCCGCCGCATTCCGGGCCTGACGCAAACCTGTTCGTGTTTTTGATGCGGTTAATCGGGCATTAACCATTTAACGCTCACTCTGAGACCCGTAGAATCTCCGGAGTCTCAGCCGTGTTCAAGAAACTGTATCTCGCCGCCGGGTTGCTGTGCCTGTTGCTGGGCTGTCAGGAACTGCCGTCCAGCAAGCCGGATGCAAAGGTCATTGCCGTTGGCGATTCGCTGATGGCCTGGAATTCGCCCTCCGGGTCGTCGATTCCGGATGTGATCGAAGAAAACATCGGCGCTCCGGTGGTGGATCGCACTGTATCTGCGGCGTGGTTGCAAACGCAGTTTGACGACAAGGGCGCGCCCCAAAGTGGGGTGCAGGCCCAGTTTGTCAAAGGCGACTGGTCCTGGGCGGTGGTCAATGGCGGCGGCAATGATCTGATGCTGGGCTGTGGCTGTTCGCGCTGCGATGCGGTGCTGGACAACATGATCTCGGAAGATGGGCAAAGCGGCCAGATACCCCGCTTTGTACGCCAGATTCGCGAAACCGGTACGCGGGTTATCTATGTGGGTTACCTGCGCAGCCCCGACCTGTTTACACCCATCGAACACTGCAAGGCCGAAGGCGATGAGTTCGAGGCGCGGATCGCAAGGCTCGCGCAATTGGATGAGGGGATCACCTTTGTCTCCAGCCAGGATGTGGCGCGGCCCGGCGATGCCTCGTATTTCTCATTCGATCTGATCCATCCGTCGCGCAAATCCAGCCGGATCATCGGCGAACGGATCGCCAGCGTGATCAAGGATCAGGGGTTGTAGCGGCACGCGTCCGGATGATCACCCGGCGGTAGGCCTCGATCATCCAGCCCAGCATGGTGGCGTTCAGGATGTGCCACAGGAAATGCGTGCCGGTTGGAAACTGCTGACAGATCGGCGCGTCAAGTGCGCGGAAGGTAATCGACAAGATCAAAAGAGCTGCGCCAATCGCCATGTTCTTTGCGAACGCTGGCTCTCGATGCAGCAACAGGAATGCATAAATCAAGATCAGCAAAGGCACCGGGGCATAAGCGGCAGAGCCACCCAGACCGGGCACAAGCTGGAACAGCGGTGTCGTCATCGCAGCATAAGGGATGAACAAGATCGTCGCGCCCAGCGCATAGCCCGTGGACATGCCCCAGACATCTTTGTTCACCGCGAAAACATAGATCAGGATAAACAGCAGGATCGGCGTCACGTCGGCAATCGCGGCCCAGACCTGCGCATGGGTGTGAAACAGATAGCTGCCAACGCCAATCGCCGCCAACACCGTGACCAACGCCATCGCAAGCGACATTTCCTGCCCCCGCACCCGCCGCCACATGATGAAGGCCGAGATCAGAAAGGCCGCGTTGGTGACCGCATTGATGGGCTCGGCCCAATAGGCGGCGGACAATCGCTCACAATAGCCGTCGATTTGCTGCATCCAGTCCATGGAATTTTACATAGCGAATGCTAGGCTGGAGCCAATAGGCATCGCAGGAGGAATTTCGGCATGAACATCATTTGGTTGGGCCACGGCAGTTTTCGCATCGAAACCGAGCGGCAGGTGCTGTTGGTCGATCCATGGCTGACGGGCAACCCCGTTCTGCCGGAAGACCAGCACGATGCAGCCGTGGACGGCGCGACGCATATCCTGCTGACCCACACCCATTTCGATCATGTGGTGGATGTTCTGCCTTTGGCAAAACACCTGAACATACCGGTCGTCGGGCAGTACGACCTGATGGGCTATTGGGCCGAGGCCGAGGGGATCGAGACCATCGGTTTCAACAAAGGCGGCACGGTCAATCTGAACGGGGTCAAGGTGACGATGGTGCCTGCCTCGCACAGCTCGACCTTTTCAACGCCCGACGGCTTGCGAACCGGGGGCAGCGAGGTCGGCTTCATGATCGCAGCCGAAGGGCGGATGCTGTATGTCTCGGGCGATACCGACATCATGGCGGATATGGAGTGGATGGGGGATTACTACAAACCCGATATCGGCATCCTGTCTGCGGGCGGGCATTTCACAATGGACATGAAAGCGACCGCCTATGCGGCCAAGCGCTACTTCAATTTCAAGACGGTGATTCCCTGCCATTACAAGACCTTCCCCATCCTCGAACAATCGGCGCAAACGCTGATCGACGGATTGCCCGGAGTGGACGTGATCGAACCCGAAGTGATGCAGCCGATCAAACTGTAGGCCGGGCTTCAGCCCGGCACATCCTTGCGGCGTGCCTCGAAGAAATCCTTCAAAAGTGCCGCCGCCTCGTCAGCAGCGATACCATCATAAACCTCGGGCGCATGATGCGCCTGAGGGTGCGAAAACACCCGCGCACCATGGGAAACACCGCCTGATTTCGGGTCGGATGCGCCATAATACACCCGACGGATACGCGCAGCGGCCAACGCGGCGGCGCACATCGCGCAAGGTTCCAGCGTCACATAAAGATCGTGATCCGGCAGACGTTCGGAGCCGGCCTCGGCACAGGCGGCGCGCAAGGCCAGGATCTCGGCATGAGCGGTCGGATCGTTCAACTCGCGCGTTCGGTTGCCAGCCGCAGCAACGACCCGGCCATCGGACGAGACGATAACGGCCCCCACCGGAACCTCACCCCGATTAGCCGCCGCGCGGGCCTCGGCCAGCGCCTTGTCCATATGCGATTTGAACACCATGCCCCTGACTGCATCAGAAACCTGCCTTTCGCAAGCGGGCGGGATGGGTTAAGGCCGGGGGCATGAGCAATACACCTCCTCCCGGCGACCGGATCGCCAAAGTGCTGGCCCGTGCAGGCGTCGCCTCGCGGCGCGAGGCTGAACGCATGATCGAAGCAGGCCGCGTCAGCGTGAACGGCAAGGCGATCGACAGCCCCGCGCTGAACGTGACCGCCAAAGACAGGATCGCCGTGGACGGCAAACCGGTCTCGGAACCCGAACCCTCGCGCCTGTGGCTCTATCACAAGCCGACCGGGCTGGTGACCACGACCAAGGACGAAAAGGGCCGCGCGACGATTTTCGACGAATTGCCCGAGGATATGCCGCGCGTGATGTCCGTTGGACGGCTGGACCTGAATTCCGAAGGCTTGCTGCTGCTGACCAATGACGGCGGCATCAAGCGCAAGCTGGAACTGCCCTCGACCGGCTGGCTGCGCAAATACCGCGTACGGGTCAACGGACGGCCCAAGGAAGAAGATTTCGCCCCGCTGCGCAAAGGGCTTGTGATTGATGGTGAGCGGTTCCAGCCGATGACCGTGTCACTAGACCGCCAACAAGGTGCGAATGCCTGGTTGACCATCGGGCTGCGCGAAGGCAAAAACCGCGAGATCAGGCGCGCGATAGAAGATATCGGCTTCACCGTGAACCGGTTGCTGCGTGTCTCTTACGGCCCGTTCCAGCTGGGCGATTTGAAACCCGGTCAGGTGGAAGAGGTGCGCCGCCGCGTGATGCGCGATCAGTTGGGCCTGGAAGGTGACGCAAAACCCGAAGGCACGGCCAAACGCGCCACGCGGCCGCAAAGAAAACGACCACTGATCGGCAAGAAACCCCGCAAGTGACGCGGGTTTGGCAACCTTCCCCCTAGCGCCAAGCCTGCGCATCCCTTAAATTTTCTGGGAATGCTGCTATTTGGGGGGCGCAATGTCCGGGAGCGGAGTGCAAAAACTGGCCTATGTGGTCCTGCTGGTCCTGATGCTGGGCGTGTGCACCGGCTTGCTGGGGGGACTTTGAGCATGGCCAAGCGGTTTGGCGGCAAATACAGCCCTCAGGGAGAGTCTCCTTCCGACGCGCCGCTGCCGCGCGGCCAGTTTGATGGCGCACGGGTCGAACCTGCGGGTGCGCGGGCGAATATCCTGTTTTTGCCTGCGATCCCATTGGTTTTCCTGTCTCTGAACGACGGCGCGATTGGCATGACCATCGGCCTGGTTGCGGCAGGCTTGCTGACTGCCGCAGCGTTTTTGCTGCGCGAAGGGTTGCGGGCCGAGGCCGCGTATCATTCACGCAAAACCGCCCGCCGCCCGGCCTTTCCACGCAAAATTTTTGCCAGTGTTCTGACCGGACTTGGCACCGCATTGGCTGCGTACCGGACCGAGTATCTGGATGCCGAAACCGCCGGACAGGTCAGCCTGCTGGCGCCCGTGCTGTTTGGAGTTGCCGCAACCGTTTTGCATTCTGTGTCATTCGGGCTGGACCCGATGAAGGACAAAGGCATGGAAGGCGTCGATACGTTCCAGCAGGATCGCGTGGCCCGTGTGGTTGATGATGCCGAAAAACACCTGTCCGAGATGACGGATGCGATCAAACGCGCCGGTGATCGCCGGGTCGAGGCGCGGGTTGAACGGTTTCAGGATACCGCCCGCGATCTGTTTCGCACGGTCGAAGAAGACCCCCGCGATCTGGCCGGGGCGCGCAAGTATCTGACCGTATACCTGCAGGGCGCACGCGATGCGACGGTCAAGTTCGCAGACGTGTATGCCCGTACCCGCGACGGGCAGGCGCTGGCCGATTATTCCGCCTTGCTGGACGATCTGGAACAGAATTTCGCCGCGCGCACGCGGAAGATGCTATTGGATGACCGCAGTGATCTGACGGTCGAGATTGACGTGTTGCGCGACAGGCTGCAACGCGAAGGCGTCCGGTTGGACTGACCGGCTAAAAATTGAGCGAGGAACATCCCCATGTCCGATGAGATCAAGAACAAGGCGGTCGAGGCCGAAACTCTGGTGCAGGAAGTCACCGCCGTGGCGCTGCCCGAACCGATGGCCGAGGTTGTCTCGCTTGAGGAAGCCGACGAACCGGTCAGTGCCGAGATTCGCAAGCGCATGGATGAGATCGATATGGGCAACACCAATTCGATCGTCTCATTCGGCTCGTCCGCGCAGGCAGAGTTGCAAGAGATCAGCCAGGCCATGCTGGCCGATGTGCGCAACAAGGATGTGGGCCCCGCTGGCGATAGCCTGCGCAACATCGTGACCACGATCCGGGGCTTCTCGGTCAGTGAACTGGACGTGCGGCGCGAGCGTAGCTGGTGGGAAAAACTGCTGGGCAAGGCCGCGCCTTTTGCCAAGTTCACCGCCCAATACGAAGAGGTTCAGGGCCAGATCGACCGCATCACAGACGATCTGCTGAGCCATGAGCATACGCTGCTGAAAGACATCAAATCGCTCGACCTGCTCTATGAAAAAACGCTGGGGTTCTATGATGAACTGGCGCTTTATATCGCGGCGGGTGAGGAAAAGCTGACCGAGTTGGACAGCCACGATATTCCGGAAAAAGAGGCCGAAGTTCAGGCCGCGCCCGAAGATCAACAGGTTATGAAAGCGCAGGAATTGCGCGACATGCGCGCGGCGCGCGACGATCTGGAACGCCGGGTGCATGATCTGAAACTGACCCGTCAGGTGACGATGCAGTCGCTGCCCTCGATCCGTTTGGTGCAGGAGAATGACAAGTCGCTGGTGACCAAGATCAACTCGACCCTCGTCAACACGGTGCCGCTGTGGGAAACCCAACTGGCGCAGGCCGTCACCATTCAGCGCAGCGCCGAGGCGGCAGCCGCCGTGCGCGACGCCAATGATCTGACCAACGAATTGCTGACCTCGAACGCAGCCAATCTGCGCGACTCCAACAAGATGATCCGTGAGGAAATGGAACGCGGCGTCTTCGACATCGAGGCCGTCAAACAGGCCAACGCCGACCTGATCGGCACGATCAACGAAAGCCTCGCCATTGCCGACGAAGGCAAGGCCAAGCGCGCCGCCGCCGAGCAGGAGTTGCAGAAGATGGAAACCGAACTCCGCGACACGCTTGCCGCCGCCAAGGCGCGGCGCGACGGGACCGGCGACAATGCAGGAACGGCTGTTCCGGGATAAGGTGGACTGGGCGTGCGGCCTTTGAACTCTGTCAAACTGGCCCTTGGGGGTATCGCGCTGCTGGCGCTGGTCGGCTGTGAGGAAGCCCTGACATCCGCCGTCGTGCCTCCGCCACGCCCCGCAGCCCCACCGCCTGCGGCCAACGCTTATGTACCGCCCTCAGCCGCCAGTCAGGACCTGGCCCGGTTCTATCAGCGCGTCGAACGCGATCTGCTGACGCGCGGCCTGTTGCGGACAGATGGCGGCGGGCCTGACGCGCCGTATGACGCCGACGATCTGACCCGGAATTTCGAGACGATTGCGTTTTACAGCGAATACCCAAACCACAGCGTCTCACTGGGATCGCGCCAGACCGATGGCCAGCTAAGCCGCTGGGATGGGCCTGTGCGCATCCAGACCGAGTTTGGCCCTTCGGTCCTGCCCGCCACGCGGGAAAAGGATGCGGCGGATGTGCAGTCATATGCCGCCCGTCTGGCGCGCCTGACCGGGCACCCGGTTTCGACTGTCAGCCGGAAGGCCAACTTTCACGTGTTCTTCGCCGGCAAGGATGATAGCGCCTATGTGGTGTCCCGCCTCAGGCAGTTGATCCCGAATATCAGTCAGGCCTCGCTGGAACTGGTCGCCAATCCGCGCGCGAATTTCGACTGTTTTGTCTTTGCCTCGGCCACCACATCCTCGCCCAACAAATACGTGCGCGCGGTCACTCTGATCCGCGCGGAACTGCCAGATCTGGTGCGGCTAAGCTGTATCCACGAAGAAATTGCGCAAGGCCTTGGCCTGTCCAATGACAGCCCCGCCGCGCGGCCTTCGATCTTCAACGATGATGACGAGTTTGCCCTGCTGACCAGTCATGATGAGAAACTGCTGCAAATGCTCTACGATCCGCGGCTTCAGCCCGGTGTATCGGTCGATCAGGCCCGCCCTGTTGTCAGGATCATTGCACGCGAATTGATGGGTCAGCCGCTCTGACCCCAAGGACAGGAGAACCCAGATGGGAATTTTCGATTTTCTGACAGGCGAGTTCATTGATGTCATCCATTGGGTGGACGACACCCGTGACACGATGGTCTGGCGGTTCGAACGCGAAGGGCACGAGATCAAATACGGCGCCAAGCTGACCGTGCGCGAGGGTCAGTCGGCGGTGTTTGTGCATGAAGGGCAGTTGGCGGATGTGTTCACGCCCGGTCTTTATATTCTTGAGACCAACAACATGCCGATCCTGACGACCCTTCAGCATTGGGATCACGGTTTTCAGTCGCCATTCAAATCCGAGGTGTATTTCGTCAACACCACCCGGTTCAACGACCTGAAATGGGGCACGAAGAACCCGATCATGCTGCGCGACCCGGAATTCGGCCCAACGCGCATCCGCGCCTATGGCACCTATACAGTGCGGGTGAAGGACCCGGCCAAGTTTCTGGTCGAGATCGTCGGCACCGATGGTGAATTCACCATGGACGAGATCAGCTTTCAGATCCGCAACATCATCGTGCAGGAATTCAGCCGCGTGATCGCGGGATCCGGCATCCCGGTTCTGGACATGGCCGCCAACACCGCCGATCTGGGCAAGCTGATCGCAGCTGAGGTGTCTCCGGTACTGGACAGCTATGGGCTGGACATGCCTGAGTTCTACATCGAGAACATCTCGCTGCCGCCAGCGGTTGAAGCCGCTTTGGACAAGCGCACCTCGATGGGGCTGGCGGGGGATCTGGGCAAGTTCACCCAGTATTCGGCAGCCGAGGCGATGACAGCGGCGGCGAACAACCCCGGTCAGGGTGGCGGCATGGGTGCCGGTCTGGGCATGGGAATGGGAATGGCCATGGCGCAGCAGATGGCGAACATGGCAGCGGGTCAGCCGCGCGGCCCGTGGGGATCGCCCGCCCCCGCTGCCCCGCAACCGGCAGCACATGCGGCGCCGCCGCCCCCACCTCCCGTTGAACATGTCTGGCACATCGCCGTGGACGGGCAGACCAGCGGTCCGTTTTCAAAGGCCAAAATGGGACGCATGGCCAGCGAAGGGCAGTTGACCCGTGAGACACACGTCTGGACCGCCGGTCAGGACGGCTGGAAGAAAGCGGGTGAGGTGCAGGAACTGGCGCAGCTGTTTACCATTCTGCCGCCCCCACCGCCGGGTGCGTGACCAGAACGGGCGGACGAGTCAAATGTGCAAGGCTCTGACATGAACGAAGAACATCGCTTTCCCTGCGAACAATGCGGCGCGGATTATCGGTTCAATCCCGGTGATGGCACGCTGACCTGTGACCATTGCGGGCATGCCCAACCCATCGGCGCGGGCCCTTGGGGCGGTGCGAAGCTGCGCGAGCTGGATTTTGACGCCGCCATTGCCGATCGTCTGCCCGATAGCGAGATCGAAGAAACGCGGGTTCTCTCCTGCCCCAACTGCGCCGCTCAGGTCGAGTTCGACCCGAACACCCACGCCGCCGAATGCCCGTTCTGCGCCACCCCCGTGGTGACGGATACCGGCGTGAACCGACATATCAAGCCCAAGGGTGTTCTGCCGTTTGCGCTGGACGAACGGACCGCCCACACCGCCATGAACGATTGGCTGGGCCGGTTGTGGTTCGCCCCCAACGGGTTGCAGGACTATGCGCGCAAGGGCCGTAAGATGCAGGGGATTTATGTTCCCTACTGGACCTTCGACGCGGACACCAAATCCAGCTACCGCGGCGAGCGTGGGGTGGTCTACTACGAAACCCGAACCGTGATGCGTGACGGGAAGCGCGTGCAGCAGCAGGTTCCAAAGGTGCGCTGGACCCCCAAATCCGGTCGTGTCGCGCGGTTTTTTGACGATGTGCTGGTGCTGGCCTCACGGTCCCTGCCCAAGGCGTATACGGACGCGCTGGAGCCGTGGGATCTGCCTGCGCTGGAACCTTATCAGCCGCAATATCTGGCCGGGTTCCGGGCCGAGGCCTACACGGTGGACCTGCAAGACGGGTACGCCGAAGCACGTCAGCACATGGCACGTGTAATCGAACGGGATGTGCGGTTTGATATCGGCGGCGACCGTCAGCGCATTCATTCGGTCGAAACCGACGTGGGCGATGTCACGTTCAAGCACATTCTGCTGCCCGTCTGGATGGCGGCCTATAAATACCGGGGCGAGACCTATCGCTTTGTCGTCAACGGGCGCACCGGGCGCGTTCAGGGCGAACGTCCCTGGTCGGCGATCAAGATCACGATTGCCGTGGTTCTGGGCCTGCTGGTGGCAGCAGGTGCTGGCTACCTCATGACAACCGGTCAGCAGTAGCGGCGCAAAACCAGCCCCTTGCACATCCTGATGGCGGCGGTCATCTTCGGCGCGATTGCCGGGAAGGAGATTATCGCCGTGACATTATCCGCGTTGAACACATTGTTGACGGATCGATATTCGTGCCGGGCATTTCGCCCGGACCCGGTGCCGCAAAAGGATATCGAGCAGATCGTTGCCAGTGCCTCGCAAGTGCCCAGCTGGTGCAATGCGCAGCCCTGGCAGTTGGTGATCACAAGCGGAGAGGAAACGGATCGGTTCCGCCGCGCCCTGCGCGATGAAGTCGAAACCGGAACGCCTGCTCCGGACCTTGCTTTCCCCAGTTCTTATTCCGGCGTCTATCAGGATCGACGGCGCGCCTGCGGCTGGGCGTTGTACGCAGCCGTTGGCGTCGAACATGGCGACCGGGCGGGATCGGCGCGCCAGATGATGGAAAACTATGCCCTGTTCGGTGCCCCCCATTGCGCGATCCTGTCCAGCCCGGCCGAACTTGGGCCTTATGGCGCAATGGACAGCGGCGGGTTCGTCACCGCGTTCACGCTGGCCGCGCAGGCGCTTGGGGTTGCAAGCATCCCGCAAGCCGCTGTCGCAGCCTACGGCCCCTTCCTGCACAAGTATTTCGATATTCCTGATGATCGGTTGATCCTGTGCGCAATCTCGTTCGGCTATGCCGATGCCGATCACCCGGCGAACAGTTTTCGCACCGACCGGGCCGCATTGGGTGACATTATCGACTGGCGCGGCTAAACCGGCAGGTAAAAATACCGAAGGGGGGAGCTTTGCGCGCAGTCATACAACGTATCTCACATGCCAGGGTCTCGGTGGATGGGTCTGTTATCGGGCAGGCCGGCCCCGGCCTGATGATCCTTGTCTGCGCCATGCAGGGAGATGACGAAGGTCAGGCCGCGAAACTGGCCGCAAAGATAGCCCGGCTGCGTATCTTCAAGGATGAAGCGGGCAAGATGAACCGCTCGGTGGTTGATAGTGGCGGATCGGCCCTGGTGGTCAGCCAATTCACGCTGGCGGCTGATACCTCAAGCGGCAACCGCCCCGGCTTTTCCACGGCGGCCCCGCCGGATGTCGGGGAACGCTTGTATGAAGCCTTTGCCAAAGACCTCGCCGCGCATGGTATCCCGGTGGAAACGGGGCAATTCGGGGCGGATATGGCTGTTGAACTGGTCAATGACGGACCGGTGACGATCTGGATGGAAAACTGATGACGCGTACCGAACAAGCAATCGAGTTCTGGCGGGCTGGCGTGGCGGCGGTTGATGGGTATGCGGCGACAAAAGCGGCCCTGCCCGGTGTTCCCCGACCCGACCGCATTCTGGCTGTGGGCAAACCTGCCGCCGCCATGGCGCGGGCAGCCTTGGATCAGTTCGGGGATGTTCCGACCCTTGTGGTGACCAAGGACGATCACGGGCGCGATCTGCCGAATGGGGTTCAGGTGATCGAGGCCTCTCATCCCGTGCCCGATCAACGCAGCCTGAACGGGGGCCGCGCCCTGCGTGCAGCCGTGGAGCAGATGGCAGCGGGATCGCATCTGTTGCTTTTGGTGTCAGGCGGCGCCTCCTCGCTGGCCGAGGATCTTGTGCCCGGTAAATCCTTGCAGGACCTTGCAGCCCTGAACCGACAGTTGCTGGCCGAAGGGCTGAACATCACCGCGATGAATGCAGAACGGCGCAAGCTGTCGCGGGTCAAAGGCGGTGGGCTGTTGTCGCATTTCAAGGGCGGCAAGGCCACGGTATTGGCGATCTCGGACGTGCCCGGGGACGATCTGAACGTCATCGGATCCGGTATCGGTGCCCTGCCCCGGACATATGACTTTGATGCCAGCACCCGGATCATCGCCTCAAACGCGCATGCCCGCGACGCCGCAACCAAGGGCGCGCAGACGGCCGGTCTGCAAGTTCATGCCAATGAAGAAGCGCTTCACGATGACTATCTGGCGGTTGCGACCTATGTCGGGCAGCGCCTGCGGGATATGGGACCCGGCGCAATGGTCTTTGGTGGCGAGCCGACGGTTGTTTTGCCGGACTCTCCGGGCCGTGGCGGGCGCAATCAGGCCCTTGCGCTTGCGCTGGCCAAAGAGATCTCGGGCCTCGAAGATCTGGTCGTCGTCGTAGGCGGAACGGACGGAACCGATGGCCCGACCAACGCTGCCGGGGGTGTCATCACAGGCGCAACCTGGGCAGAGGGGGCCGAGCAGGCGCTGAATGCCGCAGACAGCGGCACATTCCTTGAACAGGCGGACGCTTTGCTGGTGACCGGGCCGACAGGTACCAATGTGATGGACCTGATTGTCGCAATCCGAGGCTGATCTGACGCTTTGGACCCCACCTTTCGGGCTCAGCCCGTCACTTTTGTTTCATGAACTACGGACAGCACCGCCGACACGAAACTCTGCCAGCCCGCGGTCAGGAAATATGATTGCGTCTGACATCAATGCACGCGGAACAATAAAACTTGCCCGGTCGCCGGAAATACGCCAACGTTGACTCATGCGTCAATAATAAGCCCCTCAAGGGCACACATCACTCAACAGGGAGATACACCAAATGAACGAACAACTCACGCACATGGCCAGCCAGGTCACTGCGGGCAAACTCACGCGCCGCGAATTCATGGGGAAAGCTGCGGCCTTGGGTGTGTCGGCGGCAATGGCCAGCACAATGTTTGCCGATGCCGCACGGGCGGCAGGCCCGAAAAAAGGCGGCGATCTGAAACTGGGTCTTCAGGGCGGCGAGTCCACCAACTCGCTGGACCCGGCAACCTATGCAAGCTCGGTTCCGTACATGAACGGGCGTCACTTTGGGGACACGCTGGTCGAAGTTGCACCCGACGGCACGATCGAGTCACGTCTGGCCGAAAGCGTCGAAGGCAGCGCGGATGCCAAGGTCTGGACATTCAAGCTGCGTCAGGGGGTCGAGTTTCATAACGGCAAGACCATGACCAGCGAAGATGTTCTGAAGACCATGGAACGCCATTCGAACGAAGATTCGAAATCCGGTGCCCTCGGCATCATGAAGGGCATCGAATCTATGAAGGCCGATGGCGACAACTTTCAGGTTACTCTGACCGAAGCAAACGCCGACCTTCCCTATCTGTTGTCGGACTATCACCTTGTGATTCAGCCCGATGGAGGCATGGACAACCCAGCCGCCGGTATCGGCACAGGTCCATACCAGGTTGAAGTCGACGAACCCGGCGTGCGCCACCTGTTCACCAAGTTTGCCAACTACTGGAATGACGACGCCCATTTTGACAGCGTCGAAAACGTTGTGATCAATGATGCGACTGCACGGACTGCTGCGCTTCAGGGTGGACAGGTTCAGCTTGCAAACCGGATCGAGCCGAAGGTCGCCGACCTGCTGGGCCGCGCGCCAAACATCACGGTCCAGTCGACACCGGGCCGCGGTCATTATGTGTTCATCATGCACTGCGACACGGCCCCGTTTGACAGCAACGAGTTGCGCACCGCGCTGAAATACGCGATCAACCGTGAAGAACTGGTCGACAAGGTTCTGCGTGGCTATGGCTCTGTCGGGAACGACATGCCGGTCAATGCGGCGTATCCTTTGTTCGATGAAACAATCGCCCAGCGCGAGTTCAGCGTCGAGAAAGCGGCAGAGCACTATAAGAAGTCCGGCCATGACGGCTCACCCATTGTTCTGCGCGTTGCGGATGGGGCCTTCCCCGGTGCCGTGGACGCCGCATCGCTGTTCCAGCAAACCGCTGCACAGGCCGGTATCCCGCTTGAGATCAAGCGTGAACCCAATGACGGCTACTGGTCCGAGGTCTGGAACGTGCAGCCCTTCTGCGCCTCGTACTGGGGTGGTCGTCCGGTTCAGGACCAGATGTATGCCACCGCCTATCTGTCGACCGCAGACTGGAACGACACGCGATTCAAGGTACAGGCGTTCGACGATCTGCTGTTTGCCGCACGGGCCGAGCTGGACGCTGACAAGCGCAAGGGCCTGTACAGCCAGATGGGTATGATGGTGCGTGACGAAGGCGGATTGATCTGCCCGATGTTCAACAACTTTGTCGATGCCTCCAGCAATACGCTGGATGGATGGGAAACCGACCCGAACGGCGAGCTGATGAACGGTCAGGTTTCGCGCAAATTGTGGTTCGCATAAAACGGACCCCGGATAATGCATCCCATCATCAAACTGGTGTTCCAGCGCTTGGCGCTGGGACTCCTGCTTCTCTTCGGTGCATCGGCTCTGATCTTCGGCCTCACTGAAGCCCTTCCCGGGGACGCTGCGCAAGCGGTTCTCGGCCAATCCGCAACCCCCGAGGCGCTGGCGAACCTGCGCGAGGAAATGGGCCTAAACCGTCCGGCCCTGACCCGTTATTTCGAATGGCTGGTTGGCATCGTACAAGGTGACCTGGGCCAATCCCTGACAAACAAGCTTGATATTGCCGAATCCGTCGGCAGCCGGTTGAGCAACACTCTGTTCCTGGCGTTCTGGGCCGCGATTATCTCGGTGCCGCTTGCCATTTTCCTGGGCCTTCTGGCTGTTCGTTACCGGAACCGCTGGCCCGACAAGATGATTTCGGCCGTCACCCTGACGACGATTTCGATCCCCGAGTTCCTGATCGGCTATGTGCTGGTCTACTTCGTGGCCGTGAAACTGGGTATGTTCTCGCCTCTGGCGATGATCAACGACAGCATGTCCCTTGGGCAAAAGCTGAACTCGATCGCGTTGCCGGTCATCGTTCTGACCCTCGTGGTGCTGGCGCATATGATGCGCATGACCCGCGCCGCCATCCTGAACGTGATGCAGTCTGCCTATGTGGAAACCGCCGAACTGAAAGGCCTGAGCAACTTTCAGGTCATCTACCGTCACGCTTTCCCCAATGCCGTTGCGCCGATTGTGAACGTGGTGATGCTGAATCTGGCCTATCTGGTCGTTGGCGTCGTCGTGGTCGAGGTGGTGTTCGTCTATCCCGGCATGGGCCAGTATCTGGTGGACCATGTGACCAAGCGCGACGTGCCCGTTGTTCTGGCCTGCGGAGTGATCTTTGCGGCCATCTATATCGGACTGAACATGATTGCAGACATCGTTGCCATTCTGGCCAACCCAAGGCTGAGGCATCCGAAATGAAGAACATCCCTATCTCTGCAATGATCGGGCTGGGTTTCACAGTCCTGTATTTCATCATCGCCCTGTTCGCGCCCCTGCTGGCCCCTTATGGCATGGCCGAAGTGGTCGGCGACGTGTGGGAGCCGTCCAGCAAGGAATTCTGGCTGGGCACCGACAACATTGGCCGCGATCTTCTCAGCCGTATGATCTATGGCGGGCGCACGACGATCTTTATCGCCACGGCGGCAACGATCCTAAGCTTTGTGACCGGCTCGGTTCTGGGCTTTCTGGCCGCTGTGCTGGGGGGCTGGGCCGATCAGGTCATGTCGCGTACCGTTGACCTGATCATGTCGATCCCGTCGCTGATCTTCGCGCTGGTGGTTCTGGCCATGGTGCCGGTCACCATTCCGGTTCTGATCATCGTCATGGGCCTGCTGGATGCGACCCGCGTCTATCGTCTGGCACGCGCCGTCGCGGTGGACATCGCCGTCATGGATTATGTCGAGGCCGCCCGCCTGCGAGGTGAAGGCCAGGTCTGGGTCATCTTCCGGGAGATCCTGCCCAACGCCCTGTCTCCGCTGGTGGCTGAACTGGGCCTGCGTTTCATCTTCATGGTTCTGTTTGTCTCGACCCTGTCCTTCCTGGGGCTGGGCGTCCAGCCGCCGCTGGCGGATTGGGGCGGCATCGTGAAGGAAAACAAGGACGGCATCGTCTATGGCATTGGCGCGGCCCTGTACCCTGCCGTTGCCATCGCGACGCTGGCAATCTCGGTCAACCTTGTGGCTGACTGGGTCCTGAACCGCACCACATCGCTGAAAGGAGGCCGGGGATGAGTGAACCGCTTCTCAAAGTCCGCGGGCTGAAGATTGGCGCGACGGTGTACCCGCCGGGCGAAAAGCCTCATGATATCGAAATCGTGCACGGGGTCGATTTCGACCTCGAACGCGGCAAGGTGCTGGGGTTGATCGGCGAATCAGGGGCAGGTAAATCCACCATCGGTCTTGCCTCGATGGCCTATGGCCGGGGTGGCGTGAAGATCACCGGCGGTGAAGTCTGGGTCAACGGGCGTGACATTCTGAAAACGTCCCATGGCGACATCCGCAAACTGCGCGGCGGTGAGGTCACTTATGTGTCCCAATCCGCCGCTGCGTCCTTCAACCCGGCCAAAAAGATCATGGATCAGGTGGTCGAAGCCGCGGTCGAGCAAAAGAAGTTCAGCCGCAAAGTGGCCGAAGGCCGGGCGCGTGAACTGTTCGCCAAGCTGGGCCTGCCCGATCCGGATAATATCGGTGACCGGTATCCGCACCAGGTCTCGGGCGGTCAGCTACAGCGTTGCATGACCGCGCTGGCGCTGTGCCCCGAGCCTGATCTGGTGGTGTTCGACGAGCCCACCACAGCGCTGGACGTGACCACCCAGATCGACGTTCTGATGGCCATCAAGGAAGCCATTGCCGATACCGGCGTTGCCGCGCTGTATATCACGCACGATCTGGCCGTTGTGGCGCAGGTCAGCGATGACATTATGGTGCTGCGGATGGGTAATACGGTCGAATACGGCGACACCGACCAGATCATCAACAACCCGAAGGAAGAGTACACGCAGGCTCTGGTCTCGGTCCGTTCGATTGAGCATGAAGAGAAACAGCCCACGCCGGATCCGGTGCTGACCGTCGATGGTATCACCGCGCGCTACAAGGGGCTGAATTTCGACGTGCTTCACAACGTCAATGTCGAGCTTCATCCGGGGCAGACGCTGGCGGTTGTGGGCGAATCCGGTTCGGGCAAGTCCACACTGGCACGGGTGATCACCGGCCTGCTGCCGCCACGCGATGGTGAGATCACCTTTGCCGGGCGCAAGCTTTCGTCCGACCTCAAGGGCCGCACCCGCGAGGATCTGCGCGAGTTGCAGATGATCTATCAGATGGCTGACGTGGCGATGAACCCGCGTCAGACCGTTGGCACGATCATTGGCCGCCCGCTGGAGTTCTACTTTGGCATGCGTGGCGCGGAAAAGCGCAAACGGATCATCGAGTTGCTGGACGAGATCGAACTGGGCGAAAAGTTCATCGACCGCTATCCGGCAGAACTGTCCGGTGGTCAGAAACAGCGTGTCTGTATTGCGCGGTCGCTGGCGGCCAAACCGAAGATGATCATCTGTGATGAGGTCACCTCGGCGCTGGACCCGCTGGTGGCGGATGGCATTCTCAAACTGCTGCTCGACCTGCAGAAGATCGAGAATGTGGCCTATCTGTTCATCACCCACGATCTAGCAACGGTCCGCGCGATCAGCGACAGCATTGCGGTGATGTATCAGGGGCGCGTGGTCCGCTATGGCCCGAAATCACAGGTGCTGAGCCCGCCGTTCGACGACTATACCGACCTGCTGCTCAGCTCGGTGCCCGAGATGCATCTGGGCTGGCTGGAAGAGGTCGTCGCCCATCGCAAGATGGAAAGCGCCGGGAACTGATCCGGGGCTTCAAAAAGAAACCGGCGGGTCGTTGGCCCGCCGGTTTTCCTTTGGGTTATACCTTCTAGCCGTAGCGTTGATGGTGTCGGGTCAGAACCTGCCTCAGTTCATCCCGGTAACGCATCCCCTGCAAGGTTTGGCGCAGCCCGCCTTCGGCATCGAACAGCAACAGGGTCACATGGGGCACGCCGTATTGATTTGCGAATCTGGCCCCGTCCTGCTGGCTGATATCCGCGACCAGATAGATCAGATCGCATTCCCCGAACTGCTTCATCGCCTTGCGGGTTTCCCGCTGTAGCGCGGTACAGGTCGAACATTGCGGGTCGTGCACCTGCACCACGACCGGTTTGCCCTGCCCGACCCGCGTCAGGTCATGCTCGGCCTGCATTGCCCGGACGGATCGTATCGTGAAAAACCCACCGCCGCCCACAACTGCCGCAGCGATTGCACCATTGCGCGCCAGCCTCAGAACATCGCGACGCGACGCGCCCTGTGCCGCAGCGGTTTTCGCCTTCTCGATCTGCGCCTTTTTTCGTTTTGAGACCTTAGCCATGGTTCGACCCGAGTGTTTTCGCCTGGTCAGAAGCATATGCGTTCGCGCGGTCAGGCGACCTCACAATCGCGGCATCGGCTTCAACGCGCCTTCGACCGGCAACATGTCGTTTTTCGCATTGCCCGGCGCGGCCCGGCGCGTCAAACAGGCATCAACAGTAGCAAAGGACGCCTGACATGGACCGCAAACTCCTTCTCATCATTCTGGACGGTGTTCCCTGGCGCAACTTCCGTCGTCTGTTCGGCAATCTGGAAGGCTGGGTCGACAGTGGCGAGGCAAAGGTCTGGAAACTGCGCGCCGTGCTGCCTTCGACCTCGGCCAGTTGCTATGCCTCGATCCACACCGGTGTGACGCCGCAGGAACACGGCTGTACCGGCAACGGCAACGTCTTTCGCCTGAGCCATAAGGACGTGTTCAGTCAGGTCCGCGAAGCCGGTGGCGTGACCGGAGCCGTGACCCACAGCTATTGGTCGCAATTCTTCAACCGCCACCCGTTCGATTATGTCCGCGATGTTGAATATGATGAGCCGGACAGCATGACCATCAACCACGGTCGGTTCCACACCATGACCGGCTATGGCAGCGCCAATCAGATGACCCCGTCGGATGTCGATCTGTATGCGACCCTGACCAACCTGTGCCTGCGCTTTGGGTTGGACTACGGCATTCTGCACACCTGCACGCTGGACAGTATGGGCCACCGCTTCTTCCATGATTGCGAGGAAATGGACCACGCCTGCTTTGTCGCGGATGAAATGCTTGCCCCCTTCATCCCGCGTTGGCGGCAATTGGGCTATAACGTCATCGTAACCGCCGATCATGGTCAGGATGAACGCGGCCACCACGGCGGGCGTGGGCCATTGCAGCAGGAAACTGCGCTGTATTATTTCGGGGATGCAACCGGGCCCGACGCGGACGCGGTAATTGAACAGGTGCAACTGGCGCCCACGATCCTGAACCGTATGGGCGCCCCAATTGCGGACACCATGAAGGGGAAACCGTTCCTGACGTGATCTTGGGCTTTAGTCGTAAGACCAGATGCCCTGACCCAAAGCCTCGATCGCGACAGAGATGCGCTCAAAACTGTCCGCCGCGCGTTTGACCGAGGTTCGGGCGCGCAGGTATCCGTGGACCAGGCCCGCCTCGTTGATCCAGTGCGCCTGCCCGCCGGCGGCAGAGATACGTTCGCAATAGGTCGAGCCATCATCACGCAGCGGGTCGCAATCCGCGGTGACAACAACGGTCGGTGGCAGGCCCGAGAAATCGCTGTCGTGAAGCGGCGCGTAGGTCGGATCGTCGTGCGGGGCGGGGCCGCCACAGCGGACATTCTCGTAAAACAGAATCTCGTCGCGGGTCAAAAGCGGCGCGTGGGCGTGTTCGACATACGAACCCTTCGAGTTGTCGCCGCCCAGACCCGGATAGATCAGGACCTGGCCGAGTATTTCCGCCCTCTGCCCCCGAAGCTGATGGGCGACCGCAGCGGCCAGATTGCCGCCTGCACTGTCACCGGCCAGAACCATAGGGTCACCGAATTCCGACACGACCCAGTTCACCGCAGTCAGGCAATCCTGAAACTGCGCCGGGTGCACATGTTCGGGGCAAAGCCGATAATCCACCGCCACGATTCGATACCCTGTCTGTGCGCAGATCTCGGCGCAGACGTCGTCATGACTGTCCAGCCCGCCAACAACAAATCCGCCGCCGTGGAAATAGACCACAGTCCGGGTGGGATCTCCGGCCGTATAAATGCGAACAGGCACGCCATCGGCGCGCCTGTCCTGTGTTTCAACACCCTTTGGGCGGGGCTGGCGAAAGTCCTGACACATCGTGTCATAAACCCGGCGCTGATCCTCAATCGACAGATCAACCGCGTCGTCAGGATAGCTTTCCGCCGTGCGTCTTATGAACGCCCAAGTTTCCTCATCAATCAGACGTTCATAATCCATGTTCCCTCCCGGTCAGGCAGCCCACTCCCATGGCCGGGTGAACGACCCCAGCACTTTGCTGACATCGTCCTCTGACGCGCCGTTCGCGTCAAGCTGCGCGACTAGGCCGCGTTTCTTATCGTCAATGACCGAGACCACGCGCGCATCGACGCCTGCCGTTTCCAACGCACCGTTGTAGATCCGGGTAATGGCATGTTTGCGCAGATCAGGCTTGAACACCTTGCCGACGGCAGTTTTGGGCAGTTCCGACAGGATGGTCATATGCTTGGGCTGTGCCGCGCGTTCGTGGACATGCACCTTGCAGAACTCCATCAGAGCCTCTTCGGTGACCGAGGCCCCCTCGACCAGTTCGACAAAGGCGCAAGGCACTTCGCCCGCATGCGCATCGGGTTGGCCGATGGCACCGGCAAAGGCAACGGCTTCGTGACCCAACAGCGCCTCTTCGATCTCGGCCGGGTCGATATTGTGACCGCCACGGATGATCAGATCCTTGGCACGACCGGTAATCCACAGATAACCGTCCTCGTCAAAACGACCCAGGTCGCCTGTACGCAGGTATTTGTCATAGTGGTACAGGTTCACGTTCTTGTCGGCTTCGGTATAGGTGTTGCCCGCAAAGACGCCCGGGTTTGAAATACAGATTTCTCCGATCTCATCCGCTGCACATTCCTTGGGTCCATCGGGGCCGTCCTGCAGTATTTTTACATCCGTGTACGGGAACGGGATACCGATCGAGCCGATCTTTTTCTCGCCATCCACGGGGTTACAGGACACCAGACAGGTGGCTTCAGTCAGGCCATAGCCTTCCACAATGGTAACGCCGGTGGCTTCCTCGAACCGGCGGAACAGTTCAACCGGCAGCGGCGCCGAGCCCGAGAAGGCGGTTTTGACCGAAGAAATATCCGCATCTACCGGGCGCTGCATCTTGGCCGAGATTGCCGTGGGCACCGTGATGATGAAGCTGACCTTCCAACGCTCGATCAGTTTCCAGAAATTGTCGAATACGCCATCGCCACGATACCCTTGCGGTGTCGGGAAGATTACATGAGCGCCAGATGAAACGGCCGCCATCATGATGACGTGGACGGCAAAGACGTGGAACATGGGCAGCGGGCACATGATGACGTCAGTTTCATCGAACAGCAGCGTATGACCCAACCAGCCATTGTAGACGAGGCCGGAATACTTGTGCTGTGCCACCTTGGGCATACCTGTCGTACCGCCGGTGTGGAAATAGCAAGCGACGCGGTCTTCCTTGCTGTCCTCAAAGGTCAGCGTCTTCGGTTGTTTGGCCAGCTCTTTGTTGAAGTTCTTGTAATCCGCATGGGCCAGCTTTTCCTTGTCGCCCATCTTCGGACGCAACAGAGGAACAATCCACGATTTGGGCGGCGTCAGATAGCGGTTCAGGTCGATTTCCAGAATGGTATTGACCTTGGGCGCGTGTCGAACGGCCTCTTCCACCTTTTGCGCCACATCCGTTTTCGGGAATGACTTCAGCGTCACGACGACCTTGGCACCCGTCTCACGCAGAATCGCTGCGATTTGCTCGGGCTCCAGCAGTGGGTTGATCGGGTTCACGATCCCAGCTACGGCACCGCCCATCATGGTCACCAGGGTCTCGTTACAGTTGGGCAGCACATAAGCCACCACATCCTTTTCCCCAACTCCAAGCGAGCGGAACAGGTTCGCCGCCTGATTGACCTGTCCCAGAAGGTCCGACCACGTCAGCGTTTCGGCCTTGTCATTGGGGCCTGAAAATATTTGGAAACTGACTGCGTTGTGATTTGGAAATTTCCCGGCTGTCCGTGACAGCAATTGATGAAACGTAACCGGCAGGTCACGATCCTCCCACGGCATTTCCTGTTCAACACGCGTTTTGTCTTCCAGCCCAACAAAGGCCATGTGGCTCCTCCCGTCTTATAATCTCCCGCGCGCCACACGCGGTTATGATCCGTCCTAAGATGGGATCACAACCTTGCCGACGCAAGCAAGCGCTTAGCGACGAAAATGCTCAAAATGTAGAATGACGCTGCGGCGGAACCGGGAATTTCGGTACGTCACTTCATTCCGCAGCGACCCCGTCGGTGAATTGCAGCCGCGCCAGACGGGCATACAGGCCATCCTGTGCCACCAGATCGTCATGGGTGCCCTGCGCAACGATACGCCCGGCCTCCAACACAACAATCCGGTCTGCCTTTTTCACGGTTGCCAGACGGTGCGCCACGATCAGCGTCGTGCGCCCCGCCCGCATCTGATCCACCGCACCTTGCACCGCGCGTTCGCTTTCCGCATCCAGGGCCGAGGTCGCCTCGTCCAGCAGCAGAACCGGCGCGTCGCGCAGAATGGCGCGGGCAATGGCGATGCGCTGTTTCTGTCCACCCGACAACATCACGCCCCGCTCACCCACAAAGCTGTCATAGCCTTCGGGCAGGGCCGCAATGAACTCATGCGCGGCGGCGGCGCGTGCAGCGGCCTCGACCTCGGCATCCGCGGCATCCAGACGACCAAAGCGAATGTTTTCGCGGGCCGAGGCGGCGAAGATCACCGGGTCCTGTGGCACCAGCGCAATATGAGTGCGGAAGTCCGCCCGATCCAGGTCCTGCAGGTCAGAGCCATCAATCAGAACACGCCCGGCATTCGGATCGTAGAACCGTTGGATCAGCTGGATCACGGTAGTCTTGCCCGCGCCCGAGGGGCCCACGAACGCAACCGTTTCACCCGGCCTCACCTGCAAGGACAGATTGTCCAGCGCAACCACGTCCGGCCTTGCGGGATAGCGGAAGCTTACGTCCTCAAACCGGATCTCACCGCGAACCGGCAAAGGCAGCGATTTGGGTTGTCCCGGGTCGGTCACTGTGTCTTCGGCATGCAGCAACTCGACCAGACGCTCGGTCGCGCCAGCGGCGCGCTGCAGTTCGCTCCAGATTTCGGACAGGGCGGCGACCGAGCCTGCCATGATGATCGAGTAAATCACGAACTGGATCAGAACGCCTTCGGTCATGACCCCGTTTCGCACGTCATTGGCCCCCATCCACAGCACCCCGACGATGCCCGAGAAGACCAGAAAGATGACGATGACGGTCAGAACCGCGCGGGTCTGAATGCGCCGCAGTGAGACGACATAGGATGTCTCGGTCATCTGATCGAACTGCGCGCGGCTGGCCTGTTCGTGGGTGAAGGCCTGAACTGTCTGGACCGCGCCCAAGGCCTCACCCGCATTGCCCGAGGACGCGGCGATCCAGTCCTGATTCTCGCGGCTGATTGCCCGTAAGCGGCGGCCCAGAACCAGGATTGGAACAATGACCACCGGGATCAGCAACAGAACCAGCCCGGTCAGCTTGGCCGAGGTCAAAAGCATCAGCACCAGACCACCGACAAACATCAGCAAATTGCGCAGGGCAATCGAGACGGACGAGCCCAGCACCGACTGAATCAGAGTCGTGTCGGTGGTGATCCGGCTGAGCACTTCGCCAGTCATGATGCGTTCGTAAAACTCGGGGCTCATGCCGATGACGCGGTCAAAGACGGCCATGCGAATGTCGGCCACCACCCTTTCACCCAGGCGTGTGACCAGCGCGTAGCGGATACCTGTTCCAACTGCCAGAATGCCCGCAATAACCAGTGCCGCCAGAAAATACCAATCCAGCAGTTCGCCATCCTGAATGCGGAAATTGTCCACCACGCGGCGCACCGCCAAAGGCAGGGTCAGCGTCATGCTCGCCGTCAGAATCAAGGCCAGAGTCGCACCGAGCATCAACAGCTTGTAGGGCCGCATAAACGGCCAGAGCGCCCGCAGCACGCCGATTTTCTTGGAGGTCGCGCGTTCCTCGCTGGCCCCGGGTGCCGGTGCGGTCGGTTGACTGGTTTCAGTCCGTCTTGCCATGTGGGGCCCTTGTTTCCTGAACTTTGCTGGGTCCATGCTTCTTGGCGGCAGCGGCATCCGGGGTCAAGCAGGACCCAGTTGATTGCTGGTCCGACAGGGCCATTTGACGCAGAAATTTAAGGGGAAACAACTGGAGCGGGTAGACGGAATCGAACCGACATAGCCTGCTTGGAAGGCAGGGGCTTTACCATTAAGCTATACCCGCTCAAGGTTTCGCCTTCCTATGTGATGGCCAAGTGGGCGTCAAGAGTGAACTATCAGCGGGTTAATTTGACCTCAATAAAAGCTGTTTTGGATTGTGCGAGGCTGGTATGGCGCGCGGCGTTTTGCTCGATATCGCTGGAGTTCTGTATCAGGGTGACCAACCGCTGCCGAGTGCTGCCGAAGCGGTCTCGAGCCTGCGAAACGCGGGTCTACCGATCCGGTTCCTAACGAACTCAACCCGCCGACCAAAGCGTGCGATTTTGGACAAGCTTCACGGGTTTGGAATAGACGCATCATCAGGCGAGGTCATGACACCGGCGGCCGCCGCATGTTCCTGGCTTGAAAAGAACGGATACGCGCCGCATCTGCTAATCCATCCAGATTTGGAGGAAGACTTTGCAACCTGCCGGAGGTCAGGTCCTTGCGCGGTCATAGTTGGAGATGCCGGTCCCTACTTCACCTATGAAAGGCTGAACGCTGCCTTTCGTCTAATCAAAGATGGCGCGCCTTTTCTTACTTTGGCGTCCAACAGGATCTTTCGTGATGCAGATGGCGAACTCAGCATGGATGCGGGCGCATTTGCTCGGGCGCTCGAGTATTCGAGCGGGACAAAGGCACTTCTGTTCGGCAAACCCGCACCTGCCTTTTTCCACGCCGCCGCCAACAGTATGAAACGAGACCCTGCGGAGGTCACAATGGTCGGCGATGATGCCGAAAACGATATCGCGGGCGCTTTGAAAGCAGGATTGGGAGCCGCCATTCTTCTCCGAACGGGAAAGTATCAAGCTGGAGATGAGGCGCAACATCAGCCGCGACCGTCATCAACAGAAGACTCCATACTCTCCGCTGCTAGGCAGATTTTAGACAGAACCGTTTAACCGACGACAAGAAGATCATTTTGCAGCAACGATACCGCATTCAGAAAGTGCGCAGGCATCATAGTCCGGCATCCATATTCATTGCAATCGCCGTTGAATCTTCCAATGCTGCGGCGATGCGAATGAGTCATAGAACACTGCAAACAGGGCCGCAATTTGGCCACCAAGCTGCCGTTCGCTGCGCTACCAGCACTGTGTCTCACGACCGGCAGCTATGTGCAGAAAGCGGACTTTGCAATCTTCGGCGGACAATCATGGCAAACGTTTGCCAAGACCATTTGGAGCAGCCGCTATTAGGAACTGGCTGAACATGCCATTGATCATGATTTGATGCTCTGCCGTATTCTCGCGTCCGTTGCTGGTCGCTTTGATTGCAAAGTCAGGCAATGGTCACTGTCCCGAATTGGTTTTCGCGATACTGCAAAGCAGATCGACATGTCTGTCCAACCATTCTTCGTCCAGTGCCTCGTAACGTATGAGCTTGCGGAAGTAGGGTGCAGCGATTGCTAGTTCTATGAGCTGGTCAACCGGTGCATCCGCGGCTATCTCACCGCGGTCTATTGCGGCTGCAATTACTGCTTCAACACTTGCGAACCTGTCTTTCATGAATTCAGTGATTACCAACCGCGCTTCTGCATCGGTGGACGCAGCAGCGACCACCTGAGGCGCGATTTGGCCCCACGGTGTGTCATTTAAGGCTCCCATCAGTACACCGAGTAACCAGCGCAGGTCAGATCGTAGCGGGCCATCGGTTTTGGGCGGTATGTTTGGCGGTGTTGCGATGCGCCGGAATGCTGCATCACGCAGACTGCGCGCATCTGGCCAGTGCCTGTAAAGTGTACTGCGCGAAATGCCAGTTGCCTTCGAAACTGCGCCATGAGTTACGTGCAGCACGCCCTCATCCATCAGTATCCTTTGCGCCGCATCAAGCGCGGCCTGCCGTGTGGCGATCAGCCTAGGATCTTCTTTCAATCACCCCTCCTATAGAACACCTTGTTGCACAGTAGAACATTTTGTTCTAAAAGTACTGCCAGCCAAAAACTAAAGCTCAATACTCAATTCCGCGAACACGTCTTGTCAAAATGGGAGCGTATCAATGTTCAAAGTGGCAGCAACCCCGCTAGCGGTACTCTTATCGATGGTCGCGACAACCGCATTGTCCGAGAGTGGTACGTACGAGCTGGACCCCGGGCACAGCCAGGTACTGTTCAGCTACGACCACATCGGATTCTCAGAAACGTTTGGAATGTTCTCAGGGTTTAGCGGTGAGATTGAGTTCAATGAAGATGATCCGTCTGCGTCATCTGTCACAGTGTCTATGCCTATAAAATCCATGATCACGGGCTGGGATGCCCGTTTGCAACACTTCATGTCCGATGACTTTTTTAGCGCGAGTGACGATGACGTGGTCACTTTCGCCTCAACCAGCATTGAAGTGACCGGGGACAATTCCGCGAATATTTCTGGCGACCTGACCATGAATGGCGTCACCAAACCTGTTGTTCTGGAAACAACGCTTAACAAATCAGCGCCATACCCTTTTGGCGAAAAGGAGGGCACGCCGACCTTGGGGCTGGCAGCCACGGCGACTATCGTGCGGTCTGAATTCGGACTTGGGGCGTTTGCACCTGCGGTGAGCGACGAAATAGCAGTCTTGATCAATGTCGAAGCGTTAAAGGCTGAATGATGTGTGCAAGGGAACTGATATGGCACCGAGCGCTCATTCTTAACTTTTGACCGGCTGACAACAAATGAATGTGTTCCTGAAACTACTGGCGGCTGCCGCGACAGCGGTGGCATTGATGTGCCCGATGGTATCCGCACAAGAGCGCTCCTTGCCGGAGCGCACCTCGCCCAGTCCCGAAACGACAAGCGGCGTACCCCATACACAGATTGGTGTCGAAATTGATGCCGATTTGGCCAAGCTATTGCTGGAGCGTGTTGCGCAATTCCCAGGGGTCACACTTGGCCCAACACGCATATCATTACCTGGCGCGATTGGCTTTCAGCTTGATCCTGACATGTTGATGTCTCAACCGAACTCTATCGTCGGTGGGTTTGAGTTTGCGCATATGCATCCTGATGGCAGCTTGCACGCTTCGCTGCACCCCGCAATGGCCCGACGGGCAATTGAGGCTGGCTGGGCCGTAGGACACCCTTGGGCCAATCAACGTCCCGGATGGAGTGGCTTTGTCATGATCTATACTCCGACCACACCAGAAGAGTTGGATGTCGTCATCGGCCTGGTCGAAAGTTCGTACACCTTCATCACCGGAAACACCTTAGGCTAAACGCCTCTCTGCTGACCTTGCCGTTGCTGACTAATACGCAGATCGGTCAAAATTCAGTTGTACCGGACTTTCAGGTGATCCATGTTCCGCTGTTCCGGACGGACATGATCCAGAGATGTGGCGCACCCATAATAGGTGCAACTAGGATCGTTTGCGTCGACCCATCCTCGTAACTTGTCAAAACCACGTGCCCCCAGTAGGTATTTGGTATGTTTCGCCTGGTCCTGTCGATACTTCTTGTTGTTGCATTCTCTGGCGCATCCGCAGCGTCCGTGAAGCATGGCTTGACCCATGGATCGGATCATTCTGGTCATCATGCTCAAATGGCGGACGACGATCCGTTGGCTAATGCCGAGAAAGCTGTTGCGGATTGTTGCGACACCACCAGCGGCATGGGTTCAACATCCTGTTTTGGTGATCTCGTCGCCACGGCGGGGATTTCGCCTATTGCTCCATTGGTGATCTCAGTGGGTGGTGTGACGCACGCTGGAGCCGATTTTTCGGGCCTCGCACTGGGTGTTCCCACCGGTCCTCCGAAAGCCTGAATGGCAACGGGCGCTCGCCCGCATTCCGTTCAAATTTCACATCAAAGGACCGACAGACATGATCACACGTCGTCAATTCACCACAATGTCTGCAACTGCTCTCATCGCGACAGCTCTTCCCGTCCGTGCAGGCACCCCAATGCACGTGCTCAGTTCACCAGGTTGCGGATGTTGTCACGCGTGGGCCGACTTGGCTCGCGCACGTGGCAACGCCGTAACCGTTGAGGAACTGACCGACCCCGAGGCACAGAAGTCAGCGCGGGGTATCCCGCTGAACCTCGCATCCTGTCACACCATTGAAGCCGATGGTTATGTCTTTGAAGGCCATGTGCCGTTCGAAGCACTGGAAGCCGTGTCGAAGGATCGGCCTGACATTACAGGGCTTGCCGTTCCTGGCATGCCAATGGGCTCCCCTGGTATGGGCGACGATCCGTCCGCCCGTTACGACGTCATTGCATTTGGGGGAGAGGCTGGAGCCGGTACGGTATACTACCGCGCTGGCAACGCACAGCCGTTCCACACCTGATGCTAGGGCGCACAACACTCTTGGTCACCGGTGGGCTTGCGCTCGCCGGTTTCGCCCTAGCTTTCGTTCTGGCCCAGCCCTCTAAGGCCGTCGGTCTATTGAGGCCGGATGACGCCGAACTGGTCGCAACTGGCCAAGATATCTACGCGGACCAATGTGCTGCCTGCCACGGAGCACGCCTGGAAGGACAGCCAAACTGGCAGATACGCGGCGAGGATGGTTTGCTACCGGCACCGCCGCACGACGCCACAGGGCATACGTGGCACCACGATGATGAAACGCTCTTCACCTTGACCAAATTTGGCCTGGCCGGACTGATGGAAAATGCGTCCCCAACCGGTATGCCGGTCTATGAAAGTGTGCTCGGCGATGACGAAATCCTAGCGGTTCTTTCTTTTATCAAGTCAACCTGGCCCAATGACCTTCGTGAGTACCACGACGAGCTGAATGCCCAATCCGAATAGAGGAAAACTCAGATGATCAAACAAACTCTTCTCGGCTTGGTCGTAGCAATGGCTCCAATACTTGCGGCAGCGCATTCCAAGTCCGAAGATACGACGCCGGCAGACGGCGCGACTGTCACTGACGTGCCAGAGCTTTCCATGCGGTTCGATGATCCGATGCGCATCATCTCGGTCACGCTGACCTCACCCGATGGCGACGTCGAAATTGAACGCGAAACGGGTATGGACCCCAACACGGAATTCCGGGCTATGCCTTTGGAGGAGCTTGCTCCCGGAAGCTACCGCTTCGACTGGCGAGGTATGGCTTCAGACGGTCACCCGATGCAGGGCAGCTTTTTTTTCACGGTCGCTGAGTGATCGGACTGGCCCCTATAGATGGTGTCGTCGTCTTGGCCATTTTGGCGAAGGCACTTAGCTACGGTGCGGCGCTGTTGGCGATGGGTAGCGTCCTATTCACGGTCCTCTTTGCCAAGCGCGCCGAGGCATCTGTTTTGCGCCTTGCACGTCAACTCGCGGTCGGTGCGTCGCTTCTCGGTCTCGCCGTGCTCGCTCTACGTTTCGGCATCAGAGCGGCGCGGATATCCGGGATGGGCTTTGATGGCGCGACGGACCCAATAATGCTTGGCTTTGTTTGGGACAGTCCGCTTGGCACCGCCGCGATTTGGCGAGCGGTGGGTGAATTCGCGATATTGGCAATCCTACTCCCCCGTGCCGGGCAATGGATTGCTTTGGCGGGCAGCCTTGCCATAGCGATTTCCTTTGCTCAGGTGGGACACTCGCTCGGACAGCCCAGGGCGGCTCTCGCAATCTTGCTGGTTTTGCATCTACTGGCTGCCGCGTTTTGGGTCGGTGCTCTCCTGCCTTTGCGCAAAGCGGCGCTCACTCCTAATGGGGCCGATCTATTGCGCCACTTTGGCAATGTCGCTGCTTATGGAGTTGCCGTCCTGATTGTTGCGGGTGCAGCGCTCGCGTGGCTGCTTTCGGGCACTGTGGCCGACTTGTTCGGAACGGCCTATGGATTGGTACTTTTGGCCAAGGTCGTGATCGTTTCTGCCCTTCTTGGCCTCGCGGCGCTGAACAAGCTGAGATTTGTTCCGGCTCTCAGGGCCAAAGAACCTAGTGCCACGACTTCACTCAGGCGGTCGATTTCAATGGAGATGTTGGCCGTTGTCCTTATCCTGTTTGCAACGGCGACGCTGACCAGTGTGACGACACCTCCTATCAACTTCTGACGGCTTATAGTTTGATGCCGGAACTGCAAAGCCTTGCTACGAAGGTCCGCTTAGCGCTGCCATCAGCCAATCACGTGTACCGCAGGGAATGACTATTTAGAGCCCAAGCCGGTCATCTTAATTTCATGCCGCGAGTGCGCGCAGTGGCAAATATTCTGCACAAGCACGAAATTCCATGACGCGGTGCGGCAGCGATTTCGACCCTTCGTGAGCGACGCAACATTATTAAAGGCGGCAATTTACAGAACGCGAGACGAAGCGGGCTTTCGCTATATATATTGTAACGGCTGCAATTTAGCTTACCCCAAGCACTTAAAGCCTTAATTTGATTTATTGTGCACCCAAGACGCGTCATTTTTGGAGCTTGCCTGACACGCTGCGATAAACCACATCCCATTCATAGCAGCGTCAATCCCTGGGAGGAGAAGCCCATCGCTAGATCCGCTGATAAGATCTGCTGCGTCACTGTAGAGATTGGCGAACCCCTCTAGATACCCCTCGGGATGCCCAGGAGGGATGCGCGTCCAACGGTCATTTTCATCGCCTAAATGAGAGCCGCCCCGTGTGAGGATTTGTGTGGCCGCCCCAAATCTGGTGAAACTCATCTGATTTGGGTTCTCTTGGTTCCACTCAATGCTGCCCTTATCGCCATAGATGCGCAATGTCAGGCTGTTTTCGCAACCAACGGCAACTTGACTGGCCCAAATCATACCCTTCGCGCCACCCTCCAAACGTAAAAGGATGTGGGCATTGTCATCGACCTTACGGCCATCTACGAAACAATGCAGGTCTGCACACAGCGCTTCCGTACCAAGACCCGATACGAAAGAGAGAAGATTGAAGGCATGCGTGCCGATGTCGCCTATCGCTCCAGCGCCGGACATATTGGGATCGGTGCGCCAATCGGCCTGTTTGTTGCTGGTGTCTTCGGCCAGCCAATCCTGGGCATATTCGGCCTGAACCACCCGTAATTTCCCCAGATCTCCACGTGCAATCATCTCACGGGCTTGTCGCATAAGCGGGTAACCTGTGTAGTTGTGAGTCAGGATAAATTTTGCCTTTGAAGTGTCCACGGCGACTTTGATTGCCTCAGCATCGTCCTGTGTCGCGGCAAGGGGTTTGTCACAGATCACGTTAATCCCAGCATTCAAAAACGCGATCGTAGGGCCTGCATGCATGTGATTTGGCGTTACAATCGCAACCGCATCAATGCCATCTTCACGTGCGGCTTCCTGCTGGGCCATGACTTCGAAACTGTCGTAAGACCGCTCCGGCGCGATGCCCAGCTCCACCGCCGAGGCCGCCGCGCGTTCAGGGTTGGATGACAACGCTCCCGCGACCAGATCCCACTTGCCGTCGATACGCGCGGCGATGCGGTGCACACCACCGATAAATGCGCCTTGGCCGCCGCCGACCATTCCAAGTTTTAGTTTTTTCATAGTCCTAGCATCCGTTTGATTTGCGCATCGTCACGCTCTGCACCGGCGAAGTCGTCAAAGGCTTTTCCGGTCACCTCGATCAGGTGTTTCTCGATAAAGGGCGCTCCTTCGGCCGCACCCTGTTCCGGTGATTTGATGCAGCATTCCCATTCAAGAACGGCCCAGCTGTCATAGCCATATTGGGTCAGTTTCGAGAAGATGCCCGCGAAATCGACTTGGCCATCGCCAAGCGACCGGAACCGCCCGGCGCGATCCGTCCACCCCTGATAGCCGGAATAGACGCCCTGACGCCCGGTCGGATTGAACTCGGCATCCTTGACGTGGAACGCGTTGATGCGGTCGTGATAGAGGTCGATGAACTGCAGGTAATCCAGTTGCTGCAGCAGAAAATGCGACGGGTCGTAGTTGATCATCGCCGCTTCATGGCCGCCACAGGCATCCACAAACATCTCGAAGGTGGCGCCGTCGAAGACATCTTCGCCGGGGTGGATTTCAAACCCGATATCCTGCCCGTGATCCTTGTAATGGTTCAGGATCGGTATCCAACGGCGACCTAGTTCGGCAAAAGCTTCTTCGATTAGGCCTGCAGGGCGTTGCGGCCAGGGATAGAGATAGGGGAATGCCAGAGACCCTGTGAAACTGACCGTGTGCTTGAGGCCAAGCCGTTCGGAGGCGACGGCGGCCTTCATCATCTGATCCACGGCCCATTCCTGCCGCGTCTTGGGATTACCATGCACAACCTCAGGCGCGAAGGCGTCAAAGGCTTCGTCATAGGCGGGGTTCACGGCCACCAATTGGCCCTGAAGATGGGTCGATAGTTCGGTGATCTCGACACCCGCGTCCGCGCAAATCCCTTTAATCTCGTCGCAATAGGCCTGGCTGGTCGCTGCCTGTTCAAGGTCAAACAGGCGTGCGTCGAAGGTCGGGATCTGCACGCCCTTGTAGCCCAACCCCGCGGCCCAGCGGGTGATCCCGGCCAGGGAGTCGAAGGGCGCTTCGTTGCCCGCGAATTGGGCCAGAAAAAGGGCTGGCCCCTTGATTTGAGTTGCCATCGTTTTCTCCTTGCGATGGATTGTTAGTGTTCAGGAGGAACGTGCAGCCTTTGCATCAACGGCTCATCGGGTGCGATCAGCTGCTGCATGACAGCCTTTGCGAGGAACCGGCCCGTCTTCCCGACATCCTCAGTTTCGACGAGGATGTCGTCGCGGAATGTCTTCAGCAACGGCACGGTTTCTTTCGAATACACGTCGATATCCTTGCCCAGCTTGCGCCCTAGGCCTTCGAGAACACCGATGGTCGCGATGGCTACTTTGGGGGAAGCGCAGACAACAGCATCGATATCTGGTGACTTTTCAAACCTGTTCAGCAGCCAATGCCGGATGTCGTCGGAAGAATCGTCGCTGGAGATCTTCTCGGCAATTCGATAGCTCAGATTCAGATGAGGTGCGGTTTCAAGCAGGCTGCGCTTCATGTCCGTGGCATAGGCCTGATGCAGCGGTGGTAGAATTGCGTGGATGTTTCTGCGTCCACGCTCTGCAAGACGGTTTAGAGCGATGCGCATGAATGCAGCGTTGTCGTAGTCGGAATAGGCGTGATCGGCGCACCACTTCGAACGCCCGTGCGTCGCAAATGGAAACTTGCGTTCCATCAGATACGCGACGCGCTGGTCTTCTGGTTCGACCATATTGAAGATCACCGCATCGGCTGACCGCGTTTCGACGATGTACTTGATCGGCCGCAACGAATCTTCGTCTGGAAACCATGGCAACACGTTCAGGTGAAACTGTGTCCCGCGCAACTCGAGTGCGATTGAACTCGTAAGGCGAGTTGCGCTGCTGATGACATCGCCCTCCGCGGGCACGACGAGGGTGACAACATTTGTTCGTCCTGTCCGGAGGCGGACCCCGGCTCGGTTTGGGACATAGCCAACCGCATCGGCGATTTTGCGTACAAGCTCTTTGGTGTCGCTGCCGATATCCGGAGCATCCCCCAACGCGCGTGAGACCGTTGCGACGGCCAAACCGCTGATTCGCGAGATTGTCTTCAGGGTCGGTCGTTCGCCTGGATGAACCAGCGCCGACAGTTCTTTTTTGCTCAATCCAGCGATTACATCTGCGCTTCGTCTCATTAGCCTACACCTCAGAACATTGCTTAGACAGGCCTGAACCTATTCAGCAATTCTTGCTTCGCCTCCGTCTGCGAAAGGTCGCACCCCAATAATAAAGCGTACAAAAAAACACTTGCAAGGAGAAACTATAACGTTATAGGAGAAAAACTATATCGTTATAGGTGGGAGGAAACCATGAACCGGACTAAAATGCTGATGTCAGCAACGGCGATTGTCGCCGCATCCAGCGCTTCAGCCGCTGAGCTTGAAGTTATGCACTGGTGGACGTCGGGCGGTGAGGCCGTAGCGGTCCAGCAGTTCGCCGATGCTTTTAATGCCACGGGCAATACTTGGGTTGACGGCGCGATCGCTGGAGGCGACGCCGCGCGCGCTGTTATGGTGAGCCGCCTGACAGGTGGCGACCCAATGGGCGCGTTCCAGTTCAACCACGGTCGTCAGGCCGAAGAGCTGATCGAAGCAGGGCTGCTGCGCGACATCACCGACATCGCCGAGGCCGAAGGCTGGCTTGACCTTGTGAACCCTCCCAGCTTGCTGGAAGCCTGCACCGTCGACGGGCGCGTCTATTGCGCCCCGGTGAACATCCATTCCTGGCAGTGGCTCTGGGTAAGCCATGGTGCTTTTGAAGACGCCGGTGTCGCGGTACCGACCAATTGGAATGAATTCGTTGCCGCTTCAGACGCTCTTGAGGCTGCCGGGAAAATCCCGATGGCCATAGGTCAGCAGGGCTGGCAGCAGGCCGGCGCATTCAATGTCTTCATGGCAAGCTTGCCGCCAAGCGACGTATTCACCAGCGTTTATGGCGACAAGAACATCGAGATTGCCGCGGGCGAAGACGTGGCTTCCGTGTTCGCCGCAGCCGCGTCCGCGCGGGATATGGCTGCCAACTCCAACGTCCAGAACTGGAACGACGCCACCAACATGCTGATCACGGGCAAGGCTGGTGGCCAGATCATGGGTGATTGGGCACAAGGTGAATTCGCGGTTGCCGGTCAGGTTGCCGGTGAAGACTATAGTTGCTTGCCTGGTCTTGGCGTAAACCCGCGTCTATCAACGGGCGGTGACGCATTCTACTTCCCCGTGCTCGACGACGCGGAGTTATCGGCGGCCCAAGCCGAACTCGCAGCCCTGCTTCTCAAGCCTGAAACGCAGGTAAGCTTTAACCTAGCGAAAGGCTCGTTGCCGGTCCGGGGTGATATCGACCTCGAAGCAGCCAATGATTGCATGCAGCAGGGTCTGGCCTTGCTTGCGGAAGGCGCACTTCTGCCGGACTTCAACATGCTGGTGACCCCTGACACCAAATCTCAGATCGACGATCTTATGGTGCAGTTCTTTGCCGATCCTTCCTACTCCCCGGAAGATGCACACGCCGATTTCGTGCGCATTATTGAACGCGCAAACTAAACAACTCTGGGGATGGCGCGTTTTCGAACGGGCTAACCCATCCACTTTGATTGTCGGGCTTTCAGCAGGGAGATAGGCGATGACTTCGACGCGCCCAAACCAGCTGTTCCGGAACAAATCAGCAAAGATTGCAGCAATACCAATGGTGTTGACCGCTCTCTTTGTCTTTGTTGGCGGAACCGTGTGGACGGTTGTTTACAGTTTTACCGATTCAGGGCTTTTACCGCGCTTGAATTGGGTTGGCCTTGACCAGTATGAGCGGCTATGGACAACGCGTAAATGGCTGGTTTCAATCGAGAACCTTGCCATCTATGGCTTCTGTATGCTGGTTCTGATGTTTGTGATCGGCTTCATTCTGGCTGCGCTGATTGACCAAAAGATTCGATTTGAGAATACCATTCGGACCATTATTCTTTACCCGTATGCGCTCAGCTTCGTTGTCACCGGTCTGGTCTGGCAATGGATTCTGAACCCGGAATTCGGCGTGCAAAATATCGTGCGTGGTCTGGGTTGGGAAAGCTTCACCTTCGACCCGCTCTATACGGCCGATATCGCGATTTACGGCGTGCTCATAGCTGGCCTCTGGCAGGGCAGCGGGCTCGTTATGGTGCTGATGCTCGCCGGTCTTCGCGGTATCGATCAAGAGGTCTGGAAGGCGGCCCGTGTCGACGGTATCCCCGCCTGGAAAACTTATATCTTCATTGTCATCCCGATGATGCGCCCGGTCTTTATCACGACCCTTGTACTGGTGGTGACGGGCATTGTGAAACTCTATGACCTGATCGTGGCGCAAACGGGCGGGGGTCCGGGCATCGCCACCGAAGTTCCCGCCAAATACGTCTATGACATGATGTTCCAGGCCAACAATTTGGGTCAGGGCTTTGCTGCCTCGACCATGATGTTGGTGACGGTCGCAATCATCGTGATCCCCTGGGCTATCCTCGAGTTTGGAGGCAAGAACCGTGGCTAATACTTCCGCTTCCGCTTTCACCGACCCACATGGGCCAAAACCGCAAAAGGCCTTCTCGCGGCGCAATATCTTTCTCTACGGCACGCTCTTTGTAGTGGCTGCCTACTACGCTCTGCCGCTCTACATCATGATCGTGACGTCGCTGAAAGGTATGCCGGAAATCCGGATGGGCAATATCTTTGCCCCGCCGATGGAGGTGACTTTTCAGCCCTGGGTCAAAGCCTGGTCCGAGGCTTGTACCGGTCTGACCTGTAACGGTCTCAGTACTGGGTTCTGGAATTCGGTCCAGATCACGATCCCCTCGGTGATCCTGTCGATCATCATCGCATCGGTGAACGGCTACGCTTTGGCCAACTGGAAGTTCAAAGGCGCGGATTTGTTCTTCACCATCCTGATCTTTGGCGCCTTCATCCCCTATCAGGTGATGCTCTATCCGATTGTGATCATGCTGCGCGAGATTGGCTTATACGGATCGTTATCGGGGTTGGTCATTGTTCACACAATCTTCGGGATGCCGATCCTGACGCTGCTGTTCCGCAACTATTTCACGTCGCTGCCTGAAGAGCTGTTCAAGGCTGCACGCGTCGACGGGGCGGGCTTCTGGGGCATCTATTTCCGCATCATGGTGCCCATGTCGCTGCCGATCTTCACGGTCGCGATGATCCTGCAAGTGACAGGCATCTGGAACGACTTCCTGTTCGGCGTCGTCTACACCGGCCCGGAAAGCTATCCGATGACTGTGTCGCTGAACAATATCGTCAACACGACCCAAGGCGTGAAGGAATACAACGTCAATATGGCCGCCACGATCCTCACCGGATTGGTGCCACTGACTATATATTTCGTCTCGGGAAGACTCTTTGTGCGCGGCATCGCCGCCGGCGCGGTGAAAGGCTGAACATCATGGGAAATTCAGTAGAAATCAAAAATCTCGACCTGCGGTTTGGATCGGTTGAAGTCCTCAAAGACCTCAATCTCGATATCGGAAAGGGCGAATTCCTGGTGCTCCTGGGCTCGTCCGGATGCGGCAAGTCCACCCTGTTGAACTGTATTGCAGGCCTGCTGGATATCTCCGCTGGGCAGATCCACATAAACGGTCAGAACGTTACCTGGGCCGAGCCGTCCGAACGTGGCATCGGCATGGTGTTCCAGTCCTATGCGCTCTACCCGCAGATGACGGTCGAGGGGAACCTGTCCTTCGGCCTTAAGAATGCGGGCCTGCCAAAGCCTGAGATCGCCGAGCGGATCAAACGCGCCTCGGAAATCCTGCAAATCGAGCCGCTTTTGAAACGCAAACCTGCCGCCCTGTCCGGTGGTCAGCGTCAGCGTGTGGCCATCGGGCGTGCGTTGGTACGCGACGTCGATGTATTTCTGTTTGACGAGCCGTTGTCGAACCTCGATGCGAAACTACGCGCGGATCTGAGGGTCGAAATCAAGCGCCTGCACCAGAACCTCGAAAACACCATGATCTACGTCACCCACGACCAGATCGAAGCGATGACGCTGGCCGATCGGATCGCGATCATGCGGGGCGGTCAGATCATGCAGCTGTCGTCCCCTGATGAAATCTACAGCCGCCCGGTCAACAAATATGTGGCGGGCTTCATCGGATCGCCGTCAATGAATTTCATGGATGGCCAGATCAAGGACGGTCACTTCGAAGTGGGCGAGCAGAAGATCCCGCTGTCCGGCTACGAATTCTCTTCGGAGGGTTCGATCGAAGGCCCTGCGACCTTGGGCATCCGCCCAGAACATGTGGTCACCGGAGAGCTTGTGCAGAACGCGCCCTATCTGATCGATGTGGATATCGACCTGATTGAACCAACTGGCTCAGACAAGCTGGTGGATTGTGTTGTTGCGGGCAACCATTTCCGCGTGCGCATGGAGGGGCAGGCCGATGTGAAGGTCGGTGAGAAACTGCGACTTGGTTTCGACCTGTCACAATCCTCGCTCTTTGATATTCAATCGGAATTGCGGCTCTAAGCCGCTTTCCAATCCAGAAAACGGGCCGAAGCCATCCCCTCAACTTGATCTTAAAGGACAGATCATGCCGTCTATATCCTATCAGCTTTATTCCTCCCGCAATTGGGACGTTGAAGAGACCTTCAAGATGCTCGCCGAGTTGGGCGTCAAAGAGGTCGAAGGTGTTGGCCCTTACTATGAAGACCTGGCCAAGACCAAAGCCTTGCTCGAGACCCATGGCATGACCATGCCGACGGGCCATTTCGCGCCCGATCTCGTAGAGCACGAACCGCAAAAAGCCATCGAGATTGCCAAGATTCTAGGAATCAAGACGGTGATCGTGCCCTTCATTCCGCCGGCCGAACGCCCGACAACTCTGGCCGGTTGGCAGGAATTTGCCACGCGTCTGGCCAAAGCCGGCGAACCGATCACCGCCGCTGGGTTTGAGTTCGGCTGGCACAACCACGATTTCGAGTTTGTTCCTGTCGACGGGCAGATTCCGCTGGATATCATCGCCGCCGCTTCGGACGACATCATGCTTGAGCTGGATTTGGCCTGGGTCAAAGTGGCTGGGCACAACCCAGCGAAATGGCTAGCGAAATATGCCGACCGCATCACCACCGTGCACGTCAAGGACCGAGCCCCCGAAGGTGAAAATGCCGATGAGAGCGGCTGGGCCGATGTTGGTCACGGCATCATGGACTGGCCCGCGATCAAGCAGGCGATGGATGCCGCCGGGGTCGAGCGTTATGTCATCGAGCATGACAACCCCAATGACCACGTCCGCATGGCGACCCGCTCGCTGGCCACTGTTCAGGCATTTTGAGGGATCGCAGACATGAAGACTGTTGGTGTCGGCATCATCGGCTGCGGAAATATCTCGAACTCTTACCTTAAGCTCGCGCCTCTTTTTGAGGCGCTTGAGGTCCGGGCGGTTGCCGACCTGAACATGGATGCCGCCAAGGCACGGGCCGAAGAGTTTTCCGTCCGCGCCGATACGAATGACGATCTGCTGTCTGCTGATGACATTGAGATCATCGTCAACCTGACGATCCCGGCGGCACATTTCGATGTGACCAAACGGATTTTGGAGGCAGGCAAACACGCTTATTCCGAAAAGCCCTTCGTGCTGACCCTTGAAGAGGGCGAAGCACTGCGGAGCCTGGCGGCGGAAAAAGGTCTGCGCGTAGGATCGGCGCCGGACACCTTCCTAGGCGGTGCCCATCAACTCGCTCGTGCAGCCATTGACGAAAATCTGGTCGGGGACATCATCGGTGGTACCTGTCACGTAATGTCGCGCGGAATGGAGGCTTGGCACCCCAATCCGGACTTCTTTTTCCAGCCCGGTGGCGGACCCATTCTTGACCTCGGTCCCTATTATGTGACCAGCCTGGTGCAACTTATCGGGCCGGTGAAAGCGGTGACAGCCATGGCTTCGGCCAGCTTTCCGACCCGCACCATCGGCAATGGCCCGCGCGAAGGCGAAACCGTGCCTGTGGACACGCCGACCAATATTCACGCCGTGCTTGAATTCGAAAACGACGCGCTGATCACCCTTGGCGCGAGTTGGGATGTTTGCGCCCATCGCCATGAGAATATGGAGCTCTATGGAACTGATGGTTCGCTGTACCTTCCTGATCCAAATTTCTTTGGGGGTGAGGTTTATCTAGCTAAGCAGGACGGCGATGCCACCGCTATTGCGTCTCGCAATCATGCATTTGAGATCCCCAATGCCAAGGACGGGCAAGGGAATGACCGTGCCAACTACCGCTGTGCAGGACTTGCGGATATGGCCGCTGCCGTCGCCACGGGAAGGCCGCATCGTTGCAGCTTGGAACTAGCGACTCACGTGGTCGAGATAATGACCGCAATCCTACAGTCAGCTGAAGAACGACGCTGGGTCGATATAGTCACCTCTTGCGAACGTCCGGATGCGTTGCTCCCGGATCAAGCCCGCGCTCTGCTCATTTGAGTTGCACTCCTATGGTTGAACCCCCAAAGGCCACCCGAAATCATGTCTTTATTGTCATGGGCGTGTCTGGTGTTGGCAAAACCACTATCGCACGCAGTCTCGCGGAGCGACTGGACGCTAAATTCATTGAAGCCGACCATTACCATCCGGAAGCCAATCGAAGGGCCATGAATCGGGGTACCCCGCTCAACGATGAGATGCGATTGCCGTGGCTGCATGCATTGTGTGAGGCCGCAGAAACCGCCCGATGTCAGGGGCATGTCGTCATGGCCTGCTCTGCCCTTAAACGGCAGTATCGTGACCTGTTTCGCACCCACGTCGGGCATTTAAAGTTCATTTTTTTAGATGCCGATTGCGATGCCATTGCACAGCGCATAGCGTCGCGCAGGGACCATTTTATGCCAGCATCTTTGCTGGATACCCAGTTCGCGACTCTGGAGCCGCCGCTCCAAAATGAAGGCGTTATCGCAATAGATGCCGCTGCTCCTATGCCGGTGGTCGAGGATGCCGTCGAAGCAGCTGCCCGATCGGTTCTTAGCTAGCAACTGTATTTCTCAAGCGGTCTGAGATGACCGTTTCTGACCTGATTTGACGACAGCGCTAGCAATGGTCACGGGCTTGCGGGCGACGGCTGTGATGACGACATTGTGTGGTTTTCCAGCGCCTCGGAGACGATCAGCAAATTCTTTGAGAACAGGATTGTGATGACTTGTCTCGCCGCGAAAGCACAGTTTCGGTTCCAGCCAAATCGACGCACTTGAACGATCGCTCCGACGACATCGGCTGCAACGCGGCGAAAAGTGTGCTTCACCTGCCAGCGGATGCTGCGTCAGCAATAGCTGCATGAGCAAATGGCGGCTGTGTCCCGCCAATCGGAACTGCAAAACCTATTTTAGAAAGTCCGGTTCGGGCTGGAGAGGGTCCACTTCTTGGAGTAAAGAGATGGACGGTTCTGAGCCCTGCGTGAAGTTAACTATCCTTCTGCTGTTTCAATTTTCCACGCCTTTAGCAACTGCGGAAGTGCAACATCCCAATCAACAACACCTGTCCGTTTGGCCCAGTCGTTGTATTGGCCAACTAAGTCTGCCTCTAATTCGACGTTACTCCCTCTCAAATCAGTCAACTCTGTGCGATCCGCTTCGACGTCGTAAAGTTCCCAATCTTGCCCATGCTGCCTGACAAGTTTGAACTGACCCAGCCGCACCGCCGAATTTCCCTCATGTTCGAAGAAGATAGGCTCTTCTCGCGCCCAATCCTGGCCGCGGAACAGGTCCATCAATGACTGCCCTTGCATGGGCTGAATTTCGTGGCCACCAACCTCACTTTGGTACTGACAACCCGTTGCGTCCAAGATAGTCGGCAAAATATCGACGACATGACAGGCCGCATGTGCGGTCGCACCGGAAGCGACCCCTTTCGGCCAATGCGCTATCAGTGGTGTCGAAATCCCGCCTTCATGGACGTAGTGTTTGAACAACCGAAATGGCGCATTCGAGACATTTGCCCACGGCTTGTCGTAGCTCTGGTATGTCTGGGCACCGCCCGGCATCACGTCGGGGCGGTTTCCCATTTCAATGGTTAGGCCGTCATTTGTCGTATCTGGGAAGAACTTTGCCCACCCGTCTTCCGCCATGAATTCAGCGCAACCACCGTTGTCGGACAGGAACAAAATCAAGGTGTCTTCAAACTGCCCAAAACGCTTTAACGAAGCGATGAGCCTGCCGATAGATTGATCCATCCGGTCAACCATCGCAGCATAGGTGGCCATCTTCCGTGCCTCCCAATCGGTATTCTGTTCAACCTCCCAAGGGTGAACAGCAACATCACGCGGAGATATTTCCCAGTTCTTCTGAAACAGGTTCATGCTGTTCATGGTTTCGTGTCGTGCGGTACGGATTGCGTCCCAACCGCCAGAATACACCCCGTCATATCGAGCGATGTCCTCGGGATGGGCATGCAGCGGCCAATGCGGTGCAGTATGTGCGAGATAAAGAAAAAATGGCTGATCGTCGGGCGTTTCTTCGATCATTCCAATCGCTTTGTCCGTGATTGCATCTGTGAAATAAAAGTCATCAGGGAATGTCATGACACGGCTGTCATCTTCGAGCATGTAATGCGGTGAGAAGAAATGGGTGACGCCATCGACGATCCCATAGAAGCGATCAAAACCGCGCTGTCTCGGCGTTGGGTGCTCAACATCTCCAACACGCCAACTGTCAACTTCGCGCGCCATGAAATCTCCGGCGACATGCCATTTGCCGGACATCAAAGTCCGATAGCCACCAGCACGTAGGTGCTCGGCAATGGTGGCGCTGTCATTCCGCAAAAACCCCTGGTATGCGGGCGTTCCCAGGTTGGCCCCCATGTGGCCCACGCCGGCGTTGTGCGGGTACAACCCTGTCAAAAGAGACGCCCGCGTAGGACAACAGCGGGCACAGTTATACATTGCCGTAAGCAGCACACCATCCCTTGCAAGGCCATCGATATTTGGAGTGCGTATTTCCGACCCGGTGGCACCCAAATCTGCAAAGCCCAGATCATCGGCCAGGATCAGTATCACATTCGGTCGTTTTCCTGTCGGCATTCGGGGGCTCCATTGCTACACTTGTGATCTTACCGCACGATTGAAGATGATCTTGTCCCCAAGCGACCCGACCACAGAAGTGTAGAGCCAAGGTTCTTTGATCATCCTGTCCGAGCGACTAGTTTGAGAACATGGCCTCCGTAGCACAACTAACCGACTGGATGATTACCGAAGGACGCCGCTCAGGCGACCCTGAGAAAGTAGTTTCTTATTTCTGCTCGTTCTTAAGTAAGGAAGGTGTACCGCTCTGGCGGGTCAATATCGGTCAGCGCTTCGCCAATCCGCTACTCATCGCATGGGGGGTCGTTTGGACCCCTGACGGAACAGACAGCTACGACGTAACTCATGAAACGACGTTGACAAAAGGGTATGTTGGTAGCTCATTTGAGTACATTCTGGAGCACAGAAAACCTCTGCACAAAAGCCTGCGACAGCTGGACCCAAAGACTGAGCACTCATCGTATGTTGAATTCGCTGGGTTAGGTGGCACAGATTACTATGCCACTTTGATGTATTATGGCGACGGATCTCTGCACGGCTGCACTTTTGTCACGCAGAAGCGAGAAGGCTTTTCACCGCAACATCTGGCGTTGATTGAGGCGGCACTGCCTGCTCTGTCTTCCGCTTTGGAACCCGTCACGATGCGCAAGTCAGCCCAGGGGCTGCTACGAACATATCTCGGCGACGGGCCCTCCGACGCCGTGTGGAACGGGCGGATCAAGCGAGGCGAGCGAACGACCCTTGATGCGGTCGTCATGTTTTCTGATTTACGAGGTTTTACGGCACTTTCAGAAGTCGCGCCAGAGGCAGATGTTTTTGACGCGCTGAGCGGCTACTTTGATCTGGTTGTTCAGTCTGTGGAAGACAACGGAGGCGATGTTCTCAAATTTATGGGTGACGGAATTCTTTCGATTTTCACCATCGAAACTCAGGCTAATCACGCAGAACGATGCCGAAAGGCAGCGCAAGCCGCAAAAACTGTATTGGCCGGTTTGACGACGCTAAACCGTCGCTGTGTCGAGGCTAAAAAGCCATCTTTGGATGTTGGGATCGGGATCAATGTTGGGCAAGTCAGCTATGGCAACATCGGCAGCCCAGGAAGGCTTGATTTCACGGTTCTTGGGGGCGCAGTGAACGTTGCCAGTCGAATTGAAGGGTTAACTAAGTCTATTGGCCGCAGAGTGCTGGCGACATCAGCGATTGCTGATGCCTCCCCTGATCTGTTTTCCCCTTGTGGGTTTCACGAAGTTCGTGGCCTTGCTCGTCCAATCGAATTGTTTTCTCTCGTCGAAGAAGAGCTTTGATTTCGTGCTGAACTGATTTTGGCTGCATCGCAAAAAGCAGGAAACGGGTATTGGGCGCCAATTGTCAAAAGGCTGGTTTGTCCCACATTTGGGGGTTTGCAAAGCCCGACGGTGAAGGTTCGGTTCGGGCTGGATACTGATTCAACTTGCGGCACAGACAGTCTGCAAGCTCACGCGATGTTTGGCTCAAGTGTTGAGCCGATTTATGTCCACGTCCGCAACTTCAGCCGCGAAGGCCTGTAAGGATTCATCAAGCACAACATCGCATCCCGGAACCACAAGATCGTTGGTTTGAGTGGCACCGACTTAGCGGGGGTTCGCTGACGCATAGTGACTGTGCGTTCTCGCTAGTGGCGAGCAGTTGTCCGACCTCCCATCTTCGGCCTGAAAGGAGACAACCGATGCTCGATACATATGCCATTCGCCAAGACGACATGCCTCAAGAAATGCGGTTTCTCTTGGACCAATACCCCCGCGACAGTTGGGAAACCCATCCAGGTTTCAAAGAAAAAACCAAGCATTGGCTCGGCGCGCATGAGATGTTCCGCCATGTTGCGGAACGTATTCGCTTGGATACAGAAGGGGTTTTGAGCAACGAGATGGGGTTGGACGACTACGTGGGGCGGCTGTCCTACTATGGCGGCAACCTAGTCGGGACCCTGCATGGCCATCACGGCTGGGAAGATCGCAGCTATTTCCCTGAACTTTCTGCTGCGGATCCTCGTTTTGATGCGGGGCTGGAGTTGCTGGAAAAGGATCACTTCGATCTGGATAAGGTGCTGAATGACTTCACCCGCACGGCGAACCGTGTGATTAAGCTATCCGCGCTTGATGAGGCGCAAGCTTACGATGAAGCCGGACAGCTACATGCGACGAGCGACACGATTGAAGCGTTCCTCAGACGGCATCTCAGCGATGAAGAAGAATTGGCCGTGCCAATCATCTTGCATCACCGGCTGAGAGGATGATGCTGAAGTCATGACCGACACGTCTACCGAAGAAGACCAAACTGATATCAACAAGCGCCGCGCACGGGGTGAATTCGTGCGCGGTGTCAGCGGCTTTCGCCACGCTATTGGCGATCCAGTGTTCCCGGCAGAACCTTATCGCTATCACCTGTTCGTAGCACTGAATTGTCCGTGGTGTCACAGAGTGACGCTGGCGCGAAATGTGTTGGGCCTTCGAAACAGCATCACGATGGACGTTGCATTTCCAAACCGCACCGGCGACGACGATCCAGAGGCGCCAAACCTATGGGAGTTTGCGCCTGATCGGATTGCATCGCTTACAAGTGAGACTTTGCCAGAATGCACGAGTGAGACCGGCACCGGCAAAGGACTGCGCCTTGCCAAAGAGATCTATCGTGCCGAAGGCTCTGAAGAGCAATCCCTTCCAATCCTGTATGACAAGATACAAAGACGCATTGTTAACAACGAAAGCGCTGAAATTGTCCGAATGCTGTACGCTGGGGTGGATTCTCTTGGCAGCACAATCCCGGCAGCTGATCGCGTTAAGCTCTACCCAGACGAAGTGCCGCGTCACCAAATTCACGACCTGAACGAACGGATATATACAGCGATTAACAATGGTGCCTACAAGGCCGGGTTTTCGTCTGATCAAACGATCTATGACAAAGCTTTTGACGCCTATTTTGAGACACTAGAATATTTGGAGGAGCATCTCTCAGATGGCAGGCTCTATTTGACAGGCAACCACTTTTCAGAAGTAGATCTTCGCCTGTTCCCAACACTCTATCGTCACGATCCCGTCTACTATGTGCGAATGAAGCTTAATGGTGCGAGAATCCTAGATTACCCATACTTGTGGCGGTGGCTGTGCCGAGTATATGCGTTGCCCGGAATTGCCGAGGCAGGGTCTCTTGTACACTGCCGCCAGGGTTATTTCGGACGCAGCTGGAATAGCGTAGTGCCCAAGGGGCCTTTCAAGCCGATGTCGTACCCTGAGGCCTATCACCACCCTGACCTTGCAACACTGTAGGCCTCGTCTAGGTGTATTTGGGAGGCCTAGCTTCGTAACCAAACGTTACTATTTTGGATTACGAGAGCACTTTTTCCCCGCATTTCGAAACCTGCTTATTCTTAGTTGCGAATGTCCGGTTTGGGCTGGAAGCGGATAGTGGGATATTCCCGGCTAAGTGTACACGACCATGGGAAGAATTAAGCCACAAGGAGTTTCCTCGGCAGGGCGCAACTCCTTGAAACCTGCTTTTTTTGTATGCAGCAATCGCCCGGCATTGCTCGGGTGTGGATCAGTGGCGATCACCGGTGCACCCTCCTCAAAAAGTGTTTTGAGCCTTTGGGTTTTTCCGAAAAGTGCGGGGGGTTGAAACACCGTGGGTCACAATTAGGAGACCAGAGTTGTTGGCAATCGAAAAGGGCACTTGCAGGAGGATCACGGATACGATGGCACCCTTCGCTGGCACCAGTGCCGAGTATATCACATGGTATCTCTTTAGATCAGAGGTACTTTCTTTTTCGCCAAAGCAATCTATGGAATTTTACACCTTTTTTCGAAGAGATAGGAAAACTACGAAACTCGGTTGCACGAGAGAACGCGGCAAATCTGCCTGTAAGTGCCCGACGATCCGTCGATAGCTTCAGGTCACTACCAGAGCATGGACGATACCTAAAAACACGCGCGCGCCCGTCCATTGGATCGGCACTGGTCTATTTCGCGCGGTCCAGCTTCTTGCGTGCCGCCCGTCGCACGAATGTTTCGGCGTCGCTCTTGGCAATCTCTTTCAACCGGTCCATCGCGGTGTTGTCACCGATCCGCGCCAGCGCCTGAGCGGCGACCTTGCGAATTTGGGCATTGTCCTTGGCTGTCATCTTAACAAGTTCGCCCCGCGCCTTGGCTCCACCCAGCCGTCCAAGCGCGTCGACCGCGGCAATTAGACCGCCTTCGTCCAGCTTGGGCAACGCTTTCAGGATCGGTTGCACCGCCTCTTTCTTGTTCATCCGTCCCAGCACGAATATTGCACGGGTCGTTCTGGCATTGGGTGCGCCGGCGTCCTCGATGACCCGGACCAGCGCATCCAGGTCCTCGGCCTTCGCCTTGCCGGCCAGTTCCTCCAGCGAGTGGCCACAATCGGTGGCCAGCATGCGCTCAGCAATGTTGTCTAGCTCTGCCATTGTCGCCTCCTTAGCATTCCTCGACATCGTCGTCGTCGTTGATGTTGTTGCACTGCGATGTATTCAGGTTGGGCAGCGCAACGTTGATGTTGTTAGTGCCGCAACCGGTCATCAGGTTTGTGAGGTCGCAACTGTCGTCACTGTCAATGTGCGAGTTGTCGCCGACCACATGGGTCAGTTCGTGCACCCATGTCCATGGCGATGCCCCTGGCCCGACCCAAAACCCTCGCCGGTCCGACGGGTGCGCGGCACACCCGAACGGGCTGGGGTTATTGACGTAATACCCAACAACATTCGCTCCCAGGTTCCGGCCCAAATCGAACAGTTCGTCTTCGTCATCGCTCACGCTGTGGCCGCTGCCCCGGCAATCGTCCTGCTCAAAAACCAGCAGCCCGGGGTTGTTCACCGTGATGCTGTCCGTTGGATAGATCCAGACATCGCACTCGTTCTGGTAAACGTCGTTGCCATTGTCCAGGTCGCGCTGGATCTGAGGCGTAGCCCCCTGGATTGTAACCAGCGCCACTTTGACAAATGGCATATTCTGGATTCGGTCCATCTGCGCCAAAACCGATCGGTTGCGGGGATTGTCGTTGCCGTAGACGCCAAGGATATCCTCGCGCAGTGAAAGGCGCCCGGTTTTGTCCAGGCACGAGCCCGCCACATTTCTGATGCTTGCACTCATGGCCCGGCCCCCTATTGCAGGTTAACCAGGACGGGGATCAGGCCAGTGCCCTCCTCCAGCGGTGCCAGCGCCTTGCCCAGCACTGCGCCAAACGCTCGGTCGCGGTCGATGGCTTTCATCGCATGGCCCGGCATGTCCGCCGAGGTCAGCAGGTCCCCGACCGCGATCGGCTCCATGCGTGCATCGACCTTGCAATAGACCTTACCGACCAACGCGATTGGCATCCGGTCCTCGACGTCGTGACGCTTGTCCATGACGATTCCCGGTTTGAAATCGCCGGCGCCCGAAATCACGCCTACCACTCTTGGATCATAGACACGTTCGCATGGCACCAGCGATCCGTCGTCGATCAGCGACATAACAGTGCCGGGGCTCGCATCGGCCACGGCACAGGCGGCCACATCGAAATCCTCGGCAAAGTCCGCGTTCTGCATGATAATGTCGCCGGCGTCACCATTGATATGGATCGTGGCTTGGCTCAGCGTCGTGTTGTCGCCGTCCGAGGCGAAGACCACGATATCGCCGTCGGCACCGTTGCCACCGATCCACATGTTGCCGCCGCCAGCATCTAGCCGGATACGGTCATCACCATTATCGGCCCGTAACGTGATATCGCCGTCGGCGCCGTTGCCGCCCGCGCGGTAGTTCCCGGAATCGCCGCTCATGTGGATCGTCGCCGCGGCCGTCGATTGCGTGCTTGCGCCGCTGGGCATCAGCACGAGGTCACCATCGGCGCCATTCGCACCCAGCCACAAGTTGCCGCCGCCGGCATCAAGGTGGATACGCCGTTCACCACTGACGGAATTCAGCGTGATATCGCCGTCCGCGCCATTACCTCCAGCCCGATAGTTGCCGGAGTCGCCGCTCATATGGATCGTACCCGCCGAAGCCGATTGGCTGGTCGCCCCGCTGGGCATTAGCACAAGGTCCCCGTCGGCGCCGTTCCCACCTAAATACGCGTTGCCACTGCCCGCATCCAGATGGATGCGTCGCTTACCGTCATTGGCATTCAAAAGCAGATCACCGTCGGTGTTGTCGCCACCAGCCGAGATGTTTCCGTTGTTCGAATTTATCGAAATAGCCATGAATATGTCTCCGTAATATCAGAGGTTTGTCGCCAGTCTGGGTGGATCAAAAAATAGGTAATTAAAATTTGTATAGAAGGGTGATTGCGTGTTGGTACAATAACGCCTCAGGCCCGAGACCGTGCAATAATTGTACCATGACAACCCGTTTTACGCAACTATCCTCAATCTCCGGGTCGTCATCGGCGCACGCAATTCAAACCCTTGGCCCAAGAGCACTTGCTATTGAGCCGGACACTCGCCGGCTCCAGCGAGCATTCGGCGGCTTGTTGTCCCTTGCCTCGGTTCCGACCGACGCATAAAACCAATCCGCGTTGTCCACGACAACCCACTGCAGCACGCACTTGTCCGCTAACGGCCCATTCCTGCCGTCCAGCGGACACCTTCGATGCTGCGGTGCAGCCCGTCAAACCTGCCGTTCGCTACAAGTACAACATAGGGTATCGGTCGAGCGAACAGTTCGCGGATTTTCTGGACCTTCAGCCCAACGCCTCACACGCGCGTAAACGGTCCCAACCGTGCCTTCCCAGCAGAGTCAAGCGCCGCATCGGAGCTTGACCGAAGCGGCCAATAGTCAAACTCGGGCACACGGAGTTGTGAAAGGTTGAGCACACGATACTGAATTTTAGGTGAAGTCTGTTATCTGTCCCTAAAAAATCCAGTTCTATGTCGCAAAAAAAGTATTTAGACAGGCAATTCCGACTTGGATTCGTCTATCTGCTCAATGTCAACCTCGGCCAGCGAAGAAATGACGCAATCCGCAGCCGTTAGTTCACTCTCGTGATCTTCATGAAGAAGACCTACGCAATAGAAACCACCATTCTTTGCCGCTTCGACACCGGAAGAGGAATCCTCGATCACGATACATTCATCCACTTTAAGCCCCAGCCCGCTGGCGGCGGTGAGGAATATATCAGGGTTGGGTTTCCCTTTTTCGACATCGTCGCCTCCGATAACAACCGGAAAGGCATCCAACAAACCAGCTTTTTCGAGAACGGCTCGGACATTGGCGCTGCTGGAAGCGGCCGCCAGCCCGTAACCCTCCGACTGGCATTGTCTTACGAGGTGCACAGCAGCATCGAAGACACGAAATTCGCCTCGCTCGATCATTTCAACATAATAGTCATTTTTTTTGTCTGCGGCGGTTCTGACTTCATTCTCCGAATGCCGGGTCATGACCGCGCGCGCGCCGTCATAACGAGGGCGCCCATCGACAAGTCGCCGGTATTCCGCCCTTCCAAACTCATACCCGTATTCTTCGAACATGCGTTTCCAAGCAGCAAAATGCGCCGGTACGGTGTCGACCAAAACACCATCGAGGTCAAAGATCAGTCCTTTGATCGGCATGCTGAATCTCCTGGTTCGAGCCTGTGCAAGAAACACGTAGCATGTAAGGATTTTTCTTCAATCGGCTGGCATGTGAATGTTTATATGGCATAGTTATTCACGCTGTCAGGATCCTGCTAACGAACAATATTGAACAAATGATCGACGTTAAAAAACTTCCATTTGAAGAACGCGCCCAGTGCGCTGCCTATATGCGCGCAACGCACAACATGTCGCAGGTAGAGATAGGAGCAATTCTTGGTGGCCTGTCTCAACCGCATGTATCGCGGTTACTGAAACACGCTGAACGCCAAAACTACTTGGTCATCGAACAACGCTTCGTCAAAGAACAATTCTCAGACGAGTGGATTGCCCAGATGGACGAAATGCTGGCTCCTTCAGGGTTGAATTCTGATCTGAAGCGATATTGCAACAGGAACAAGCTTAGACCGCCTCGGCTTGGGGTGTTTGAAAGCGGCCCGGGGAACACCGAGGCTGCGCTGTCACAGCGCCGTACCAGGTTTGGACGAACCGCATCCGGACGATTGATAGAACTGATCGAGAAATCGAACGTCATCGGCGTTGCGTGGGGTCGAACAATTAAGTCTCTGGCAGAAGGGATTGCAGCCTCAAGGCAGCCCATAGATAAGTCGCAAAAGACTGAGTTTGCAGCGGTTTGCGCAGAATTGATGTCGCTGGCTCAGCATGGATACTCTGCCAGCCGGCTTGCCGGAACGTTTGATGAGCTATTTAACGATCAGCCGGAGGATAGCCCTCAGCTCACTGGTTTCCCGGCATACATACCCCGTCACTACGATGAGACCATGCGCCGTTCCATTTGGCAGTACATCTCTGACACCCCGGGATTTCACCGCGTGTTTTCGGGTCCAGACGCATTGATTGATAAAATGGATATGTTGATTTCCAGCGTCGGGTCTTCAAACACTCCGGTTCTGGGCAGTTTTGAAGAGCTGGTTCAGGCTGGCGGGTTAAGGGCTGACGATCTCCGGCAATTGGTCGTCGGGGACCTTGGCGGTATTTTGATCCCGAGAACCGAAATTTCACAGGCCAAGATGGACCTGATTGACGAGCTGAACGGGCTGTGGACCGGGATCAAAACAGAGCATGTCAAAGCCATCGCAGATCGGGCATTTGACGATCCTGATCAAAGTGGTGTTGTGGTCGTCGCGATTCAGAAGGAACGAGGCGATACGGTATTCGAACTGATCACCCGGGGACTTGTTAACGAATTGCTCATCGATCACGCGGCAGCGGAACAACTGCACACGCGCGTTGCTGAGGCTCTTGCAGACTGACGATAGCACCTCGGCACACCTTGACCATTCCTGCGAGAAAAATCTTGGTTGTCACGCAGGCTGCGGTGCTAAGACCGCTTCCTCTCCGGCAATCAAAGTACCAGGATGGCCCATCACCTCGATATCCTCTTTCGTGCCGGACGGAGCAATCAGCTTAAACCGACACTCGTTATGAGAAATCAGAACTTCGACGTCATTCCCCTGCCACTTCAGATTAAACCGGATGCCGGACCATGCCTCGGGCAGCCAGGGTTTGAACGTCATCTTGCCGTGCTTGACCCGGAACCCGCCAAACCCACAAACAAGCGACTGCCAGGTGCCACCGGCCGATGCGATATGCATCCCGTCCTGTGTGTTTCCCTGATTGTTGACTAGATCAACAAAGGCAGAACGTTCGAAATAGTGATGGGCCGAGGAAATGTCGCCAACTTCAATCCCCATGATCGAATGAATGGCCGGGCTGAGCGATGATTTGTGCATCGTGCGTTTCTCATAAAACGCATAGTTCGCCTTTTTGATTTCGTCTGAAAACTCGTCGGGCAAGAGATAGTTCAACATGATCACGTCAGGTTGCTTGAGTAGCATCGAGCCATTCAGTGAAAAGTGATCATGCCCCTCCGGGTAGACCGGCATACGGTTTTTGTCCCATTCGGTGATGGGAATGTCCTTGAGCTGGAAATATCCTTCAAATTGCTCAATCAGATTGCGGGACGGGTCAAAGGGAACATAGATTTTTTCGGCCGTTTCCAGCCAATTATCCACTTCCTTTTCTGTTAAATCTAACCGAATCCGCAATTCGTCATGAACCGCTGACGAGGCCTCGCTGAACTCTTTGAAAACACGTGCGGATTGCTCCAGATGCCATTTCGCCATTCGGTTGGTGAACGTGTTGTTGTCGACATGCTCGTGAAACTCGTCCGGCCCAATAACGTTTGTCAGCTCGTACCGGTCCATGTCTTTGTTCCATTCCAGTCGACTGATCCAGAACCGGCTGGTCTGATACAAAACCTCGGCCCCGAAATCGCGAAGGAAATCTTTGTCTCCGGTCGCCGCAACATAACTGAGGATGCCATATGCCACACATGCGGTGACGTGAATCTCTTCTTCTCCGGTCCAGATCCGGTTCGCGCCGTCCGCTGTCCATTTTGGCGTTGTCTCCACCCCGGTATCAGCGGATTCCCACGCGTACTGCGCGCCCTTAAGCCCATTCATGCGGGCATTCTCAAGTGCGCCGTTCAACGTATTGTAACGGTATTTCAGAAGGGCTTTGGCCGTCTCCGGCTGCGTGAATATATAGAATGGCAGCAGGAAGATCTCGGTATCCCAGAAAACGTGACCTTTGTAGCCTTCCCCAGACATGGATTTGGCGCCGATGTTCGCGCGCGGGTCGTTTTCGTTGGCTGCTATAAGCAAGTGATAGATGTTGAAGCGCATCGCCCGCGTTGCTTCAGGATCACCCGTCACCACACAATCACAGGAATCCCATTTTTTGCGCCATGCTGCGGCACTTTCGCTTAGACATGCGGAGAACCCTTTGGCATGCGCGGTCTCCAGAGACGCTTCGCATTTGGCTGCCAATTCCGCGCCGTTCAGATCTCGCGATGTATAAATCGACACCAGCTTTTCGAAAGTCAGACTTTGCCCGTTGAGCGCCTCGACAGAAATGGTTTGCGAAACCTGCTCATAATCAAGGTTTGCGCCTTTGAACTCGCTAAAGGAAGGCCAATCCAAGGCAGACGACATGCCAATCGAAATGCCAGTGTCCAGAGTCAGAGCTTCGATATAGGACGCATCACTGCTTGCATGTGACTGAGTGACCTTCAGGTGTCGGCTTTTGGCCCATTTTTCCCATTTTACTTCGGGATGGAAATCCGGGTTTCCCTGATAAGCTGGCAATCGATCCAGATTGTATCGATGGGCATCAAGGGCGCTTTCGACAGTGATCTCGGACGAGTGGTTTTCCGGAGTGACGATCAGGCGAATGCCACAGATGTGCTGATCGGCAAAACTGGCAAAGCGGATGCTGGTGATGCGAGTGCGACGGCCTGTGCTATCTTCAAACAGGGTATCGCGATGCAGAAATCCGGTCTGCAGATCTAATACCCGCCTGTGTTCGACAACATTACACGTCTGGACGTCCAGAATTTCACCTTCCACACGAACCCGAAATGGCAACCAGGTCGGCACATTGACCTGATCGATCACCGTCGAGTCATGGTGATCGTAAACACCGGCCAGATAGGTGCCAGACAGCTCTCCTTTGTGGCCTTCTTCCAGAGACCCACGCGTGCCCTGATAGCCGTTGCCGACCGTGAAAATGGTTTCCTTGAAGTTCGCTTCATCCAGATTGAATTGAGTTTCTTCGATCAGCCAGTCGCTACTGCTCAGCATCGTCTGCATGTCAGGGCTCCATTCGGGTGATATTTCGGATAATTCAGTCGCCGTAGGTTTCAGCAATCTGACGTTCGGTTTCTTCCAGTGATCCGTAGACATCCAGCTCGCTGCTCGAGCAGCGCTGCGCTCCTGCACAGTTTCCGAACTGGCAGGCTGTGACGAAATCGCCAGTCTTGAGGTAGCCAAAAGCCAAACCACCAGCAAAGCTGTCACCGCAGCCCGTGGTGTCGACCACATCCTCGACAAGCACCCGCTTGACCAGATGTTCCCGCATCCGGCCAGTCGCGTCCTTGTGGTAGACGGCGCAGCCGTGTTGATCCAGCGTGACGTAGAGCGCCTTGACGCCCAGATCCAGGCAGTGTTGCGCGAACTTGGGCAACTGGTCCATCGTGAGTTCGCTTATGTCCTGCAACTCGTCAGAGCCGTATTCCCCTTTGAACCAACTGCATTGAGCCTCTTCCAGATTCATCTTCAGAAGGTCGATATGCGGAAGCCAGCGATCCCGGTCGATCCAGAACTTATGATACCGTTCTCCATGCGCTGAACACCCGCTGGTGGGACCATGCGCATCAAATACAACCAGACCATCGCTGTTGGCCTTGATGTATCGGATCGTTTCCAACGGAACCTCGAAATCCGTGATTGGAACGAAAACGAACGCGTCGCAATCCATCAGGTCTTTAATGTCTTCGGGCAGGATCGGGTTCATGAAACCCGTTTGCTTTTCGTTGCGATGGTTCTGATCGACGTAGACCAGATCGATCACCGCGCCCTGATCGGCGTCGCCTGTAACATGGCTGACATCCAGATACGGAAACTCAGACAGCAAGTTGCGAACATTGTCGACGTCCGACCTGCGCACATGGCTGACAACGTTGATCTGCGAACCCGGACCGGCCAGCGAGGACATACAGACCGCCGTATAGACTGCGCAGCCAAATTTATTGAATTTCTCACCCTGATAGCTGGTGATATTGTCCCTTGGGATCGGGCCAAGGACTGCGACGTTGATCTTGTCAGACATTTCGGTCCCTTGTTTGTATTCGCTGTTTTGCCGACGTTCGTATGCGTGACTATAGCAGCTTCAGTTCTGATAGATTTGTTCGCTGGTATAGAAACCGCCATCGATCACCGTGCTGTCGATCGTATCTTTTGACACTGGGAAAACAGGTGTGATAACCGTCGGGATTTCCGCGAAACCATTGTCGATCAGCGTATGCTCACCGATCAGTTCGCTGATTTCGGCATCTGGGGACTGCGCTATTTTCACGGCAATATCCGCCGCCTCATAGGCCAGGGGCTTGATTTGCTTCCAGATTTCCAGCGCCTGTATGTCATTGGCCACCATTTGAACATTCTTCAGATCAGCATCTGACCCGGCAACAAAGACCTGATCAGCCGATGCCAGATCCTCATCCGACAATGCTGCCAGAACCCCAAAGGCAAGCCCGCTGTTGTTGGCGATGAACGCATCGATGTCGTTGTCATATTCGACCAGTAGGTTCTCGGCAGTGTCTCTGGCCATATCGGGAGACCAGTCTACATGGCTGCGATCCGCAACAAGCTCGAGCCCAGGATGATCGGCAATCACTTTCAGCACACCGCTGCTGAGCGCTTCGGCATTGGCATCACCAGGCTGACCGCGGATCAGGGCGACCCGGCCTTTGACCTCACCGCGGGTATCATTCAGCCAGTCCACCATCGCTTCGGCCTGAAGCTGCCCGACAGCCCAACTGTCCTGCATAACCATGACGTCAAGCGGCCCGTCCTGCAGCATCGAGTCGTACCCGACGACTTTGACGCCTTGATCGTGGGCCAAATCAACAAGGGCACCAGCGGTTGCAGTGTTGACGGGTTGCAGGACCAGAACGTCCACCCCCGATTCCAGCATTTCCTCAACCTGCTGCAACTGACGCAATGGATCATTGCCGCTGCTATCAAAGATCACATCTGCGCCTTGGGATTCCGCGCGTGCAATGAATAGGGATTTGTCAGTCTGGTATCTGGCTTCCTGCATGGTCTTGAGCAGGAACCCGATTGTAGCGTTGTCCTGCGCTGCCGCGATCATTGGTAGCGATGCGGATAGAAGGCCGGCCAAACCCAAAGCTCTGAGGCCGTCTGTGCGTAAGGTTGCTAAAATGGACTGGACCATCGCTTACCTCCCAACTGTCATTCAAGTTTTCGGGGATTTTGGCTTTGCCCCTGGTGCGTGTTACCGGGGGCAGGCCAGCAACATTATTTTTTCTGCATCACATCGAACCAGACGGCGAGGATGATGATCAGGCCCTTGATGATCAACTGATAGAACGTGACCACACCAAGCAGGCTCATGCCGTTGTTCAGGACGCCGATCAGCAGAGCCCCGATGATGGTTCCGCTCACCTTGCCCGAGCCACCCGCCAAGCTGGTGCCGCCGATAACAACGGCCGCGATCGCGTCAAGTTCGAACATGGTTCCGAGGTTGGGTGAGGCACCGTTCAGACGTGAGGCCAGGATGATACCAGCCAGCGCCGACAGGACCGAAATGACCGTATAGACAATCATCTTGGTGCGGACGACGTTGATGCCGGACAGCCGAGCCGCATCCTCGTTTCCGCCAAGTGCATAGAGGCGGCGACCAAAGCGGGTGCTGTTCAGCGTATAGATCCCGGCAAACGCAATGACTGCAAAGATCGCAACAGGAACGGGGATCCCCTTGTAGCTGGTGAACACGTGGAAGGCCAAAGCAAAACCACCAATCATCACGGCCCCGTTGACCAGCAGCTCTTGCATGTTCACTTCGACGCCGTGAGCTTTGCTTTGTTGGACGTCCCGGAAGATCGAATAGACAGCAAGCGCAGCACACACGATCAGTACGATACTGGACATCATCGGCGGGATATAAGCACCACCAATCAATGGAAACACATTACTCGTTACCGGTACAGAACTGCCGTTGGTCAGGGTCAGAGCCAAACCGCGTGCAATGGTCAGCATTCCAAGGGTTATGATGAATGGTGGTATGTTGAACTTGGCTATCCAGAACCCGTTCCACAGACCTATTCCGACACCCACGATCAAAAGGGTTGCAGGCACCGCCAATATTGTCGGCACGCCCCATTGCATCATGAGCGTACAGACGACCGCTGATAACCCGACGACAGAGCCAACGGATAGGTCAATACCCGCAATCAGAATGACCATAGTCATGCCTACGGCAATGATCCCGATGATGGTAACCTGACGGGACAGGTTGCTAAGGTTCCTCGCGGTGAAAAACGCGTCGTCGGCAAAGCTGAGCCCGACGACAAGCACGATCAACGCAATTAGCGTCGCGTTGTCCTTTATGAAGTTTATCAGGTGGTTTTCCTTGGCGCCATTGACGCCAACACCTGCAACGTTGCTGTCAGCACTCATTTGCTTCCTCCCTTATGCGCTGCCGGTGGCATACGCCATGATTGCTTCTTTCTTCGCGTCGTCCCGTTCAAAGTTCGACACGATCTCGCCTTCGCACATCACCAGTATCCGGTCGCACATGCCCAAAACCTCGGGCAGTTCCGATGAGATCATGATGACCGTGACACCTTGCTGGACCAATTCGTTCAGCAGCTTGTAAATCTCGACCTTGGCGCCGATATCGATCCCGCGCGTAGGTTCATCCAGAATGAACACATCTGGGCGTGAGTTCAGCCACTTACCCAGAATGACCTTCTGCTGGTTGCCGCCGCTGAGCGTGCCAATCACCGTGTCGATCGAGGGTGTTTTGACTCCAAGCTGGTCGACATATTCCTTAACGACTTTGCGCTCCTGCTGGGTGTTGATAATGCCCAGAACCTTGGAACTGATCGTCTCAAGCGAGGAAATCGTCGTGTTGAAGGAAATGGATTTGTCCAGAAACAGACCCAACGCCTTACGGTCCTCGGTCAGCAGCGCGATGCCGGCATCAATGGCGTCCTTCGGCGATTTGATGTCCAGCTTTTGCCCGTTCAGCTTCACTTCACCGGTGGTCTGGTTTGGATAGGCACCGAATACACCGCCAACCAGCTCGGTCCGGCCAGCGCCCATTAGCCCGGAGATGCCCAATATCTCGCCTTTGCGGGCAACGAAGCTGGCGTTCTTGACCAGATAGCTGCCAGGCAGATCGGGGTTTGTGACGGACAGATCGTTGACCTCTAAAGTCACCTCACCCGGAGTGAAATCAACCTTGGGGAACATGTCCTTGATGTCGCGCCCGACCATTCGGGCGATGATCTGATCAAGCGTGATATCCGCGATAGGCGTGACTTCACCGATGGTCTGGCCATCGCGCAGAACCGCAATCCGGTCGGCGATCTGCTCGATCTCTTCCATCTTGTGCGAGATGTAGCACATGCAGACGCCGTCGGCTTTCAGCTTGCGGATGATACGGAAGAGATCCTTGACCTCCTTATCCGTCAGTGCCGACGTAGGTTCGTCCAGCACCAGTATCTCTGCCTTGAGCGACAGCGCCTTTGCAATTTCGACCATCTGCTGTTTGCCCACGGTGATATTCTGCACCAGATCGGTCGGGCGAATGTCGTTGATGCCCAGTTCGGTCAGCAATTTCTGAGTCTCGGCAAAGGTTTGATTCCAGTTGATTCTGCCCTTGGCATCGGTGAACTGGCGATCCAGAAAGATGTTCTCGGCAACCGAAAGGCCGGGGATCAGGTTGAGTTCCTGATAGATGATGCCAATGCCGGCCGCCTCGGCCTCTTTCGTATTCGCGAATCGGACTCTTTCGCCGCGCAGAAAGATATCGCCTTCGTAGGTCGGATACGGCCACACGCCGCTGAGCACTTTCATCAACGTGGATTTGCCCGCTCCGTTTTCTCCCATCAACGCCAGAAGCTCGCCCGAGCGGGCTTCGAAATTAACATTGTTCAGGGCGCGAACTCCGGGAAAATCCTTGATAATACCCTGCATTTTCAGGACGACTTCAGACATGCTTTTTCCCATCACATTCAGAAAGGTGTTTCGGACATTCCCCACCCTGACCGGCAGTCTCGCCGTGAGGGGTTAAGGAAGGAGGGCACCATGAAGCCGCGCGCGGGGAGTACACGCATAGGGAGCCAAATGGCGAAACGCCCTCCTTCAGGAAACAGTCCTTGGGATCAGTTCCCGTAGACCTCTTCCTTGGAGTAGAAGCCGCCAGCGATGATCGTGTCATCAATGTTGTCCTGTGTCACAAGCGTGATCGGAGTCACGATTGTCGGCACATCGGCGAAACCGTTGTTGATAACCTTGTCCACCTCGACCAAATCGGCGGGCGCGGTGTCCGGATCAGCAGCCAGAGCAACGGCCACTTCTGCCGCGGTTTCAGCCAAAGGATCGATCTGCTTCCAGATTTCAACGGCTTGCTTGCCTTGCGCAACATATTGGATATTGGCCAGGTCGGCATCAGATCCGGCCACAAACACTTTGTCTGATGACGCCAGACCCTGTGCTTCCAATGCCGCGATAACACCACGGGCCATGCCGCTGTTGTTGGCGATAAATGCGTCGATGCCGTTGCTGTTTGAAGTAAGCGTGTTTTCCGCAGTCGCCATTGCCTTCTCGGATGACCAACCTTCATGCGCCTGATTGGTCACCAGTTCCAACCCCGGGTTCGCTTCGACAATCTCCAACACACCGCTGCTCATGGCAATCGCGTTGGAGTCGCCGGGTTGACCTTGAATCAAGGCGATCTTGCCGGACACCTCTCCGTTCTTGTCCTGCAGCCATTCGACCATGGCTTCGCCTTGCAGGCGGCCCACGGCCCAGCTGTCTTGCATCACCATCGCATCCAGCGGCCCGTCCACGAGCATCGAGTCATATCCGACGACGCGCACACCTTCGCTGTTTGCCATGCTGACCATGCTTCCGGCGGTACCGGTGTTCACAGGCTGCAACACGATGACGTCTGCGCCCTTGGCAAGCATGTTTTCAAACTTAGCCAGCTGAGTCAGCTCGTCATTGTTCGCTGAATCAAAGATAACTTCGGCGCCCAGTTCCTCTGCTTTCGCAGTAAACGCGGCGCGGTCACGTTTGTAGCGCTCTTCCTGCATGGTTTTCAGCAGAAAGCCAATTTTGACATCGCCTGCATACGCTGTCCCGGCAGTCAGTGCGACAGCGGCGACAGAAACCAAGGCGGCTCTACGGGTAATGGTCTGCATCAGGGACATATTTCCTCCAGTGTATGTTCCTTGGCTGCCGGGCCAATTGGGCCGACAACGCGAAATGCTTCGCAAATTGTGCTGGGTGCCGGCTAACCGGTGAGAACAAGCGTCAATCTCAAAGCGATAACGCTAACATAGCGGTGAAGATTGAGAGGAGAATTTGTATATTTAGAAAGCATAAATATTCACAGCGCAGTTGGGATCCCTGCGCCCAAAGGGATTTTACATATTTAACAACACCATAATAGGTTGCCACTCACTAATCGAAAACACTGAAGTCTCTTGGTCAGGCCGCGACAGAGTTGTACCGTAATCGCGAAGCGGGTTGTAAAGCCGCGAAATCGGCAATCAAACATCCTGATGAGATCGCCAGGCCGACACCGTCTGGTGTTTTCTCTGTTGGCGTGCTCAAGCGGACCAATAGGTCAATTCATGCAACCGCTGTCGAATGGCCGCTAACCAAGAATGCGAATGGCTATTTCGCGAGAGTAGCGAAGGTCTGCTTTCCGCCCGTTGCCTGTAGCCCCCCCCCTTAAAACTTTCCCGCGGAAAAATCTGATTACCCCCGCCGGTCCCTTGGCTTAATGCCCGCAACTTTTGATACCCCCCCTCGGGGTTTTAGCTCGGCAATGCGATGGCACTGTGTAACCTGTCCTAGCCGAGCTCTTCACCATTCGTTGCCGTGACCCATTCGAAGAATGCGAGGTAGCGAGCTGTGTCTTCGTCTTTCGGAAAGCGCGAAGGCAACAGGTAGTTCCCAGCTCTTCTCAGCAATTGCAGAAGCTCGATGTCGTCACCCGGCCAGTGGTTTTCGAACCAGAGCTTCCAACTCGCCAGAGCACCGCGCTCAAGATCGGATATCAGGAGGCATGAAATCGACCGATCAACCGCGCTGCTGTCTTTTATGTTCTTTCCTTGGTTCTTATAGGGGGTGACAGCTGTGTCACCCTTGAGCGACAGCAATGTCACCTCCCGGGGCGACAGGCTGTCACCCCTGCTGTCACCCTTTAGGTCGGGCAGGCAGATCTGGTGCGCCCGGTGCGCATTCCGAACTTTGACCCGGCGAAGGTATCCTGCCTGTTCCAGCATCTTGACGTATCGCTGCACTGTTCTCTTATCGACGCCCAAACGCTTTGCCAGTGTCGCATTTTTCGGCCAACAGCGCCCGGTTTCCTTGTTCACAAAGCTATCACACAAACAGCTAGCCATTTGCTTGGCACCACGTGACAGGTTGCTATCTTCGTTGACCTGCCGTTTCCAGATGAACCGCAACTTGCCGAACGCGGCGGTGTTCTGAGGCTTTTCCATTTGCACTAATCTACACCGTGTTTTCTTCGATCCAGGCATGGATGTCTGCCAGCCTATAGCGAACCAGGCGACCAACACGCACAAAACGTGGGCCACTACCCCGAAGCGCACTCAGCTCCAAAAATCGTTTAGATATCCCAAAACGCTCTTCAACCTCGACTCGCGTCAACAGCCGATCTCTTTCAGTTTCGCTCGTCGCCATCTCGTTTCTCCTGCTACGCTGATACTGCGTGCAGTGTCGCAAGACCGAACTCGAATGTCGTGTCCGTATAAATCAGCAAAAGTGATAAGAAATCGAGGATAATTATTTTTGATTATAAATCAATGATTTATTCATCTAATGCCCGCCTTATTTTTCTCGCAAGCCTTTTGATAGCAGCGTCACTCCCATGATTGGGAGTCTTGTCGCGGTGAATGGCAACTAGCTCTCTCGCCGCCGCTCTAGCACTGTTTACCACCCCATCGCGAAGCATCTGAGCTCCTTCTTCAACAAAAGGTGCATCTAATTTCTCAAAACCAGTTCCTTTTGGACGCCCGCGCGGCCGCACCTTGACCGGACGCTCTTCGCTTGTTTCAACGCGATTGGCCGTTTCCTCCTGTTCAGTCGAATTGGATTCAGCAACCAGCATGTAATCTGCCAACTGCTCTGCACCAACAAACATCCAGGTGCTCTGCCCTGGATATGGATCGGAGTGTGGGTAGCTCTCTAACCCTAACTCACTTTCTGCTATTCCAAAGCCGTGAAGATAGGTCGCCCTGTCGATTTCATAGTGGCCGCTTGTGCCAAAACCCGTACCTGGCATCATGGGAACATAAATGCCTGTATCTGTTGGCATGAACCCAATCCAGTGTCCTCGCTTGTGCCCTTCTTGCAAATGCCGCCAAAAGATCTGGCGACATTCGTACTCTGCTCTCGCATAAGGTCGCAAGACTTGCGACAGATAGGCCTCACTCAAGAACTCCCGATCTGGGATAGGCAGCCCCGGGCACAAATGCGCACCGCGACGCGCTGGCCGTCTGCTTTCAGGTTCCGGAGGCGAGTCGTAACGGCCTTCGTGACGATCGTCCCTCTCGCGCCATTTGAGAAACAGCCGCTGAGTGTGCTCCTGGTGTAGCTTTGCTGCAGCCCCAACTTGGCCTTCAATCTCTGGACGACACAGAGAGCTAAGCCCGCTGTGCCACTGCAAGCTCTGGCCATTCAACGTCGGTGCTAAACGCCCATTCGGACAGATCCTGTGTGTAACGTTCCGAAAGACCGCAAGATCGATCTTCGGCTCACCCAACGCGCAGGCTGAATAGTCCCACAAGATCTTATCATAGGGGCCTCGTTTGCGGCGTGGTTGCCCTTGAAGGTCCGCTCTCAATGGTTTCCATGGGTAGATCTTTTTGTCCTTTGACACCGAAGCGACCTCCTGTTTGGCCATCAATCAAATAGCTGTCCGCTTCCGCTCAATACGAGCGCTGAGTTCGTCGCACACTGTGTCCATCGCCGGTCTAAGCGCATCGAGGGACGGTTTCACGTAGCGTTGTCCGGTGATCGAAAGCGGAGTGTGGTTCAGCAAACGGCCAACTATCTCTTCGAGTATCCCTGCCTCCATTGCGACCGTTGCAAAGGTCCGACGATGGGCATGGCTGGACCATTGCATACGTTCAGGCCCTTTCAGATGGCCTGTGGGGGATTTGGGTGACGGAAACACCCATTGCCTATGCAGACCGCGCACAGGGGCCAGTATCTCGTGATGCACCTGTGAAATGGGAAGATCAAAGCTGCGACCATTCTTTGTCATCGGCAAATGGATGTGATCTTCATGGATATGGTTCCATTCGAGCGTCAGTGCCTCGGTTTTGCGAAAGCCTGTGAACAAAAGCAGCTCGTAAAAGATCTTGTGGATGGGGTTGTACAGATCGTCCACTGATTGGCGCCAGATACTTAGGTCCTCGATGATCGCGCCCTCTGGCTTTTCTTCAAACCACTCAATAGCCATCGTTGGGCTTTCCGGCAGATCATGGATGCGCCGTGCATGGTTCCAGACCGTCCGAAAGTATTTCAGCGTATGATTTGCCGAAGATGGCGTTGCTGCCATGGATCTGTGACGCTCAACCACCATCGACTTGGTTATCTCATCCAGCGGCAGTCGCAGCCAATCTTTCAAATGTAGCTCGAACTGCTGACGCACCCCGGATCGGTGAGCCTCAGACCGAAGTTTGGGACGTGCCAAATAGGTTTCCATGGCTGTCTCAAGCGTCGGCGCTCCGATCTGTATACGCTTGCCCGCTCCCCTGCCCCAGTCAAGCGCATATCCCAGTGCAGTTTGTCGAGCAGTATCTGCGGAAATCATCGGGTAGCGCCCGATCAAAACACGCCGCGTTTGGCCTCCAACGTCTTTCTGGAAGTACCAGGTCTTTGACTGTTTCCCGACGAAGAGCACAAGCCCCTTTATCTCGCCATCCCAGTGCTTAGCGGTGCCCTGTTTTGTCTGCGGAACCTTGCGTGCGAATGTCTCTGTGAGCTTTGGCATTTTATCGGCTTTTTGTCGGAAACGGTATGATAGCAGCTGCTGCCACATGATACGTGGTGCAACATATTATTGAACTAAATGAAAGATATAGCAACTACACGATACTCAGTGAAACTGATCATCATTGCTTGGAAGGCAGGGGCTTTACCATTAAGCTATACCCGCTCACGGTTTGGCTTTCCTATGTGAAGGTCAAGTGGGCGTCAAGAGCGATCTCGCCCCAGTATGCGTTGGTCTGATTTTGGGGTTTTGCCAGATGCTGTGACATCAGCTTTTGTCGGCCAGACGCCAGACCTCCTGCTCATCAAATCCACGGATTGCCTTGGACCCCATTGGCTCGAGGTCGAATTGATCTTTGAGAATATCCGCGACCTCATCCTGAACCGTGATCTGCATCGGATCCGAGAATTCCTGAAGCCGTGAAGCCAGATTAACGGCGGGGCCGAAGATGTCGTAGACATATTTCTGAATACCCACCACGGACCCAACGACAGACCCTGACGCCAACCCGATGCGGCACCGCCACTGATGCGGATGGCTGAGGTTGCGGCGGTTCAGGTAGCGCACAAACCGAATGGCCGTGTTGGCAATCGCCTTGGCATGATCCGGCGTCGGATCAGGCAGGCCCGCCACGGTAATATAAGCATCCCCGATTGTCTTGATGCGCTCACAACCAAATTGCTCACCAATGCGATCAAAGGCGCTGTAGATATCGTTCAGTTCCGTAACGGTAACGCTGGGTTCTTGCGCGGCGACCATTTCAGTGAACCCGACGAAATCCAGCATCAGGACGGATACCGGATCGTATAGCTGCGGCGTGACGACGCCGAAGGTTTTGTATTCTTCGTAAACCGACCGTGGCATCAGGTTGAGCAGCAGCTTTTCGACCTGCTCTTTTTCGCGCTTCAACTCGCGCGTGTTGCGCTCGACCATCATCGAATAGGAATCGATCATGGATTCCAGCTCTTTAATGCGGGTGATGTTCTGGCAGACCAGAACTAGCACGTCATCATGCGCCACCGTGAAGTCGAGCGCGATGACCAGCGTTCGGCGCTTTTTCTTGAAACTGATCTCGGACGTATGCCGCCCAGTCTCATGCAGGCTTTGCTGCACCGCGCTGGTATCAAGATCTGGAAAAAGCTGTTGCAACTGGTCCGACGGGGTGTCGCCGCTGAACCATTCGTCAAACGTGTCGTTTCGAAAACCGAACTGCAGTGTCTGGCGGTCGAGCAGGGCAACGCCCACGCCAATGGCGCGAAGCAGTTGTTCGTTTATGGCTGCAATAGTCATGGCTTACCTACAATCAGAGGGCGCCGTTTCGCGAATTCGGCGACAACGGCCGCAATATCTTCTGTAGCCACGTTGTGTTTTTGCAAAGCGTCTTGCAACACCGTTTCCAGTTCATCGAAATGCGCATTCGTGATTTCAAGGTGAGAATGCAGCTGGCGCAACTGGTTGTCTGTGTAAGAAGCCGGACCGCCTAGCAGCGAGGCAATGAACTTGGTCTGGTGATCGACCATCTTGGTCATGTCCACATGATCGAAGAAGGGGCCAACCTCATCATTGTCCAAAAGCGTGTCGTAGAATGAGATCACGATCTTGCTGATCTTCGAGAACCCGCCGTATTTCTCGTAAAGTGTGCGTTCAGCCATTTCGAAACCCCTTTTGACAAACTGATAAAGAAACGCGACCCAGATGCCTTGGTCGCCAAGTCTCAACGCCCTCGGGTGCAAAACCGCAAGAGCGTTGAGTTTCCATGTCACACCGTCAGCGATGCTGGGCGATGACTTCGGCATATTCGGACGAGATGCACAGGGAACCGTTGGTCGAGATGTCGAACTTTTCGATCAGCGCCATAAGGTCGGCCTGCAATGCCGCCTGCCCCGTTTCGTCCAGCGCATCAAAGGCCTTTTGCATGGGGCCATAGAACGTCCGGAAGTATTCCAGGAAATGCTCGGCCGAGCGGTAGCGGAACATAAAGTTCTTGCGCCGGAAGGAAATAACCTCGCACTTGTCTCCAAAGGTGTCCTCGACCCAGTCCTGTTTGCCCCACATCGCGGGGGAGTTCACACCAGCGGGCGGCGGCACATGCTTGCCGATGGTCTTGAACAGTTGGCCGATAAAGCTTTCGGGTGTCCAGTTCGCCATGCCGATCTTGCCGCCGGGTTTGACCACGCGCTGAAGTTCGGCCGCGGATTGCTGTTGATTGGGCGTGAACATCACCCCGAAGGTGGACACAACCGCGTCGAACGACTGATCCGCAAAGGGCAGGTTTTCCGCATCCGCCACCTTGTAGGTCACGAACAGGCCCTCTGCCTTTGCGCGTTGGCTGCTGGCCTCCAACAGCGCCTCGACATAGTCGGTCGAGGTCACGTCGCAAAAGCGCCGCGCAAAGGCCAGAGTGGCATTGCCATTCCCGGCCGCGACATCCAGCACCTTGGCGCTTGGGGTCATGTCCATGGCCTCGGCAAGCTCTTCGCCGGTGATTTGAAGGGTGACGCCAACCTTGCTGTAATCTCCAGATCCCCAGGCAACGTTTTGCTTGGCCTTGATTGCCGTAAAGTCTGTTGTAGAGGCGATAGCTGTTTGAATACCCATGATTTTGTTCCTTTTGATGGTATGCTGGCCTGACACCAGCGGGTTTTGAAAAATTCGCATCGTCACATGCGGGTTAAGCAGCTTTCCGATCCGGCCAGCTGATATTCATGACGGGCCGTTCCGCACTGGCCACGTGCTCAAGAATTCTTGGGTTGACCCAGTCGGGCTGGAAGACCGGTGCCATATGGCCCAGCTCTGGCAGCAGCGCGATCCGTGCGTTGGGCAGGGCCTTGGCGATCGCAACCGACGTGTGCTGAGCGATTTCCGGAGATTCCAGACCGGTCATGACAAGCGTCGGAACTTCGATCCCGGCCAAATCCTTCAATGTCCAGGTCTCGGCAAACCCATTGGCAAAGTCGGTCATGATGGACGCGATCATCCCGCTGAACCGATCTTGCGCAGGCGCTGGAAGCGCATCCCAGAACCCCTTTTGATTCCAGAAGTCCAGGAAATGACGCATACCCGCAGCGGGATTGCCGTCTGCTGCCGACGCCGTCACCATGGCCGCAACCAGTTGAATTTGCCGAAACAGGTCCTTGCTGTCTTCAGTCCCATGCTTGAGGAAATGAAAGGCGGCGGGTTCGTAAACCGTAAGGCTTTTCACCAGATCCGGGCGCATCAGCGCGATCTTGATCGCGATACCGCCACCGTTGGAATGCCCAACCAGATGGACAGGGCGACCCATCGCTTCGATTTCGCGGATGACCGGCATGGCGGAAACGGCCGCACCGGTCCGGGACGCGTCACCTGTAAGGGGCGCTTGGCCATAGCCGGGCAGATCAAAGGCGTGAACCGAAAAGCGGCCGTCCAGATCCGCTGCCAGCGGCCCCCATTGCCCGCCGTTAGAAGCAGAAGAATGCAACGCGACAATAGGAGCGTTGGTGAGTTCAGAAGTGTTAAATGAAATAGTCATCGTACTTACCCAATTGCGTTTGTGATGGGCAATAACTGACCTTTCATTGTTTCAATGTGATTTCTGAATGCGGCGCAAAGTGTTTCAGTTGTTGCTTGGTGAAGTGGTTCACACAACTGGCTATCCGGTTCGAAAACAACCAGCTTTCGGGCTGAAGCTGGCGCGGCGGAGCGCGCTGTGAAACAATTGAAACACAAGAGGCCGATTTTGAAATGGCACTGAAACAATGGTATCTTAGAAAATCAGGATGACGATGGGCATGGCGAACAATCTTGAAGAGATTGAGAAGGCACGAGACCTTCTTCGCGACGCCATTGAATCGCTCAAGGAAGGGTTCGCCCTTTATGATGACGACCGTCGCCTTGTGATGTTCAACCAGCGCTATGCCGAAATGAACAAGGGGGTTGCCGATCTGCTGGAGCCCGGTCTGGATTGGGAAATCCTTATGCGCGAGACCGCGCGCCGGGGGATCTACGCTGACGCCATAGGCAACGAACAGCAATGGGTTTCAGACAGGCTGGTCAACGGGATCGAGTTCATTCAGGATTTTGAACTGACCGAAACGGACGGGCGCACCTATCTGGTCTCGGTCCATCCCACCAAGCTGGGCGGCTTTGTCGTCACCCGCGAGGACATTACCGACCGCAAACAGGCCGAGGTGGAAGAACGCGACGGCGATCTTCTGATCCGACAGGTTCTGGACGCCAGTTCGGCAGTGGTGACAATGGCCCGGATTGGCGACGGACAGATCCTGTATCGCACGCCGGCGGCCCTGCAGATGTTCGGGCCGTCCAGATCTGCGCGAGAGCACTATCTGAACCCCGAAGAACGCGCGGATTTTATTACTCTGCTGTTGGCTGACGGTCAGGTCGAAGATTACAAGCTTGATCTGGTGAACGCGCAGGGTAAGACTTTTCCGGCGTCCATTTCTTCGCAATTGATCGACTACAAGGGCGAAGAGGTCATCGTCACCAGCATCATCGATCTGACTGTTCAGAAAGAAGCCGACGCCCTGATCCGGCAGGTGATGGAGGCATATCCGGCCGCTATCAACATGACGCATGCCGACACTGGCGAGGTTCTATTTGCCACGCCGGAAATCAAGGCGCTGTTTGGTGACAACAAAAGTTCCAAATCCTACTACGCAGACCCCGAAGAACGGGATCGCTATTTAAAGGACCTTCGACAAGCAGGTGCGCTGAAAGACCGGCGCATGGAATTTGTGGATGCAAAGGGGCGCAGGTTCTGGGGCGCGGATTCTTCGCGCCTTATTGAATTTAACGGCGAAGAAGTCATCGTTTCCAATACCCGCGATCTGACGGACGAACTGGCAATCGAAGCAGAACTTGAAAAACAGCGAGAGCTGCTGTTCCAGAACGAAAAGATGTCCGCTTTGGGTGAGCTGCTGGCAGGCGTCGCGCATGAACTGAACAACCCGCTGTCAGTTGTTGTGGGCCACTCGCTGATGCTGAAAGAAGAGATTACGGACCCCGACCTGACCGCCCGGATCGAAAAAATCGGCAGTGCCGCGGAACGCTGCGCCAAGATCGTGAAGACTTTTCTAGCGATGGCACGCCAGCAGCCCAGCAAGATCGAACAGGTCGATGTACCCGGTATGATCGAAACCGCCGCAGATGTTGCGGGCTATGGCAGCACCTCGGGCGAGATCAGCATCACACGCAACCTGCCCGCCGATTTGCCGCCGATTGCCGGGGACGCCGATCAACTGACGCAGGTCATCCTGAACCTGATATTCAATGCAGAACAGGCCATGACTTCCAGCGGTGTTGGCGACCGGATCACCCTGTCGGCGGCGGCCAATCCCGGCGCAGGAATGGTCGAGGTGACGGTCGAAGACAACGGCCCCGGAATTCCCAAATCCATCCGCCCCCGCATTTTTGAGCCCTTCTTCACAACAAAAGAGGTTGGCGACGGAACCGGGATCGGGTTGGCCTTTTGCCACCGGATCGTGCTGTCTCATGGCGGGCAGATCAGGCTTGATCAAACTGTCCTGTCGGGCACCTGTTTTCGGATCACGCTGCCTGTTGCGGTGTCCAACACAGATGAGGCTGATGAACCGCACGACCCAGTCCCGACCGTGGCTCAACACCGCGTGTTGGTGGTGGATGACGAGGTCGAGGTGGGCGAGTTGAATGCTGAAATTCTCAGGAGAGAAGGCTTTCACGTCGATTTCGTCTCATCTGGCGAAGAGGCGCTGAACCGCCTGCAATCCGCCGCTTATGACGTTTTCCTGAGCGATCTGAACATGCCTGACGTAGATGGCCGTAAGATATACGAGGCGCTGGTGTCCCGCTTCCCCGACATGCTGCCCAGAACCGCATATATCACCGGCGACACGATGGGCGAAAGCTCCTTGGGGTTGTTGCAGGACTCCGGCCTGCCCTATCTGGAAAAACCGGTCTCGCCGACTGAGCTCAGAACACTTGTCGGGAAGCTGATTGCCGACCGGAAGGACAAAGCAGATGGATAATCAAAAAACCCATATCCTGGTTTGCGATGATGAAATCGACGTGCGCGAAATGCTGCAGGAATACCTCAGCAAACGCGGCTACCAGGTGTCGGCGGCATCCGGAGGCGAAGAGCTTCGGGCAATTGCTGCCGCTGAACCCGTGGACGTCATGATCATGGACATCAATATGCCGAAAGAAGACGGCCTTTCGATCCTGAGGTCCCTTCGCCCCGAGAATACAACTCCGGTGATCATGCTGACCGCAGCAGGCGACGTGGTGGATCGCATCATCGGCCTTGAAATGGGGGCCGACGACTATCTGGGCAAACCCGTTGACCTGCGTGAACTGGAAGCCCGGATCAAGGCCATCCTGCGTCGCGGTTCGATGAATGACAGCGCGCCTTCTGTAAAACCCGGTGAAGACTACGCGCTTTTTGGCGATTACACTTTGGATAAAGAGGCAGCAAAGCTTCTTTCCTCGGACGGGACCGAGGTTCAGCTCACGGCGATGGAGTACAGTCTACTCAAGGTCTTTGCGGAAAACAAAGGGCGTGTCTTGAACCGGGATCAGCTACTGGAACAGGCCCATGACCGCACCTGGGACCCTTTCGACCGCAGCATCGACATCAGAATCTCAAGATTACGCCGCAAGCTGGAGACCAACCCCGAAAAGCCTGAAATCATCAGGACCGTTAGGGGAATTGGCTATTTATATGATCCCAAGTGATTGGCGGTTCTTGGGGGCTGTGCGCAAGTTGCATTACACGGCACCATTTATGTCGATCGCGCAAGCGCTTTAAACCCCGAATTCTAGTGTAACTTACCCGTCGACTGGTTAGGCGCGGCTTCAAAGTATTGCCAGAGGTGAACGGCGTACGGAAAGACTATTCCGGGAGGAACAGGTTCAACCTGTGCGCTCTGAAGCGGCTCGTCTGACACTGCGTTCGACTGTAATGGTTTCGGGCGTAGGAATTGCACCTTTGACTATCAGGTCATGGTTTGAAGGGACCGTGGCTGCAGTGGGGCCGCGAAAGCCCTGATAACGACGAGGTGAAGACGTTAAGCAATTGATCCAGTGGATCAATAGTAGTCTGAACGGGCTGGGTTGGGGTTTTCTGACACTGGTTGCGGGAGCAGGATTTGAACCTGCGACCTTCAGGTTATGAGCCTGACGAGCTACCGGGCTGCTCCATCCCGCGTCAGAGTCAGATTTGTTTCGATCGTAAGAGAGATATGGGCTTTTACTAGGTTTGGCGGTGACCTACTCTCCCGGGGCTTAAGCCCAAGTACCATTGGCGCGGCAGT